>JAFTBJ010000056.1 GCA_017455295.1 Clostridia bacterium
CGAAACAAGGTGGTTTTGGTCTTGGCTGTGCTGATATGACAGTCCGCCGCCACCGTTTCGATCGGTTTCAAAAAGAAATAGCGGCAAATAAAGATGCGCTGTTTTTCGGGTGAAAGCGTATGGACAAAGGCGTTGATCGTTTGTTCCAGCGCCGATCGTTCCACCTCGTCTTCGGTGGTTTTCCCGTGTGATATACACTCTTCCAGCTCGGACAACGCGACGCCGTATTCGTTTGCGAGACGCTTTTCCGCATACCGACGACGATACCGATCGATCGCCGTGCGCCGGGTGATTTTGGCCAGATACGCAAGGAGGTTTTCGGGGCGCTGCGGCGGGATCGACTCCCACGCTTTGAGATACGCGTCGTTGACACATTCCTCGGCGTCCTCTTTGCTTTTAAGAATCCTGCCGCAGAGCGTATGCAACAGCGGTTCATATTTGCCGCGTGTTTCTTCAATCGCGGTTTCATCGCGTGCCCAAAAGAGCGCCACGATCTTTTTGTCTTCCATACTCTTCCTCCTCTCACCCATTATGACGCAGTTTGTCCGCAAACGTTACAAAAATCCACTTCTTTTTTTCAAAAAAGCGGATTTTTGTAATCAGATTTTCTTTTTTATAGCGTCCCAGTAAGCGGCAAAGCCCTGCTCGGTTTTATTGTCACCGGGGACATAATAGACCGCGTCTTTGATCGCGTCCGGCAAATATTGCTGTTCGATCCAATGGTGCGGGAACGCATGCGGATAGAGGTAATGCTGGCCTTTGACTGCCGCGTCGGCGCCGTCATAGTGCTTGTTTTGCAGTTGGCGCGGGATGGGGCCGCTTCTGCCCGCCTTGAGGTCGCGCATCGCCGCCTCGATCCCTGTAACGCCGCTGTTGGATTTCGGGCTTTGACATACGAGGATCACCGCATCGGCGAGCGGGATCTGCGCTTCGGGAAGGCCGACCTGCAGCGCCGCGTCCACCGCCGCTTTGACGATGGGAATGATCATTGGATACGCAAGCCCCACATCTTCACAAGCGCACACCATCAAGCGCCGGCAAGCGGACGGCAGATCGCCCGCTTCGAGCAGTCGCGCCAGATAGTGCAGCGCCGCGTTCGCATCCGATCCGCGCATAGATTTTTGATAAGCGGAGACAATGTCATAATGCTCATCGCCGTCGCGGTCATATTTCATCGCACTGCGCTGCGCGAGCTGCGACGCAAGATCGGCGGTCACTGACAGCGTGCCGTCCTCCGACGGCGTCGCCGTCATCACGCACAGCTCCACCGCGTTGATCGCCTTGCGCACATCGCCGCCGCAGGCAAACGCGATATGCGACACGACGCCGTCCTCCACCGCAATACTCGTGTGCATCTCCTCTTCCAAAAACGCGAACGCGCGGCGAACGGCCTGCTCGATATCGGCCGCCTCCACCGATTTGAACTCAAAGACGGTCGAGCGGCTGAGCAGCGCGTTGTAGACGTAGAAATACGGGTTTTCGGTGGTGGACGCGATCAACGTCACGTTGCCGTTTTCGATGTGTTCCAAGAGCGTTTGCTGCTGCTTTTTGGTGAAGTATTGGATCTCGTCGAGGTACAGCAGAATGCCGCCGACCCCCGCGAGTGTCCCCACTTCGGCGATCACGTCTTTGACGTCCGCCGTGGAGGCCGTCGTGCCGTTGAGCTTATGCAGCCGCATATCCGTCCGCTCGGCAATAATGCGGGCGACGGTGGTTTTGCCGACGCCGGAGGGGCCGTAAAAAATCAAATTGGGGATCTTGCCGCCGTCGATGATGCGGCGAAGCGCCTTATCAGGCGCGAGCAGATGCCGCTGCCCGACCACGTCTTCCAAAGTCTGCGGACGCATCCGATCCGCAAGTGGTTTATTCATAGTGCCGTTCACCCTTTATCGTTTTGCTCCACAAAGAAACGCATCGCTTTTTCCGCCGAGGTATTCCAGAAGGCCCAATTATGTCCGCCCGTCCATTCTTCATAGATATGCGGCACGCCGATCTTTTGCAAATGCGCGTGGAAACGGCGGTTGTCCTCGATCATAAAGTCCTCTGTCCCGCAGGTGATATAGAGCGGCGGGAAAGCTTTGTCGGACTTGCTGAGTTCAAACAGATCCTGAGACGGCTGCACGCCTTTGTCGCCGATGATGCCGAAAAGCTCTTCTTTGGAGATCAGCTCCGAATGTTTGATCCGGTCGATAATGTCGGTCACGCTGGAAAAACCGGCGGCCGCCGCAAAGCGTTCCGGATAGGTCATCGCCGTTTTCAACGCGCCGTAACCGCCCATAGAAAGTCCCGCGATAAACGTATGCCGGGGATCGTTCGAGATGCGGAATTTGTCCCGGCAAATGCGCGGCAGTTCGTCGGCAATAAAGGTGAAATACCGGATGCCGTACGCCATATCGGTATAAAAACTGCGCTGCACCTCCGGCATAACCACGGCGATGCCGGTCTCCTCAGCATACAACTCCACCATCGTACGACGCGACCAGGCGGAATGGTTGTCCGACAGGCCGTGCAGCAGATACAACACGGGATAGGTGCCATCTTTCAAGCAGCGGCAGCGATTTTCCGGCAGAATTACCGCTATATCGGTCATCATACCAAGCGATTCCGAAAAGATCGTTCCGTTAAAATAGGCCATACAAGTGCCCCCTATTCATAATTAGAAATATATTGATAATATTATACCACGAAGCACCCCCGCTTTGCAAGAGTCGAACATAAGAAAACGCTGTCGGCATCCGGTAAAAGACGCCGACAGCGTTTTGAAACTTAATTTAATAAAGAGGATAACGGGCGCAGATGGCCTGCACGCTTTCCTTGATGGCCGCCGCTTTGCTGTCAAAATCGGTGATGGCGTCGGCAATGAAACCGGCGATCTCGCGCATCTCCGTTTCCTTGAGGCCGCGGCTGGTGACCGCCGGGGTGCCGAGGCGCAGGCCGCTCGTCACAAAGGGAGAGAGCGGCTCGTTCGGGACCGAGTTTTTGTTGGCGGTGATGAACACCTCATCAAGCCGCGCTTCCAGCTCTTTGCCGGTCACGCCGGTGCCGCGCAGATCGACCAGCATCAGGTGATTATCCGTGCCGCCAGACACAAGATTGACGCCGCGCGCGATCAACTCGTCCGCCATCGCAGCCGCATTTTTGACGATTTGATCCTGATAGGCTTTAAAAGCCGGAGTCAGCGCTTCACCGAAGCAAACCGCCTTGCCCGCAATCACATGCATCAAGGGGCCGCCCTGCGAGCCGGGGAAAACCGCCTTGTCGATCGCTTTGGCGTGCTGTTCTTTGCACAGGATCATACCGCCGCGCGGGCCGCGCAGCGTTTTATGCGTCGTGGTGGTCACGACGTCGCAATACGGCACGGGGCTCATATGGTTGCCGGTGGCGACTAAGCCCGCGATGTGCGCCATATCCACCATCAGAAGCGATCCGCATTCGTCCGCGATCTCACGCAGGATGTCAAATTTGATCTCGCGCGGATACGCCGAAGCGCCCGCAACAATCAGCTTCGGTTTGTTTTCAAGCGCCAGTTTGCGCACCACGTCATAGTCGATGTAGCCGGTTTCCTCATCCACGCCATACGGTACAAAGTTGTAGAGCTTGCCGGAGAAATTCACGGGAGATCCATGCGTCAGGTGACCGCCGTGTGCGAGGTTCATGCCGAGCACGGTGTCACCCGGCTCGATCAGCGCAAAATACGCCGCCTGGTTGGCCTGCGCGCCGGAATGGGGCTGCACATTGGCATGCTCCGCACCAAACAGTTTGCAGGCACGGTCGCGCGCGATATCTTCCACCACGTCCACTTCCTGGCAG
>JAFTBJ010000057.1 GCA_017455295.1 Clostridia bacterium
TAGGAGGACACACCCGAAAGCACGCCCCACATTTTGGCTCTGCGGTCACCCTCCATCGCGGCATGCGTGTAGATGCAGAAGCCGAGGGCCAGCTGCGACCCGATCAGCAATTGCACCCACACCAGATATAGAATCAGGATGGCGGGGATGGATGGGATAAAAGGTTTCAACATAGCAATCCTTCCTTTTTGCCGAAACGGGCTTGTTTACGGCGTCATGTCATCGTCCAGAGACTGAAATGCGGTTTGTAATGGCACCATGTCGGCCGGAGATGCGGCCGGAGTGGTTTTGAGCGTCGTTTCCAGCCATGTTGCCGTGCCGATCGTGACGCCGAATGCGGTATCGCCGTTTGAGAGCGGCCCGGCTGCGGTTTGAATGCCGAGCGGTTTTGGCGTCAGCAGATACACCGGCGTGACAATCCTATCATCCGGGAGTGCGGCGGCAAGCTGTGCCGTGTCGCCGAGCAGGTCAAAGGGGATCTTTCGGGCATGGCTTTCGTCAAAAATCGGCGCGCCCGAAAGGGAAGGAGACCGATAGTAGCGGGTGAACACCCACGTTCTCGGCGCGGTTATGGTGATGACGGTGGCGCGTTTGAACGATCCGCCGAGCTTCACAAGATACGCATGGCGGCCTTTGACGATGAGCAGATCGGCGTGGCGACCGTTGTTGAATCCCCACAGCGATCCGCTTTTTCGGAAGGTGTAGGCAATCGTTTGTTCCCGCCGCAGCCGCCGCAGCATGGCGAGCAGGCGCAGACGGCTGAGCAGATACCGTGCCGCCGGAACACCGAGAAACAGCAGGAGAAGAACGGCCGCCGGGATTCCGATCCAGATCAGATTTTTCATCCTGACTGCCCTCCTTGTTCCTTTTGCTAAAGGGGCGCTTACTGCGCCGCCTCGCCGGTCAGCGATCCGACGTCGAGAAAGGTGCCGGCGCCGCCGGTGACTTTCGGGAGCTCGCCGTTCCATTTTTCGATCTTTTTGTTTTCGATGATGCGTTCCGAAAGCGATTCGCTGATCTTCTTGTTGGCTTCCGCTTCGGCCTCCGCCTTGATCTTCACCGACTCGGCCTCCGCTTCGGCGTTTTTGATCGCGGTCTGCTTTTCGGTTTCGGCTTTGAGCAGCTTTTGCTGGGCGACCTGTTTTTCCTCGATCGCGGTGATAAACGCGTCGGAGAAGTCAAAGTCGATGATGTTGACGTCGGTGATATACAGGCCGATGGAGTTCAGCTTTTCATTGAGCTCGGTCACAAGGCCTTCGGAGATGAGCACGCGGTTGGTGACGCTCTCTTCCGCCGTGTAGGTCGCGGTGATGGCTTTGAGCACTTCGTTGACGGCGGGGGTGACCAGCACCGATTCATAGTCCGCGCCGATGTTTTTATAGATGCTGTAGCTCTTGGTCGTGTCGACGCGGTAGTTGATCGCGAGCACCGTGTTGACGCTTTGCAGGTCTTTCGAGAACGCTTCGGTGGTTACTTCCAGCTTGCGGATGCGGTTGTCGATCATCACGACCTGCTGGATAAACGGGATTTTCGCGTGGACGCCTTCCTGCAGCACGCCTTCTTCCACCTTGCCGAGCGTGACGACCACGCCCGTGTGACCGGCGTTGACCACCACGAAGGTGTTGAACAGCACGAGCAGCACGACCAGCGCGATCACGATGGGGATGACGATCTTTTTCCAGTTGAAGTTGATTTTCTTTTCCATGATGAATCCTCCATGTTTTGATGTTTGATGTATCTGATTTTATATTTGCGAAAAGCGGCGATCCGCTTCGCTTTTGAACATACTGGCGGTGTAGGCTGCCGCCATCACGCCGAGTACCGCCCGCAGCCGGGCGGCGTCGCCCTGCTTTGGCGGCGTATAATCCGCTGTGACTTCGGCGACCAGCGCGTCGAGCGCGTCGGGTGGAGGCGGATCCTGCCCGATCCGGTCGGCCACGCGGCACAGATAGCCATACAACCGATCCTCCGATACGATGTCGTCGTCCTCGCGGTCGGCGTCGCCGTTGACGGCGGTCAGCAGCCGCCCGATGCGGTCGATTTGCAGGCAGTCCCGCAAGGCGGCGATCAGCAGGATGCGGGCGACGTGCCGCACTTGATATTTCCGGTTGACCGGGTGCGGGACAAACCCGCGCTTGATCCAGTTTTGCAGCGCGGGCGCTTCCAGCCCGGTGATGGCACAAAGCTGGCCGAGCGTCAGCCCGTCGGTTGCCGCGATCAGCGGGCGAATGGCGGCCAGCGCGTCGCCGCTTTCTTGATAGGGAACGGTGGTTCCCGGCAGGTACGGGGGAGCCATGCGCACACACCCTTTCGTTCAAGTTTATTTGATTATATCACAGGTTCATGTGACTGTCAATAGGGTTCGAATAAATTTTTTGAAATTTTATGAAAAAAGCAGCGGACGGTTTCGCCGTCCGCTGAATAGTAGTATGTACATAATGTGTATAGATAATCCTAACATTGTCGTTCGTTATCTCGCAGCGATAGCCCCGTCCCTACCCTACGGCACGCCGCAAAACGGTTCAAAGTCCGTCGCGCGACAGCGCGACACCATCATTTTCCACTTTTCATTTTTCAATAGCAATAGGCAATCTCAACGCCGCCGTCGCGCAGCGAAATCGATTCGCTGCAAGCGCCGGTATCATATGTATAGGTATTCGCACCTTTGGAAAACTGCTCGGACAGTGCCTCGCTTAATTGGCGGCGCATATCCGGGTAAAACGCGCTGTCTTTTTCAAAATGGTACTGAATCTCATACAGCCCGCCCATCCAGCCATAGGCGGAAAAGCGATAGTCGATCGCGGCCGTGCGGCCGGCGATCGATTGATCGGTATACTGAAAAAGAAGCGTCCCAAAGCAGTCGTCGCGCGTGACGCGGTCGGGAAGACCGTGGTGCAGCATCACGCGCACCACGCTGTCGTTGGCGCCGATCAGCGGCTCGAGCGGGTTTTGCGCCTGCGGCAAAGACAGCCGCCCGATCAGGGACGGGCAGAGAACCAAAAACAGATAGCAAACGATAAGCACCGCCGCCGTAATCAGGACGGCGCGGGTGATGTGGGGGTGTTTTCGCAGGATATTCCGAAGCATATACCGACCCTCCTATCCGCAAAAATGAAAGGACGCGGTGATGGTATCCGCGGTTCTCGATAACGTGACCTCTTCCATCGGCGTATCGGTCAACAGCGCTTTGGCAACCGATCGATACCGAATCGTGTCGGATGTGTAGTCGCCTTGCCGGGTAAACTCGTCACGGGGAAGGTATTTTCGCAAGAGAAGCTCCATGGTACCCCAATCCGAAACGCAAAAGGGCATGTCATACGATACCGCCGTCAGCATCCCGTTCTCAATTTCATAGGTGACAGACACATCGTGCTCGATCCAAAGCACGCCGATCGCCCGATAGGTCATATATGTATGCGGGCCGTTTTCGTCCCGCGCGGCGTCGTCGGGGATCCCGTGCAACAGTACCAATTTGCAAGGGCTGTCGCTGCCGCGAAGCAACCGCTCAAGCGGTACGCATGCCGTCCTGCGCGCCAGGGCGGCATAGCCGTCGGCCAGCATGATCGGAACCGCCAAAGCGGAACAAGCGCCGCGCAGCATCGTCCAAAGCAGAAGAGCGGCAAACAGCGCGGCCAAGCGCCGACGGGGCTGTTTTTGGCTCATCGTCAATCCTCCCGCCGTATGGCGAAGCGATACAGCAGCACGCTCGCCGCGGCATACACAAGCAGCAGTGCGATCCCGACGACAAGGGCGTTCGGTAACAGAAAACAGGTGATCAGCCGATAGAGAAACGAAAGCGGCATCCCCGCGCCGACGACGCCTATTATCCATGCTTTTTTTGCGATCAGCGGCCGCCGCTCTTTTTTGGAGAACGCCGGGCGCAGGCGCACCGCCCCCACGCAAAAAATCAGACCGCCGAGCGCCGCAGCGGCAAAGCTCGCCGCGACAAACACGATCTCCCAATGGGTATAAAACAGAATATCGAACGCCCATACGGAATACAGCTCCGTCACAAGACAAAGCAGCGTGCCGAAGCCTTCGCAAAACAGCGCGATGAGAAACGCGATCTGAAACAGGTTATAGACGTCGTCCTTGTTTTTGACCGCCGTCACCTTGAGATCGGCTGAGGTCTCGTCCCGTTCCCCGCGAAGCAGCTCGTCCACCGTTACCCCGAGGGCCTCTGCGAGCAGCGGCAGCATGGTCACATCCGGATAGCCGTCGCCGTTTTCCCATTTGGAGACGGTGCGGTTGCTGACCTGCAGTTGATTAGCCAGCGCCGTTTGGGTCAAGCCCTGCTCTTTGCGAAGCGCCCCGATCAGCGCGCCGGTTTTGGTTGCGTCCATCTGCCTCACCTCAGGATTATCCTATCATATTCCGTCCCGTTTTGCAAGGAACGCACAGGCGAGATGGTCCACGCTGCGTGGAATAGGGGGGAGGAGTCGGAAAATGTGTGGCGCAATGAAGGCGTCGCACTCTTGCCGCAAGATTTGTGCGTGATCCGCGGCGCGCCGGGAGATGTGCGGCAACCCAACGTATCGCGACGGCGTGTTTTATGGCTTCTCCTCATATTCGGTACGCCGCAAAACGGTTCAAATTCCGTCGCGCGACAGCGCGGAAACTCTTCACTTTTCACTGCCTTTTTTGCATTTTCGGCCGACGATTTTTGAAAAATCGGTTGCATTTTCGGCGGCTGTCTCGTATAATAGAACTATAAAACACGACCTTGTTGAAAGGCGGGAATCTTTTTGAAACATTGGCTGAGGCGCACGTGGGCGGAGATCGATCTCGACGCGCTGCGCGACAATTTCAAACGCATCCGGTTCGCGACCGAAGCAGACTGCCGCGTGATGGCGGTGGTCAAAGCGGACGCTTACGGCCACGGGGCAGTGCTGGCCGCCGAGACGCTGGAGGCGGCGGGGGCGGACTGGTTTGCCGTCTCCAATCTCGACGAGGCGCTGCAGCTGCGCGACGCGGGCATCACCCGCCCGATCCTGATTTTGTCCTATACCCCGCCCGAAGAAGCCGCCGTGCTCAGCGAGGCGGACATCACCCAAACGGTGGTGTCGGCGGATCACGCGAAAGCGCTGTCCGACGCCGCTGCCGAGGCGGGCGTGACGCTGCGGGTGCATATCAAGCTGGACACCGGCATGTCCCGTGTGGGCTTTTTTTGCCAGGCGGACGATGACGTTTTGATCGCCGCTGAGCAGATCGCCGAAGCGGCGGCGCTGCCCGCGCTCGAAGCGGAGGGCATCTTCACCCATTTCACCTCCGCCGACGAACCGAACGGCGAGGCGCAGACGCGCGCGCAGTATGACCGCTTTTGCCGCGTGATCGACGCGCTGGCCGAAAAAGGGATCACCTTCCGGCTTCGTCACTGCTGCAACAGCGCCGCGACGTTGCGGTTTCCCGAGATGCACCTCGACATGGTGCGTCCCGGCGTGATTCTTTATGGCCTCTATCCCGACGGCTGGATGCGCTCGCTGTTGCCGCTTCAGCCGGTGATGTCGCTCAAGACGCGGGTATCGCAAACCAAGACCGTTCCGGCAGGCACGGCGGTCAGCTACGGCCGCGCCTATACCGCCGAGCGGGCGGTGTCGCTTGCGACGGTGCCGATCGGCTATGCCGACGGCTACACCCGCCGCGCGTCCGGCAAGGCGTTCATGCTGATCCACGGGGAACCGGCGCCGGTGCGCGGCCGCATCTGCATGGATCAGTGCATGCTGGACATCAGCGGCGTTCAAGGCGTGGCGGCGGGGGACGTCGCGACCGCGTTCGGGCAAAGCGACGGCACATTTTTGCCGGTGGAGACCTACGCCTCCTGGTCGGATACCATCAACTATGAGATCGTCTGCGCGATCGGCAAGCGTGTGCCGCGCCTGTTCCTGCGGGGCGGTCAGCCCGTGTATGTGCGGGACGATCTGATTTGACGGGAGGGATCACGATGGACACCCGGTATATCCCGACCATGATCCGCCGCGACCTTGCGGTGGACTATCTCGTCACCGTGCATTATTTCGAATATTCCAAAGACTATGCGTTCAAGGGCGAGCGGCACAATTTTTGGGAGCTGCTCTATGTCGACAAAGGCGAAGTGGTGGTGACGGCGGACGATGTGCCGTATACGCTGCGGCGCGGCGACATCATTTTCCACAAGCCGGATGAGCGGCACACCGTCACCGCCAACGGCGTGATCGCGCCCAATCTCGTCGTGATCTCGTTTGGCAGCGAATCGCCCGCGATGCGATATTTTGAGAACAAGCGGTTCCGTTCCGGCGAGCGGGAGCGGGCGCTGTTTGCCCGCATCATCGAAGAAGCGAAGAACGCGTTTTCGTCCCCGCTCGACGACCCCGCGACCGATCGGCTGCTGCGGGCGGACGAGCCGCCGATCGCCTCGGAACAGATGGTGGTGCTGCTGCTCGAAGAGCTGCTCATCTCCCTGTGCCGCCGCACCGACGACCAAAAGCCGGCGGTCAAGATCGCCTCGTCGGTCAAGCAGCGGTCGGACAACGATCTCGTCGGCCGTATCATCGGGTATCTTGAGGACAACGTGTTCGGCAGTGTCAGCTTTTCGGATGTGTGCTATTTTTCGGCGCAAAGCGCCACCAATCTCAAAACCATCTTCAAATCGGTCACGGGGATGGGCGTGATGGAATATTACCGCATGCTCAAGATTGAGCAAGCCAAACGGATGCTGCGTGAAGGCGGCGGCAACATCACCCAGATCGCCGATCAGCTCGGCTATACGTCGGTGCACTATTTTTCCCGCTATTTCAAGCGCGCCACCGGCATGACCCCGAGCGAATATACGCTGTCGATTCAAGCGAAAATCGGATGATATTTCCGTATGTCCGGGCTTGACTTTTTGCAAAAAGGTGATACAATAAAGAGCGAACAACGCGTTGACAAGGACGCGCTGGTGCATATCGATCGGCTTTGCCCGTCAGAGATCGCCGCCTTTGGCTGCAAGCGGCGAATGAAAAAGCGATCGGCACACAGCGTCACCGCCTTGGAGCGCGCGGCTGAACGGCACCCCCGATAAGCCGCGCCGGCTGACCCCGTTACCGGTCGCAAAGAGGGCACACGTTTGTGCCGAATGTGGGTGGAACCACGGAGCTTGTCGCTTCGTCCCTGTGCGCACGGGGACGAAGCGTTTTTTTGTGAAACCGGCCGTCCCGCAACAATTCACCAAAGGAGTGGAACATCTATGCTGAACATCACACTGAAAAGCGGCGACGTTATGCAGGTGGCGGAGAACGCCACCATCGACGCCGTTTGCCGCGACATCTCGATGGGGCTGTATCGCGTCGCGTGCGCGGCGCGGTTCGACGGCGAGGTCGTCGACCTGCGCACCCCGCTGACAAAAGACGGCGCGCTCGAGATTTTGACCTTTGACGATCACGACGGCCAAAAAGCCTATTGGCACACCACGTCGCACGTCATGGCGCAGGCGATCAAACGCCTCTATCCGGCGGCGAAGCTGACGATCGGGCCGTCGATCGACAGCGGGTTTTATTATGACTTCGATTATGACGACGCCTGGTCGGCGGACGATCTGTTGAAGATTGAAGCCGAGATGAAGAAGATCATCAAAGAGGCGCTGCCGATCGAGCGGTTCGTGCTCCCGAAAGCGGAGGCGATCGCTCTGATGAAAGACGAGCCGTACAAGGTGGAGCTGATCGAAGCGCTGCCCGATGGCGAGGAGATCTCGTTCTATCGGCAAGGGGAGTTCACCGATCTTTGTGCGGGCCCTCATCTGCCGGACACCGGTCGTCTCAAGGCGGTCAAGCTCCTCAGCGTCACCGGCGCTTATTGGCGCGGCGACTCCAAAAACAAGATGCTCCGCCGCATCTACGGCATTTCGTTCCCGAAAGCGGCGCAGCTCGAAGAGCACCTAAACCGCCTCGAAGAAGCGAAAAAACGCGACCACAACAAGCTCGGCCGCGAGCTCGAGTATTTCACCACAGTGGATTATATCGGCCAAGGCCTGCCCATCCTGCTCCCGAAGGGCGCCCGCACCGTGCAGGTGCTGCAGCGCTGGATCGAGGATATCGAGCAGGAGCGCGGCTACCAGCTCACCAAGACGCCCTTGATGGCGAAACGCGACCTTTATCGCATTTCGGGACACTGGGATCACTATCGCGACGGCATGTTCATCCTCGGCGACCCGGACGATGAGGAAAAAGAATGCTTTGCAATGCGGCCGATGACCTGCCCGTTCCAGTATCAGGTGTTTCTCAACCGGGCGCGGTCCTATCGCGACCTCCCGATGCGCCTCGGCGAGACGTCCACCTTGTTCCGCAACGAGGATTCCGGCGAGATGCACGGCCTGATCCGTGTGCGCCAGTTCACCATTTCGGAAGGGCATCTGGTGCTC
Organism: Clostridia bacterium; assembly: GCA_017455295.1. Taxonomy (GTDB): domain Bacteria; phylum Bacillota; class Clostridia; order Oscillospirales; family Acutalibacteraceae; genus RGIG1959. The sequence continues at coordinate 8,375 of JAFTBJ010000057.1, forward strand.
CGCCCCGAACAGCTGGAAGAAGAGTTCAAAGGCTGCCTCGATCTCGCCAAATATTGCCTCGACACGGTTGGCCTGCTCGAAAAATGCACCTTCCGGTTCTCCCAGTGGGATCCCGCGAACCCGAACAACAAATACGAGGGCACGCCGGAGCAGTGGGAAGAAGCGCAGCGCGTGATGGGCCAGATCCTCGACGACCTCGGCGTGCAGTATGACATCGGCATCGACGAGGCGGCGTTCTACGGTCCCAAGCTGGACATTCAGTATAAGAACGTGTTCGGCAA
>JAFTBJ010000058.1 GCA_017455295.1 Clostridia bacterium
ATTTTCCCTTGCAACCGTCTGAGTTTTTGTGTATAATAACAGGTGCTCTTTTTTAGCAAATCACTATGTTTATGGAGGTGAGTCGGTGCAATATACATGGAACAGCGAGCATATCTTTTCCACTGCCGCGCTACCGAAAGCCGCAGCGGACAAGCTCAAGCTGGCCGGTGCGCCGGCTCTGCGCGTGCTGATCTGGCTTTGCTGCAAAGGAAACGGAACATTCGACGCGAACGCCTGCGCCCGCGACTGCGGCGGCACCCCCGCCGACTGCCAAGACACCCTGCAATACTGGGTGAATGAAGGCTTGATCGTGATCGGCGAATCGGCGCCGGATGCCGCGCCATCCAAAGAAACGGCCGCCGAAGCGCCGCTGCCTTCCAAGCCGGAAGACGATGCCCACAAGGGCAGCGAGGCTCGCCCGTCGAGGCCGCCGATGCCCACGCGTGAAGAAGCGGTCGCCGCCTGCGGCACCGACAAGCATTTTATCCTGCTGCTGCGGATGGTGGAAGAAAAGCTTGGCGCCCCCCTATCGCCCGCCGATATGGAGATGTATTTTTACTTATACCATTCCCTGCACCTGCCTCCCGAGGTAATCCTGATGGCGGTAGGCTATGCGGTAAAAAACGGAAAAGCCAGGCGGGCTTACATTGAAAAAACCGCGATCGGCTGGGCAGAAGACGGCATTTGCACCGTGGATGCAGCCGACCGGTATCTGTACCATCTTGAAAAAAGTCGGGAAGCGTTCGATACGGTTGCTTCTCTTTGCGGTCTGACCGATATCACCCCCACCGTCTCGCAGAAAGAAGCGGCGTTTCGCTGGATCTATGAATGGCAGATGCCGCATGACGTCATCCGGTTTGTGTTTGACTACGCCACCGAAAAAACCGGGAAATTTCAGGCAAGCTATATGGATCGCGTGCTGGAACGCCTGCATGCCGAAGCGATCACGACAGCGGACGGCGCACGGGATGCGCTGACACAGAAGAAAAAAGCGTCCTCCAAGGCATCCCGCATGAAGACGGACGCTTCCCGCCCGCCCTCCTTCAACATCGGGCAATATGAAACGATGGTCTCGCGGCATCGTCCGCAGATCCCGACAACGTGGAAAGAGGATGAATCATGAGTTACTCACGAGAAATCTATGACGAAGCCGAGCGGGTGCTCCGTTCCAGACGGTTGGCTGCCGAACGAAAGGCACAAAACCTGCGGTTGCGCTTCCGTCAAAACCCGCGGGTATGCGAACTGGAAGCCATCATGGCCGGGTCGGTTGCCAAGCTGTCCGATCTGATCCGCGGCGGCGGCCGGGATTATGCGGCGGCATTTGAAAGCATCCGCAGCGAGAATCTGGCCGCACAGGAAGAATTGGCGAGCATTTTAGCGGCGGCAGGCGAAACCGTGCGCGATTTTGAGCCGCAGTACACCTGCCCGCACTGTAGCGACACCGGTTACCACGACGGCAAACGCTGCAGCTGTTTTCAAAAACTGCTGCGCGACACTGCCGCAGCGCGCCTTTGCGCGTTGACCGGGATGACGCTCCATTCATTCGACGAATTGGATCTGACCTTCTATTCCGATGAATTTGACGAGGTGCTGGGATGTTCTCCGCGTGAGCATATGCGCGAGATCATCGCCTACTGCCGCCACTACGGCGAGCATTTTTCAACAGACTGTCCCAATCTGCTGCTGCGCGGCGCGACCGGGACCGGCAAAACGCTGGTTTCACTGTGCATCGCTGCGGCGGCTTGCAGCCGGGAAATGAATGTGATCTACGGCCCGGTGCAGGTGCTGCTGCGCCAGCTTGAGAAAGAGCATTTCGGGCGGGAAGACGGCGAAGCGGAAGAAACCCTCACCTCCTGTGATCTGCTGATCCTCGACGATCTCGGCACGGAGTTTTCTTCCCCGTTCTATACATCGTCGCTGTATGCGATCATCAACGAACGGCTGCTCGGCGGCCGTCCGACAATCATCAGCACCAACCTGGATGCAGATGCTATTTATACACACTACGGCGAGCAAATCGCCTCTCGCCTCATCGGCGCTTATGAACCGCTCCTATTTGTCGGGCAGGACGTCCGGCAGCAAAAGCAGCAGCGCCGATTCCAGTAACGGTTTCGAAGGAGGTACAATATGGCAAGCGAACGTCTTTGCATGGGCTGCATGCAGCCCATCAGCGAATTCTCCGACACCTGTTATCACTGCGGATATCCGGTCACCGGCGAAAACCCGGAAGGATACCTGCCGGTTCGCACGATCCTTTCGGAACGATACGTCGTCGGGCGGGCGTTGGAGCGTCGCCGCGATGCGATCATTTACGTCGGGTATGATACCACGCAAAAAAGCCCGGTGCTGCTTCGTGAATTTTTCCCCGAAGGTCTGTGTGCTCGCCAGAACAAGGCCGTCAAGGCTTTTGCCGGAAAAGAGATCGTGTATGATGAATACTTTATGAAATTTCGCGCGCAGGCGCGGGTGATCGCCCGCATGCGCGATCTGCCTGCTATGCTGCCGGTTTACGATCTGTTTGAAGAAAACGGCACCATGTACACCGTGTCCGATCAAGCGGAAGCGGTTCCGTTTCGTCGGTATGTGCAAACGCTCGGCGGTCGTTTGAAATGGGAAGAAGCACGCCCGCTCCTGATTCCGCTGATCTCCTCGGTGATGGCGCTGCATACGGCAGGACTGTACCATCTCGCCATCTCCCCCGATACCCTGCTGGTGGACAGCGACAATCGCCTGCGCCTGGATGGCTGGGAGCTGCCGCAGGCGCATATGACCGGCACCGATCTCCCCCCTCATATTTCGGACGGATTTGCCGCACCCGAACAATATGAGGACGGAAAAGAACCGGGACAAGCCGCCGATGTTTACGGACTCGGCGCCACCATTCTCTTTGCATTGACCGGGGAAGAACCGCCCGAAGCCCCCGCCCGCATCAACAAAACGGCGTCGCTGCTCGTTCCGACCAACGTCGCCGAAAGCTGGCCGTCCCACGTCGCGCCGACACTGGTGGATGCGCTGGCGCTGGATCCGCTGCGCCGTATCCCGACGATGGAACAGCTGCGCGATCGGCTGACCACCGCTCCCGTTGTGGAAGCGCTGCAAAAAGAACCGATCGAAGGCGCGGTCGCCGCGCCGAAAGCCCGGCATCGCGGCTATAAAGTCGCCGTCATCATTTTGATCGTCGTTTGTGCGCTGCTTCTGGCCGCGATCGGCTGCATTCTGCTGCTTGGCAATCCCTTTGCCAAACCGCAGCAGTCCGACGCCATTCCCGCTGTCGTCACTACCGCCGTCACCACTACCGCCCCCACGAGATCCACCGCAACACAAACCGCCGTGGACAACCTCGTGGGGCTGTCCTATTCCGATGTGCTGACGATGGTGAACACCAACAGCATTCGCGGACAAATGAAAGTGACGCTGATCGGTGTAGATTACAGCGACACCGTCCCGGCCGGGATCGTGATGTCACAGGATCCGATGCCGGAAACGTTTGCCGATGTCGGCAGTGAGATCGTCATCCGTATCAGCGGCGGCCCCTCCACCCGCCAACTCCCTGATCTGCGCGGATGGGAAGAACCCGCGGCCCGCACCTATTTGGAAGGACTCGGCTACCGCGTGCAGGAAGTCAAGGTCAGCGTGTCCTCTTATGAGCGCGGGCGTGTGGACAGCATGAATCCATCCGCCGGCACCGCGCTGATTTACGGTGATCTGGTCGTGCTGCAGATCAGCGATCAGCAAACAACCACCGCCGCGCCGATCACCGTGACCGTGTACGTCACCCAACCGACCACAGCGCAGACGATCCCGTATTACTATTGATTTTGCCCTTTTTAAGCACTGCTCCGGCAGTGCTTTTTTTACGGGTTTTTGGCAGAATTTTTGTCTTTTTTGGGAATATACCTTGACGAATGGCCCTTATATAGGTAAAATAAAACGGTATATGGAATTTTCCTTTGAGGAGGTTATTATTATGGCCACGATCTATCCGTTTCGCGCTTGGCGATTTTCCGAAAATGCGGGCGATCCCGCCGCGCTTCTTTGCCCGCCTTACGACATCATCAGCGACGAGGAGCGCCGCGCGTTTTTAGCACGCAATCCGCACAACATCATCCGGCTGGAACTGCCGCGCGAGGGAGAAAACCCTTATGCGCTGGCCGGCGAAACGGTGAAAGACTGGTGCCAAAACGGCATCCTCTCCCGCGACAAGGACGCCGCGTTTTATGTGTATGACATCACCTTCACCGTAGGGGGCGATACGAAAAACGTCACCGGCCTGCTGGCTGCCGTCGAACTGTCGCCGTTTTCGGCGGGCGTCGTGCTGCCGCATGAGGAAACGCTCTCCAAAGCTAAAGAGGATCGCCTCAACCTGATGAAGGCGACCGGCTTCAATTTCAGCGATATTTACTCGCTTTATCAAGCGGATACCGCCGATATCCTGGCCGCCGCGATGGCGGATGAACCGCTCACCGACGCCATAGACGGCGACGGCCTGCGCCATCGCCTGTGGGCGATTACCGACGCGGACACGATCGCCGAGATCGAACGCCGCTTTGACGGTGTGAAACTGTATATCGCCGACGGGCATCATCGCTATGAGACCGCTCTCAACTATCAAGCCTATCGCCGCTCGCTGAATCCCGACGATCACGGCGCCGACCGCGTGATGATGATGCTGGTGGATATGGCGCATCCGGGACTCGTGGTATTTCCGACTCACCGCCTGCTGCGCGATCTGCCGAATTTTGACGGGGACAAACTGCTCGCCGCCTGCAAAGCGGATTTCGACGTCAAACGGCTGCCGCTGTCCGATGCACAAACGGCGCTCGACGCGGCGTACGCCGCCGGACAAAAGGCGTTTGTCTTTTATGATGGCGTCACCACCGCGTTGCTGACGCTCAAGGACGCCGCGCTAATGGATAAGCTGCTGCCCGATCAGTCGCCCGTATCACGGATGCTGGACGTCAACGTGCTGCACACCGGTATTTTGGAGCGGCTGCTCGGCATTGACAAAGCGAACATGGCGCAGCAGATCAACCTGACCTACACCCGCTCCGCCGACGAAGCGATCGCCGGTGTGAACGACGGCACCTATCAAGCGGCGATTCTGCTCAATCCGACCCGCGTGTCCGAGATCCAGGGCGTCGCGGCGGCCGGTGAAAAGATGCCGCAAAAATCGACCTATTTTTATCCGAAGCTCATCACCGGGCTGACGCTCAATCAACTGGATTGACCCATTCCGTTTGCAAAAGGAGGTGTTCGATTTGTCCGCCGATCTTGAGAAAACCCGCAATTTTTGCATCATCGCCCACATCGACCACGGCAAATCGACGCTGGCGGACCGGATCCTGGAACTGACCAACACCGTCGCCAAACGCGATATGGAGGAACAGCTGCTCGACAGCATGGACCTCGAGCGCGAGCGCGGCATCACCATCAAAGCGCATGTCGTAACGCTTAACTATACGGCGAACGACGGTGAAACATATACCTTCAATTTGATCGACACCCCCGGCCATGTGGACTTCAACTATGAGGTCTCCCGCTCGCTCGCGGCGTGCGAAGGCGCGCTGCTCGTG
>JAFTBJ010000059.1 GCA_017455295.1 Clostridia bacterium
ACGTGTTGGCGCCTCAACGAGTTTATGAGCCGGTCGACCTGATCCTGTCCAATCCGCCATATATCCCGAGCGGCGACATCGACGGCCTGATGCGAGAGGTACAGTACGAACCCCGCATGGCGCTGGACGGCGACGCGGACGGTCTGCGGTTTTATCGCGCCATCGCAAAGCTTTGGGTCCCGCTCTTAAAACCGGGTGGAATGTGCGCTGTCGAGATCGGCGTTGGGCAGGCGCCGGATGTGACGGCCATTTTCCGAGAGGCCGGTTTACAGCATGTGGACGTGCTGCAGGACGCTGCCGGCATACCGCGTGTGGTACGTGGCGTCCGTCTCTAATGCTCCATCGGCCGATGTTGCTTTGGGTACGGTACGGACAAAATCCTCCCGTCCGATGCAGCCAAGCAAAAGAAGCAGCAAGCCGTAAAGCCCCGCCATGACGCTACCGCATATGAGCGCGTATACCAAGTCGCTCGATCCGCGCAGCAGCCATTGCCCGGCGGCATAGGCGATGCTGCCGGCGGTGACGACGGCGAGCAGCGGCCGCGCGATCCAGCGTCCCCATTGCATACGCGCATCGGTGACGCGAAACAAGCGCCGCACATTGAGAAACCCTGTGAACAGATTGCTTACCACCATCACCCCGAGAAATCCGTTCATCCCGTAGTGCGGCACGACGATCACAATCAGCACAATGCGAAGAAGCGAATCGAGCACGCTGAAAACCAGCGAATGCACCTGTTGGCCGAGCCCTTTCAAAATGCCGTCGACGACGCTTTCGAGATACATGATCGGCGCGATCGGCGCGAGGACGGCCAGCATATATCCCACTTCTTCATCGTGATAGACGAGCCGCCCGAGCGGCGCACCGAGCAGCAAAAACGCCCCTCCGAGCAGGATGGATAAGAGCAGCGTGATGTGCAGCGTGCGTTCCACGGTGTGCGCGACCTGCCGCTTGTGCCGCAAGGCGTTCGACTCGGAGATCTCCGGGATGAGCAAGGTGGAAAAAGACGTCAAAAACGACGACGGAAACAAAATCAGCGGCAGCGCCATTCCTTTTAGCTTGCCGAATCCCGCCAAAGCAGTTTCTTTGGACAGCGTATAGGCCGCCAGCGTTTCCGGTACCATCACGTTTTCGATGGTGCGCAGGCCGCTGTTGACATAGCGGCCGCCGGTGATGGGTGCGGCGATGGCCAAGATCCGATACAAAAGCCCGTGCGGCTGTGAAAGCGGCTTCGCATTTTGGACGGATATTTTGCGGCGATCAAGCAGAAACCCGACGATCAAATACAGGCAGGAAGACGCCTCGGCGATCGTGTCGCCGAGCAGCACCGCAAAACAGGCGGACGCGATGCCGCTTGCCGCAAAGCGGTCGATCAGCAGCGCGATCACCCCGATGCGCACCAGCTGTTCAAGAATCTGCGCGCGGGATGAACTGCCCACTTTTCGCCGCGCAATAAAGTACCCTTTGATGCAGGACGATACTCCCATAAACGGCAGGCTGAACGACAGCACACGCAGCGCGGGCGCGGCGCGCAGATCGCGCAGCCACTCACTGGCGATCAGGTCGGCGCCGCCGAAAATGATCAAAGCGGAAAGGACGCCCAGCAAGAGGCTCAAGGCGATCCCGATCCTCAACACTCGGCGCACCGATCGCAGCGTTCCACCCACCATTTCATCGGCGACGAGGCGGGTGACCGCGGTGGTCAGACCGGCACTTGCAAAGGTGGACGCGAGCACATAAATGGAAATGATGAGCTGATAAAGCCCCATTCCTTCCGCGCCAATCTTGTTGCTGATGTAGATGCGAAAAAAGATGCCGATGGTGCGCAAAATCAGCGACGTGGCGGTGAGAATGGCGGCGTTTTTGACAAAAGCACGCTTTTTCATAAACAGTCCCCCTTGAAATCTATCTATATGCCTGCGTGCCTTGTCCTATGAGGCAGAGCAGGAAACGCCCAAAGAGGTGAATCGTATGAAAAATCATATTATTCGGGTTATATCGGCGCTGATAGCACTGGCCATTTTGTTTATGATCTTCGGGTTTTCCGCACAAAACGGCGCTTCGTCCGGCAGCTTGAGCCGGGCGATCACCTTGTGGGTGATGGGGATCGTTTGCCCCGACCAGCTTGACAACGCGGCGACCGTCACGTTTCTTCATCATATCATCCGCAAATTGGCGCACGTCACCGAATTTGCGCTGCTCGGCGCGAGCTTTTGCATGTTTGTTTCTACCTTCCGGCTGCGCAAACGCTGGCGCTTTTTGATTGCGCTTGGAGGCGGTGTGCTGGTCGCGTCGTCGGATGAGATCCACCAACTGTTTGTGCGCGGCCGTGGCGGCAGCGCCACGGATGTGCTGGTCGATACGATCGGCATCGTCATCGGCGCCGGATTGGTTACGCTGATTGTACTTTGGGCGGAAAACCGTCGGAAACGGATCACGAAAACTATGTGATAAATTTACGCTATAAACAAACTAACACTATATAAAACCGCCGCCTGCATCTTATTTGGGAGATGCGAGCGGCGGTTTATTGTTTGTATTTTATAACTTCCAATCGATTGGCGTTTGGCCGGTGCTCGTCAAAAAGG
>JAFTBJ010000060.1 GCA_017455295.1 Clostridia bacterium
ATTTACACCTTTGGCCCGTCCTTCCGCGCCGAGAACAGCAACACGCTGCGGCATGTGTCGGAGTTCTGGCACATCGAGCCGGAGGTTGCGTTTGCCGAGCTACCGGACGTGATCGAGATTGCGGAGGATATGATCAAATATGTGCTCAAGGAGTATATGGACAAATGCCCCGAGGAGCTCGCCTTCTTTGAACAGCGGTTTGAAAGCGGGTTGACCGATAAGCTGAACAACGTCATCCACAACGACTTTGCGATCGTCGATTATACCGACGCGATCGAGATCCTCAAAAAAGCGGACGTCGACTTCGAGTTCCCGGTGGAATGGGGCTGCGATCTGCAAAGTGAGCACGAGCGGTATATTACCGAACAAGTGTATAAGAAACCGGTCTTTTTAATCAACTATCCGAAGGACATCAAGTCTTTCTATATGAAACAGAACGCGGACGGCAAGACGGTCGCCGCGACCGACCTTTTGGTACCCGGCGTCGGCGAGATCATCGGCGGCAGCGAGAGAGAAGCAGACTATGACAAGCTGATCGCCGCGATGGAGGCGCGCGGGATGAGCCTTGATAACTACAAGGATTATCTTGATTTGCGCAAATACGGCAGTGTGCCGCACGGCGGTTTCGGCCTTGGATTCGAGCGGCTGATCATGTACGCGACGGGGATGAGCAACATCCGCGATGTCATCCTTTATCCGCGTACGGTGGGCAGCATTCGGTAAGGAGAGAGCTTTATGAGACAACTGGTTTTTCCGGCGGGATATACCGCCTCGCTGTCGCGCCGCGACACCCAGCGCGCGATCAAATTGATCAAAGATACGTTTCAAAAAAACTTAAGCGCGGCGCTCAATCTGGATCGCGTCACCGCGCCGCTGATGGTTACGAAAGCCTCCGGCATCAACGACGACCTCAACGGCGTCGAGCGCAAAGTGGAATTCACGATGAAGGAGATCGACGGCGTGGCGGAAGTCGTGCAGTCGCTCGCCAAGTGGAAACGGATGGCGCTGTATCGCTATGGCTATGAGCCGGGCGAAGGGATCTATACGGATATGAACGCGATCCGCCGCGATGACCAATGCGACAATACGCATTCGCTGTTTGTGGATCAGTGGGACTGGGAAAAGGTCATCACGCGCGAGGATCGCAGCATCGAGTATCTGAAGGACACGGTGCGCAACATCGTGAAAGCGCTTGCCGCGACCTGCCGCGCGGTCAAAGAGGCCTATCCCGTTTTGACGACGCAGGTGACGGAAGACGTCTATTTTATCACGACGCAGGAGCTGGAGGACCGCTATCCCGACAAGACGCCGAAGGAGCGGGAGGACCTCATCACCCGTGAACACGGCACAGTCTTTTTGATGCAGATCGGCGGCGCGCTGAAAAGCGGCAAGCCGCATGATGGCCGCGCGCCGGATTATGACGACTGGGCTTTGAACGGTGACATTTTCGTATGGGACGACACGCTCTCTGCCGCGCTTGAGATCTCGTCGATGGGTATCCGCGTGGATGCGTCGTCGCTGCACGCGCAGCTGCAAACGGCAGGCGTGACGGAACGGGAACAATTCCCGTTCCACCAAGGCATTCTGAACGGCACGCTGCCGTTCACCATTGGCGGCGGACTCGGGCAGTCGCGCATCTGCATGTTCCTGCTCGGCAAGGCGCATGTCGGTGAAGTGCAGGTGGCGATCTGGCCGGAGGAGATGCGCAAAGCGTGTGCGGAGCACGGCATTGATCTGCTTTGATTTCTTTGATTTGAAAAACCGCATCGGCCTTTGGAAACAAAGCCCGGTGCGGTTTTGCTTTTGTCGCGGTACGCTACGGATTGACATCCCGGTAAGGAAGGCGTATACTGAAGTTATAAACGAGATGACAGTCGACAAAGATGCCGGCAAGGGGGGTAAGCACAGGTGGCGAAAATGGGGCGACAGCTTCGTCTGATCATGCAGCATCGCGGTGTGACAGTGGAAGAAATCGCCGACGCGACCGGCATATCTTCGGAATGTCTGGAGGCGTATTGCCGCAGTGAAAAGGAGCCAACTACGGCGCATCTGCTGGCATTGTGCGATACTTTGAAAGTGCATGCGGATGTCCTTCTCGGAAATGTGCTGTATTGTCCGCCTCGTTTCAAGCAAGAGGATGTGCACAACGATCCCTTTTCGCAGGCGTGGGATCTGTTGGAACAATATCGCCTTTTGGACGGGCGTCAGCGGAATGAGATCTGTCAATTTATGGATAGTCTGTCCGACAGAAGGTAGGTCGAAAAAGCAAAATTAAGCAAAATTATAAGAAATAAACACGAAAAATGACTATTTTATAATAAATTGCTTGACAATAAGGGTAAAAAATTGTATAATTATGTCAAATAATTTTAAGGAGGCCATTTTATGGTTATTTGTGCTCAAAGTTTCATCAACACGCTGAATGCGCGCGGGATCCATTTTAGTACCAGCGATACTCAAGGCGGTGGCACTTGTGTCCATATCCCATATGACGGCAGACAGACCCACGTTTTCTTTGACGGGGATGACGACGGCATCCATGTGGCGCTGCGTACGTTGTTTGCGAACTGCCCCGAAGAGAAATTCGCTGAAGCGCTGATCCTCTGCAACGAACTCAATGTGAAATACAGATGGGTCAAATTCTGCATCGACAGCGATAGAGACATCATGGTCGAAGACGACGCGGTTCTGACTCCTTCGACAGCCGGTGAGGAATGCTTCGAGCTGTTGAGTCGTACGGCCTACATTCTGGATGATGTGAAGGGCTTGATCTTCTCGACGATCTACGGGAATAAATAATCCAAAACCGCGTGTAATGTATCACATCATGCCATGTGATACACCATAAAAGCAAACGAAACAGCCGACAGGCACTCTTCGGACGGAGCGTGCAGTCGGCTGTTTTCTTTTAGAGGCGAGAAGTGAGAGGTTAGAGGTTAGAAAAGATTGCCAGATTTCCGTTGACCTCGGAAGCCAGCGGCTTAGCCGGTGATTATAACTGAAAAAGCGCGCAAAAGTGCACCAGTGAATAGAAAGAACGCCGAAAAAACATCCTTGCAGCTCAATACTGTTCTATCCTTTGATAATGCACTGATATCTTTCAAAATCATAAATATCATACTGTATTTTTGCGTGAAACAGCTTCTTGAAAAAAGAAAGAGGTTTCTGTACTTTTTTCATAGCTTTTTCAAATCCTGCTTCACCGAATATGGAATCATCCATGTCGTTGCGGTCAAAGACGAAGTCTCCGATCCATCGGCATTTCTTTAGATTATACACTTCAATCACCGTGACTCTGCCCTCGCGAATACCATCGATTTCTCGAATGATTTCATCAGACAAATATTCATCCTGACAGTCAAACAGTTCATACGAATAACCGCCAAAATACAGATCCACGAAAATGGTGCCGCCTTTTGTTTCATTGAATTGAAGTTCGATGTCCTTGTGCCCGTTTTTACTGCGTATGACAATCGTGGTTACTTTGCAGGGCTTAGCGTTTTTTAAATATGGAAACAAGCATATATGACGATAAAAATCTGCTTCGCCGCTATAATGACAAATATCGAAGGAAATGTTATTTGAATTAAGAAGTTCTTTTACAGTTTCTATCGTCATTTGTAAATACCTCAATAGAGTAATTTCCCAATTTGCTGACATCGATATTGTATCATCGTTGGATAATACTGTCAATTGCAATAAAGAAACCTCTCTTGCCCTGGTAGACAAAAGAGGTTTCTTTGATGGTGGGCCTTCAGGGACTCGAACCCGGGACTTACCGGTTATGAGCCGGTGGCTCTAACCAACTGAGCTAAAGGCCCGTATGGTCCGCTTCGACGGATCAATCCATATTGTACCCAGAAAACCGGTGTTTGTCAAGGAGGTTTTGCGAAAATACAACCGGATCATGGTGCACTTTACAGGTCGAGGCGGGCAAATCGGATCTTGGCTATGTGACAAGCCAGGATAGTGGCGAGGATATACAAAACCGCCGCCGCAGCCAAAAGGCCGAATTGCAGCGCAAGGCCCTCGCCGGCCGGCGCGTTCAAAAAGGCGAGCCCCGGCAGATGGTGCAGCGTTTCCGCCAGGCTGATCAGCAGCAGGGCAGCGATGCCGAAGGCAAGGAACGGTAGGCCGATTTTATAGGCGGTTTTGAAAAATCCGCCGACAAACAGCAGGTTGAATGCGCAGAAGATGATCAGCATGAAGGCAAGATAGAGCGGTGTCGCGTTCATCATGGCGTTGTTGACATATGGAAGAGCGGTGGAAAGAAGCGTCATCCGCACAGCGGTCAGAATGGAAGCGATTGCGAAACCGATCATTTGGAGCACGGCGGTGAAGAGAAATTTTGCGCGGACGATGTCCTCTCGACTCACGGGCAACAGCGCGGAATACAGCGTGTCGTTCGTTTCGCGGGTGTTTTGAAATGAGTGAAATATACCGAAACAGATAAAGAATGCTCCGACGAGGATGGGGTATCCCGGCAGCATCGTCATCAGTGCCGCGATCAGGAAGATATAGGACAGCGGGGACGCGGCCAGCCGCCATTCTTTGTTCAGCAGGTGTTTCATAGCAGCCGCTCCTTTTCATAGTGCACCATGATGTCGTCCAGCGTCGCCCCGCATCCGGCCGCCGCGCTGGTTTCGAGAAAGGTTTGCAGCGGCTCGGCGGCAATCAGCCGCCCTTTTGCGATGTAGGCGATGTCGTCGGCGCATTTTTCAAGATCGGATGTGACGTGTGTCGAAAACAGAATGCTCACGCCTTGATTTTTCAGATATAAAAACACATCGGACAGCTCCGCTCGGGATACAGGATCCAGGCCGCTTGTCGGTTCGTCCAGGATCAGCAGTTCCGCGTGATGGGACAGTGCAAGCGTCAAGCTCAATTTGACCCGCATGCCTTCGGAAAGTTCCAGCGGCGTCTTGGCCTCATCGATGGAAAACAGCGACAAGTAGCGGTGGTAGTCGGCGTCGTCCCAGTTGTCGTAAAACCGGCGAGTTACCGCCACCATATCGCGGATGCGTTTGTGCTTGTAAAAGTCCACCGCGCCGCCCGCATATCCGATGCGCTGCTTGATCTCATGTTCGTGTGTATTCATGTCCAGCCCAAACACGCGAATGTCGCCCGCATCGGGATGAACCAGACGAAAAATAGATTTGATGGTGGTGGTTTTGCCCGCTCCGTTGCGGCCGATAAAGCCCATGATGCGGCCCGTCTCAAGCGAAAACGTGACGCCGTCAAGCAAAAAGGACGGGTACCGCTTGGTCAGGTTTTTTACTTCCAAAATGCTCATAGCGTTTCCTCCGTGGACGTTGTATCCGGCGTATGCGCACCGAATATGGTACTAAACAGCGAGGAAAACGCGGATTTTTTCGGAATGGCCAAACCCTGCTTTTCGTCGCCGAGCAGCAGCAGCGTATCGCCCGGCTGGATGTCGAATCGATCGCGCGCTTCTTTCGGGATGACGATCTGGCCTTTGGCCCCGACGGTTACGCTCCAGGCGTATTTTTGAGAGGATCGGTGGTTCATAACAGCGCTCCTTATGGTATGATTTGTATAACAAATCATACCATAAGGAAAAAGGATTGTCAAGGCAGGCGGGTCGTTTCGGAAAGGGCGCCACTGCACATTTAGGGCGGCATATGCAAAAAGACGGGCGTCGTTTGGCAATCACACCCGTCTTTTTTTGTTGGTCGGAATAGCATATACGAGGCCGTCCCAGTTATCTCCGTCTGTGATGCAATAGGAAGCCAGATATCCGGCTGTGTCGTGCCGAAAAGTATAGGCGGACACGCGCGGCACATACCCGTTGATGCGGTGGCTTTCCGTGAGCGACACACAGTCCCAGAAAAGGCTTTTTGACAGCCCGGCGTTTGCAAATCAACTGCGCACAATCATACGCATCACCGCCTTCCACATATATGGCAACAGCCACGGTCGCCCGTGGCTGTGTGCTTTGATACTGTTCATATTGTTTTTCGGATATAGTACGTCGATCGTCCACCGCCGCGCTTTTCGATTTCGCCGCTCTCACAGAGTGCTCGCAAATGGCGTTCGACCGATGTGGCGCTCATAGAAGTAACAAGCTCGGCTATTTCGGCCTTCGTAAACTTGCCGATCTTGGTTTTTACTGCGTTCCGAACGGTATCTATCGGAGACGTGGCAACCAGCTCCATCCGTTCCTCAAAATCGCGGTAGGCCGCGATAATCGTCCCCAGCAGGTATTTGATAAAAGCAGTGGGATCATCTTTGTCCTCGTGCCAGCCGGCCTGCGAGGCCTCCAGAGCGTCATAATAGCTCTCTTTCGTCCGGGCGATCTTGGCTTCCAGCGAGATATACTTGCCGATCTTATACCCACAGCGGTAGAGAAGCAGCGTCGTCAGCAAACGCGACATTCTGCCGTTTCCATCGATAAACGGGTGGATGCAGAGGAAGTCGTGGATGAAACATGGGATGATCAGTAACGGATCCACGTTGCCTTCGCCTATGGCGAAGTTGTACGCATCACACAGTTCGCGCATGGCCTCCGGTGTTTCATACGGCGCCAGAGGCGTAAACAACGCATAAGTCCTTCCGTCTGCTGTGGTGGCGCTGATATAGTTCTGCACATTCTTGAAGGAACCGCCGAACGCGCTGTCGGTGTGGCTGAACATGATCTTGTGGAGTTGCAGGATATAGTTGGGTGTCAGCGGGATATACTCAAAGCTCTCATGCACCGTATTCAGCGCATCACGATATCCGGCGATCTCTTTCTCGTCACGGGTGCGTGGCGTCGCCTTTTCACTCATCAGCTGCCGCAGGCGCGTATCCGTCGTGCGGATCCCCTCGATCTCGTTGGAAGACTCCGTACTCTGGATCTTTGCGATCTCGACCAGCTTCTCGACGTCGGCAGGCTTTTGCCGCAGATACAGCGTTTGCTTTCCCTTCAGCTCGTGGATCTGAGAGAGGTATCCTACGATCTCATTATCCCATGCCTTATCTTTCAGAAACCCGTAATCAAATCTCCGCATTTCCTTCACCTCACTTTTATTCTCACCAATTATAGCATATATGACGAGAATAATCAAGCGTTTGATGCAATTATATTTCTCCCGGACTCGTAGTAATTCACCGGTTTTCGCCTTGAAATGCTATGATACTGCATTCCGAAAGGCATTTTTCCGGTTCTGAGGTATGAGGTTTCCTGATTCTTTTTTCTATAAAACCGAATGTGAAAAGATATATAGAAAAAGAATAGAAAATGGCATCAGGCTGGTTCATACCTCGGCACAGGTGTTTCTCATATTACTTGAATTAGCATCATATTATTATCTTTGGCCTCAACAATTGCGATGGGCTTATTGGGCTTGTAAAAAAGAACGTAATCTGCCTTCAGCGGTTTCTCTCGCCTGCAGGTCTTGCCGCGAGCGATAATGCGCCCCTTGGTGATGGGGTATTCTTCCCTCATTTGAGAGAAAGAACTCCATTCTGCTTTGACAATAGCGGGTGTGATGTATTTTGTTCGGATGTCGGCTTCAGACAATTCCTTTTTGTTGAAATCACTCATTTTGCTTCCTCCACATCATCCGGCAATATTTCGATGATATCATCTACCGTGCAGTCGAGGACACGGCAGATTTTCGCCAACACTTCCACGCTGACTGGCAGATCTTTGCCCATTTTTGCCATGGCATTGGAGGTAATACCTGCCTCCCGGCGCAGTGTGGTCTTGTTGATTTTCTTATCGATCATCAGCTTCCAAAGCTTGTTATAGGAATAAGCCATTTCATTTTCCTCCGTTTCAGAATGAGCGATGGTAAAAGCAATAGAGAGGTTTTGATTATTACACCATAAAGAGCCCTCAATTTCAACAGATTTCGACGTATTTCAAAATAATATTTATTTTCTCAACCGCCACTATCGAGAGGAAAGACTCGAACCGCTTCGATTTTCGTGTCTGCAACCATGCCTCGATCATGATCCTTGTGATAACGCTGTTTTTCGGGTTCAAGTCCTGCCTCCTACACCTTTTTGTTCTTTCTTTTCGGAGCAAAGAAACGCAAAAAGTACACCAGCGTTTTCAGCCGTTTTTGGGGCCTGAACGCAAAAAAACGGGCTCCGCAGCAGCCGTTCGACCGCTCCGAAGCCAGATTTCACTGTATTTTGTCCATA
>JAFTBJ010000061.1 GCA_017455295.1 Clostridia bacterium
CGGATAGTTGTAATCGCCGACATCGTGGTTGCCGGTCACAAGGCCGTTGGGCATCCCGGCGTTTTCGACGATCTGCATCGCCGCCGAGGCGATCTCCCATTCGTGCGCTGCCCGATCAGAGGTGGGCCGGTCGTCTACGAGGTCGCCCGTATTCATCACATACGCGGCTTTTCCGTTTTGATACAGATCGGCGGCGTATTGATACTGGGCATAGTAATACTCGTTCAGATCGTCAAACTTCGTATAATGCTGCGGGTCGGTGATCCAGATGATGGTATCGCTGCCGTTGATCACATAGTCGAGGATCGCCGCTGCGGTGATCTTGCCATCGTGTGCATAGGTCGCCACGTCGACAAGGCCGGAAATCGCGCCTTCGCCGACGAAGGTGCCGATCGTGTCCCAATCGCCACTTGCGGGGTTGTACACTTTGAGGGCTACGCGTTCGCCGGCTTTGGTATACCCGTCGTAGGATACCACGATGTCGCCGTCGGTTTTGCCGTTCAGGTCAATATCAAATACCTGATAAGGGATGCCGGAAACCGAATAGGCACCCGCCGATCCTTCGACGTTGAGATAGCGGACAGCCTGCAGGTCGGCGTCGTTCATTTGCTTGACTTCGGCGGCTGGATCGTTGGAGATCTCGTATTGCATCGTGCCGTCGGAGGTCGAGCCGTATCCGGCGTTATAGTCCAGCACGTCCGCTGCATAAGCTGTGACAGAGGTTTCGGGGATGATCATGGTATTGCCGTCCAGTTGATAACGGGCGTCAATGGAGTCCACCACACGGAAAGAGGTGGATTTGATGGCGGTATTGCCGTTTTCATCGGTCGCTTCCGCTATCAGCGTATACACGCCGCTCGTCAACCCCTGGCTTTCCGGGGAGAACGAAACAAATGTGTCCGTGCCGATCACTTTTCCTTCGAGACGGGTCTCACATTTGGTGAGTGCCGCGTCGGATGAAAAGTCGACGGTGATTTCGGAGTCTTTGAGCACATACTGCTGCAAAGACACGTTGAAATGGATTTGCGGACCCGTCGGATCGCCGGCAAAGACCAGTACGCCGCTGAACGGCGGAATGAGCAAGGCCAGCGTCAACAGGATGGACAATAGGGCTTTTCCTGGCTTCATAGAACAAAACCTCCTTGAAAATATCTTATCCGGCAGCAGCTTGTGAAAACCATACAAGAGTGCTGCACAACTAGACATATTTATAATACATTATTTACATAAAAAAAGCAATCAGCAGATTCACGAATATCTGCGGATTGCTTTGTACAAAAACGACAAGTATCAGCGGTAATATTGGTAATACGCGACAATGGTTTTTACGCAGCCGTCTTCGCGGTCGACGCCGGTAATCACGACCCCGGCAAGACTCATCAGCTCGCCGTATTTGGCGGCGTCGGCGTCGCACACAAACAGCAGGCGGCTTTCGCACATCACGCGAATGACCCCGTCGGTCACGGTGAGGCGGCCGTGTTTGCCGAGGACACGTTCGGTGACAGTGCCGCTGTCATCCGGCGCGCGGAGAGTAACATACGCAAGCTCTTTGCCATTCATTTTTTCAAGAAGCGAATCCCCGCCCGAAGACACGGTGGCTTTTCGACGTTTAAAAAATCTCATACCGGTCACCTTGGCAGATCGAGAAAAACATGGTCACCGATGGTGCGCTTTTGTGCTTCGCCGGTCAATAGACCGATAAAGAGGCGATACACCGTTACCGGATCGTCTAAAAACCGATCGCGTATCAACTGCGCCTGCGCGTCGTCTGCGACACGAAGGGTGACCGACATCATGGGGTGTTCGCTGCGGTCAATCGAGCAGGTGACAGCTACGCCGCCTTCCTCGAGATGTTCAAAGTCCACACGGGTCTCACGTTCTCTGCGGCGTCTGGTCAAAAGACGGATGCACGCCTCCGCCGAACGCTCGCGAATCGTGAGAGGAAGGCGAGAAGTCAGCGTTTGAGAAGCATCCCGACCGACTTCGGTCAAGCGAAGGAACTCCTGTTCATCTTCTTCCAGATTGCCCAGGCGGATCAGTTCGTCGATCGCGGCTTCTGTTTCAAAAAAGTTAGCCATGCCTTTTGTGAAAACGATTTCAACGATATCGCTTCGCGTCATCGGTTCGTCAACGCTGTTCAGCATATAGCACACCAACACGCGAATATCCCGCGAATTGAGCAGTCCGCCCATTTCAACGCCGCTTGTAAACGCATCGTGTTCCATAGTCAGCCTCCGTGAGATTGCACTTTTTATTAGTCTATCATATTTTTTTATAAAAGAAAAGCATTTTTTTATATGCGGAAAAATACTAGTCAAATGATGAAAAAAATGCTATACTAATAATTGTGTTCCCGATGAGGTGATCTTTTGAATTGGAAAAAGCCGTTGCAAAGGTGTTTCCTATTATTCTGCATGGTGAACACAATCGTTTTGCTTGAGGCAGCGCCGGTATCGGCCGAAACGACGAATGCGGCAGCGAAAGACGTACTGTATGCGGCAGTTACATGGCTGAATGATACAATTTTATGGGGCATTCCCATGACGGCTTTGCTTGTCGGCACCGGTGCTTATATGACCTTCGGAACCGGCTGCCTTCAGTTTCGTTGTTTTCGACATATGCTGCATAATACCATTTTTGCTGTTTTTCGCGAACGGGGAGTGCGAAAAACACAAGATGCAAAAAACATCTCGCAATTTCAGTCGTTATGCACGGCGTTGGCGTCAACCGTCGGTACCGGCAACATTGTTGGTGTGGCGACCGCGATTGCGGCAGGCGGCCCGGGCGCTGTTTTTTGGATGTGGATTTCGGCGCTTTTTGGCATGATGACCAACTATTCGGAAAATGTGCTTGGGATTTATTATCGTCGCAAGAGCCAAAAGGGTGAATGGCTGGGCGGCGCTATGTATTATTTGGAACGCGGCCTGAAAAGCAAACGGCTTGCGATTGCGTTTTCCTTATGTTGTTTGTTTGCATCGCTCGGTATTGGCAATATGACCCAGGTAAATGGAATTGCCGCATCGATACAAACCGGTTTTGGCGTATCGGAGTTTTTCCTTGCCCGGTTCGGTGAAGCGGAAACAAGATTTCATCTGAGCGGAATTGTGATTGGCATAATGGTTGCCGTTCCGGTGGCGATTGTTCTGCTGGGCGGTATCAAGCGAATCGCTTCTGTAACGGAAAAGCTGGTGCCGCTTATGGCGATCTTCTATTTGCTGGGGGCGCTGATCGTCATTGTGGTGAATGGACAAAATATTCCGGGCGCATTCGCAAAGATTTTTGCCGGTGCATTCCGACTTCAAAGTGTCGGCGGCGGTATGACAGGCTATGGAATAGCGCGAGCGATCCGTTATGGGGTAGCGCGCGGCATCTTTTCCAACGAGGCCGGACTTGGATCGTCGGTTATGGTTCATTCCCATTCCAATGTGGAAGAGCCGGTCATACAAGGCTTCTGGGGCATTTTTGAAGTGCTGTTCGATACGATCATCGTCTGCACGATCACAGCGCTGACAATATTGACGACCGGAGCGGATACGGTACCGGGATTGCAAGGCGTCCAAATTACACAGTATGCGTTTTCCGGCGTGTTGATATTTAAAGGCATAGACATTGGCAGCCTGATTGTGACGCTCAGTTTGCTTTTTTTTGCTTTCTCAACCATTCTCGGCTGGTCAATTTACGGCACGCGCGCTATTCAATATCTCGGCAGCGATAAAGCAGTTCCGATATATAACATTCTGTTTTGTATAATTCTGGTTTTCGGGGCTGCGGCAAAAGTTGATCTTGTATGGGCACTGGCGGATATGTTTAACGCTATGATGGCGATCCCGAATTTGATCGGCATTTTTGGATTGTCAAAATTGGTGTTTGCCATTACGAAAAATTATACCGACCGATATTTTAAAAAAATAGATATTGTTCCGATGCGTTCGGTATTTTGTAATACTTTATAGGAGATAATGAGCATGAAGTGTATGAATTGCGGAAATGAATCTGTCAAAGAAAATGCGAAATTCTGTACCGTTTGCGGTGCACGGATTCCGGCAATAAGCCCATCGGCTCCTGCTCCGTCTGCGACAGTGATGCCGCCTTCCGGTACTGCACAAGCCCCCCAAAACAAGTCCGGGAAATCTGTGTTGATCGTTCTATTGAGCGTTCTTGCTGCTGTCTTGCTGCTTGCGGATGGCGCTTTGGTGTGCTTTAAATTCGGCGTTTTTCAAACAGAGGGATCCGATAATGCCACCCAGGTAATCGCGCAAACCAGCGAAACGACTGCTACGGTTTCTGCATCAACCACCGCAACATCGAAAGCACCCACAACGACAACCGCTGTTCAAGAAACCACGATGCCCCAACCCGCGATCGTTCCGGCCGATAAATCATGTCGACAATTTGTGCTGGTAAAAGCGTCCGGTTCGGAAGCGAAGCTGACGTATTATGAAATGACCGCTTCCGGGTATTGGACGGAAATTTTCAAAACAGATGCGCGTGTCGGCAAAAACGGTATTACGCCGAACAAAACAGAAGGGGACGGCTGTACACCGGCCGGTGAATTTGAATTGACCTTCTGCTGTGCGCTGACAAGGCCGACAACAAAACTTTCCTACATACCGATCACATACAAGTCGGTATGGGTAGACGATGTTTCCTCCGATTATTATAATACGCTTCAGAATTCGGACGCCGCTTACAAAGATTGGAGCAGCGCTGAAGACATGTATAACATGTATTTTGCAAATTCTACCCATTCTGCTTGTATCAATATCGCGTCAAACGGGGATGGCCGAACGGTGGGATCCGCTGTTGCCGGCCGCGGCTCTGTTATTACACTTTGCGGAAAAAATACTGCATTGGAAGCGACGCACGGCTGTGTGGATATATCTTCGGCGGAGATGACAAAATTGCTGGCTCGTCTGGATAGTGCGCAGCATCCATGCATTATCATTACCGGGTGATTGTTATGATGAAACCATTGACGGCATGGGTATGTATAGCGGCTGTTTGCATTATGCTCGCCGGTTGCACCGCCCATGTTGATTTCACGGAAGAGCCTTCTTCTACAACAATTTCCGAACAGTCTGTCACATCGGTAAATGGTATGACAGGATCCTTCGAAACGATATGGACGGCATCCGGTACGTCGACGGTTCCGCCTTTCACGACGGATAACACAGAGCAGGTGGCTATCCCGGATGAACTGCAGACAGCGCTTCGCCGGATGGATATAAAAGAAGAGGAGCTGACGGACGTTTCTCAAGTGGTGCTTGTCTCTGCCCTTTTCCAAGAGACGACGGTAACTTGCTATGATTGCATTGACGGCGTTTGGACGCCCTCATTGAACGGACTATCGGCTTTTATCGGTGAAAATGGGGTGATTGCGGCAGCCGAAAAACAGGAAGGCGATCGCTGTACCCCACTTGGATTCTATCCGCTTGGATTTGCATTTGGCTTTGAAGAAGATGTCGATGTGACATGGGACTATCGTGTGATTACCCCTTCAATTTATTGGGTGGATGATCCGTCTTCCGCATATTACAATCGTTGGGTAGATATAGATGAGCAGGAGACGGATTGGAACAGTGCTGAGCATATGATCGATCATTTGGGATATCGTTATGGCATTGTTATTGAATATAATATAAATCCCATCATATCCGGAAAAGGCTCTGCGATTTTTCTGCATAGCGGTGTCACAAATACGTTAGGATGTGTCGCGCTTGAAGAATCGGAGATGAAGAATGTATTGCAGTGGTTAAGGCCCGACAGTCATGCCCATATCCTGATTGTATAAACAGAACAGGTCGACAACGCATGTTCAATGCGTTGTCGACCTGTTTTATCTTGAGATGATTCTGCAGCCGAAAAGGCTCTCGGCTATTGCAGCAAAACGGCGTATACACATTCTCCACCGTTGACAAAAACCTCCAAAACGTATTCGTCTCGCAGTGCTTTGAGATCATGCAGTGGGCCGGTATAGACAATATCGGGCACTTGATCGCGGTGAATGACAAATCCGGAAGCGGTGCGAATAATGGCCGGATCACTGTCGCTTAGAAGATGTTGACACTCCGTGGCGGGGAACGCCTTGATCGTGTCGCCATCGCAAATGATCTCCATTGGAAGCGACAGGCAGCCGACACAGTGCTCGAAGGTGTGCGCATACGCCCAGCCGGGGATCCACGACAGCATAAGGATCCGGCCGTGTTCATCTCGAAAAACCTGTCCCGCGTATTGATCGGGGCCTTTTTGCGGTTCGGCTCGATAAAGCGGGGTAAACCGATTGCCATCAAAGTTCCCGGTCATCAAATAAAAATGCCGGATCTCCTCGGCGGCTTCGATAACGGAACAGCTCAAAAGGTATGTTCCGTCCGGCATGCGGAGGAAGGACGGACATTCGCAAAACCGGCAGCCTTCCCATTCAGCGAGGATGCCGCTGTATTGCCAATGGATCAAATCTTTGCTTTTGTAAAGCAGCAGTCGCCCGATGGTGCGTTCCTGATTGGCGGAACCGATCACCAGAAAGGCGTTGTCCCCATCGATCAGGATTGCCGGGTCACGGAAATCGCGGCAGCCATCTTTCGGATAATGGTCGATGATGGGATTTTCGGGATGCTTTTCAAAATGGACGCCGTCGGTGGATGTGGCGAGGCCGATCGTTTGCGCAGCGTCACCGTTTGGCAGCAGGAATGCAGCCGCATAATATACATACAGCGTGCCGTTCTTGAAAGCGGCGGTGCCTGACCAGCATCCAAAACTGTCATAATCACCGTTTGTGCCGGGACAGATTGCCTCCGGCAATTCTTCAAAATTCAAAAAATCCCGCGTCGTGGTATGTCCCCATGAGATCGGTTCCTGCCACGGACGAATTTTTTCGCGGGCGTGTTGATACAACAGGTGATAGGTATCACCGATTTGGATCAGCCCGTTCGGGTCGTTCATCCATCCTTTGGATGGCTTACAGTGAAACTGTAATGCTTGATTGTCATAGCGCATAAAGCAAACCGCCTTGCGAATATCAAATTATTTTGCCATTCGGTCGATGAATTCCACATCCAGTTTGGAATAGACGATCTTTTGTGTGTGATACAGCCCAAAATATCCGGACAGGACATAACTGATTGTGCAGGCAAGAGCAAAA
>JAFTBJ010000062.1 GCA_017455295.1 Clostridia bacterium
CTGCATACGGCGTACAAAGGCATTTATAACAACGCGGTGTATACGTATGACGATAACGGTATCCGCACTGCCCGCGAAGTTACCGCCAACGGTGTCACGACCAATTATACCTATCAGGTGGTGGACGGCACCCTGCGGAAGATGACGGCGGGATCGGATACGCTCGAATTCTTCTATGGGCAAAATGGCGTCGCAAGTGTTGTCTACAATAACGCCGAATATTTCTATATCCGCAACGCCCAAGGGGATATACTCGGGCTGATCGATGACACCGGCAGCGACCGCTGCGCGCTGTCTCGGGTTAAAGCCAAAGATTACATACTTCATTCAAAATAAAGGAGCGACCACATGATCCAACATACCGGATCATGTGGTCGTTCCTTCATTTTAATATATTACACCCGGATCTCCACCTGCACGCCGAGCAGATCCGCATGGGCGTCCAGCACCGGCTGTATCTGCTGTGCGAGGAACCGGTCGGTTTGCTCCGGCGCCCGGCCGACATAGCGCACCGGGTCAAGCGTCTTTTCGAGTTCCTCTCGCGTGACACCAAACGCTGGGTCGGCGGCGATGCGATCGAGCAGATCGTTCACGCCGTCCCCCTGTTTGACGCGGGCGGCCGCCGCCATCGAGTGGGTGCGGATCGCTTCATGCAGCTCCTGCCGGTCGCCGCCGCGTTTGACACCGTCCATCATGATGTTTTCGGTCGCCATGAACGGCAGTTCCGCCATCAGTCGCCGCTCGATCACCGCGCGGTTGATGACCAGCCCGTCCACCACATTGATGACGAGGGACAGGATCGCGTCCACCGCCAAAAACGCCTCCGCCACGCTGATGCGTTTGTTGGCGCTGTCGTCGAGCGTTCTCTCAAACCATTGCGTCGAGGCGGTCATGGCGGGGTTGAGCGCGTCGGCGATCACATAGCGCGACAGCGACGCGATGCGCTCGCTGCGCATCGGGTTGCGTTTATACGCCATGGCGCTCGACCCGATCTGGTTCTTCTCAAACGGCTCTTCGATCTCTTTGAGATGCTGCAGCAGCCGAATATCGCTGCTGAATTTCGATGCGCTTTGTGCGATGCCGGATAAAGTGGACAGGATCGCCGCATCCAGCTTGCGCGGATAGGTCTGCCCCGACACGGCAAAGCAGGCGTCATACCCCATTTTTTGCGCGATCAGGCGATCGAGCGCCTCGCACTTGTCGTGATCGCCTTCGAACAATTCGAGAAAGCTCGCCTGCGTGCCGGTCGTGCCTTTGCAGCCGAGCAGTTTTGCGTTTTCAAGGCGGAAGCTGACTTCCTCAAGATCCATCAAAAATTCCTGCGCCCACAAGGTTGCCCGCTTGCCGACGGTGGTCGGCTGCGCCGGCTGAAAATGGGTGAACGCGAGGGTGGGCAGCGCGCGGTTTTCTTTGGCAAAACGGGCCAGCAGCGCGAGGACGTTGACCAGCTTCTTTTGCACGAGACGCAGCGCCTCATACATGATGATGAGGTCGGTGTTGTCCCCAACATAACAGCTGGTCGCACCGAGATGGATAATGCCTTTGGCGGTCGGGCATTGCTGCCCATAGGCGTAAACGTGCGCCATCACGTCGTGGCGCACCTCTTTTTCCCGCGCCGCCGCCACGTCGTAATTGATATCTTCGGCGTGCGCTTTCAATTCGGCGATCTGCGCCTCCGTAATCGGCAGGCCGAGCTCTTTTTCGCTCTCGGCCAGCGCGATCCACAGCGCCCGCCAAGTGCGGAATTTTTTATCCGGCGAAAACAGATACTGCATCTCCGCGCTCGCATACCGGGAGCAAAGCGGACTTTCATAGCGATCGTGCATAACAACTTCCTCCGTTTCGTTCAATGCGATCTGGCCGCATGATGATCGCGGGTCTTTCGATTTTTCAGCCGTTCATAAAACGGCAGGACATCCGGCAGCCAACGATAAGGTCGAGACAATTCCATGGCGCCGAGCGCGACAGCATCATCATCCGTAAATAAGGAGCAAGCTATGACGAACCGTTACGAATCTCCCCTCTCCTCCCGGTACGCTTCGGACTACATGCTGGAGCTGTTCTCGCAGGATACGCGCACGCTCACC
>JAFTBJ010000063.1 GCA_017455295.1 Clostridia bacterium
GATGACAAACAGCGGCGACGTGACGCTGACCTTGTATTCGATCGCCTACGATGACGATTGGCATCCGATCGCGGTGCCGGTTGTCGGTGTATCCATCACGATCGATGGCGTGAAAACGGAGTATGTCACCGACGAAAACGGTGCGGCGGTCGTGAGGCTCGACGGCGGCGATCATGTGTTCAGCGCAGTATCGAATGCGCAAACGCTGGTGCCGCCCGCCTGCAAACTGAACGATACCCGTAAAGTGGGTGATGCCGACGGCAACAGTGTTGTCAATATGATGGACGTACTGATTGCCTATCGCGCGGCAAGCGGCCACATGGAACTCGCACCGGCGGTGCAGTATCTGGTGGATTTCGATAACAACAACGTGCTCAACATGGCGGATGTGATGTATTTCTACCGTTTTGCCAGCGGGCAGAGTGCGGAATTGGTCAAGAGTGATATCGACACGCTTGACTGATAGGATTTTTTCGGAATGAGTGACGACCGATGAAACGTCTCTGGATCAAAGTATGCCTGTCGCTGCTGCTTGTCGGCGGCCTGCTTTGCTCTGCTGTTTTTGGGGTCGCAGCAGCGGATTCGAACGCCGTCGACAAAGCACAGCGCTTTGCCGACGGCGTTTTGCGCTATCAAATGGAGAGGTCCGGCGCGTCATCGGTGCAGCAATGGATCAATGGCGCCCTGACGTCGAAGGCGGGGCAGTCGGCGGAATGGTACATTGTATCGCTCAGCCAGATCGGGCACTACGATTTTTCGTCCTATCGCCGAGCGCTGCGGCAATATCTGGAAACCAACACCGTGTACAGCGCCACCTCCCGCCAAAAATACGCGCTGGCGCTGATGGCTGCCGACGCGGGAAACGATGCGTACATCGACAGTACGATGAACGATTCGATCGGGGAGCAGGGTGTGATGAGCTGGATCTACGGCTTGCATCTCCTGAATAACGGCCGCACCAGCCGGGAGCATACCGCGGCGTCGGTAATACAAGCTTTGCTGTCGCTTCGGACCAATGACGGCGGGTGGGCGGTCATCGGGACAAAAGGCGACGTGGATGTAACGGCGATGGCGCTGCAGGCGCTCTCGCCCTATTATCAAAGCGACGCCGCTGTCCGCAGCGCCGTGGATCGGGCACTTTCGCTGCTGTCTTCCAAACAGCTTGCCGACGGCGATTATGCCGGATATGGCTCGCCCAATCCCGAGAGCACAGCGCAAGTGATCGTGGCGCTGTCCGCGCTGCATATCGATCTCGCATCCGACACGCGGTTTATTAAAAACGGTCATACGCTGCTGGACGGAATTGAACGATATCGGCTTGCAAACGGCGGGTTTTGTCATACGCAAAACGGCGAAGTGAATGAATCGGCGACGGTGCAAGGCTATTATGCGATGATTGCCTATCTCCGCATGGCAAGCGGCAAAGGCGGACTGTATATTTTAGATACGGCGCGTCCGACCACGCGCGTGACGGCACAGCCTACAACTCGTGCAACAACGCGCCCGACCACGCGTGCGACGATTCGTTCTACAAAAGCAACCACCCGTACAACAACGCGAGCAACCATCCGCACTACCACTCGTGTGACAATCCGCGCAACCACTCGCATTACCACCCGCGCGATGACGCATGCGGCGGCACCCGCCACGCTTTACACGGCTGTGAGCACGACACAGTTTGCTGGGACTACAAGCATGCCGATAACGACGTGGTCAACAACTGCTTCCACTGTCAGTCATACGATGGCGACCACCATCTCCACGACTGCACCGACGCAGACGACTGTTTTCGACGCGGCCGTTATAACGGAGAGCACTCCGGTGCAAACAACGACCGCTCAGCACTCGATGGCATCGACTTTTGATGGGCCTTCCGGCGTGGGGCGCGACGACGCTTATAAACCGATCGCCTGTCTGGTGATCGAGGGACTGGCGATCGCGGCGCTCGTTTTGCTGTGGATCCTCGGAAAGCGGCACCCGAAAAATCTGATTGCGGTGCTCGTGATCGCGGCCATTTTGTGCGGGATTGTGCTGCTGACCAATTTCCAAAGCCCTGAAGCGTATTATAGCAAGGCGGAAAAAGCGAATGCGATTAGGGAGGTCACCATCGCCATTCGCTGTGACACGGTGGCGGGCAAGAGCGATCTGGCTCCCGCGGACGGCGTGATTCTGCCTGCGACGGTCTATTCCATCGCGGAAGGCGATACGGTCTACGACGTGCTGACCGCAGCGGTCAAAGAGCATCATCTGCAGATGGAAACCAGCGGTTCGACCGGTATGATTTATGTGGCGGGCATCCAGTATTTGTATGAATTCGATTTCGGCGATCTGTCCGGGTGGATGTATGATGTCAATGGTGAGACACCGTCGGTCGGGTGCGATCGTTATGTGCTACAGCCGGGCGACGAAATCGTATGGGCGTATACCTGTGAGATCGGCAACGATCTCACATAAACATTCAAACAGGGAGGGAGAACAATGCGGCGACTGGAAATGCAGCACCCGCTGACAATCGTGACGATACTCGCGGCAATCGGGGGGATCAGCGCGGTTTGTATGGATCCGGTGCTGCTGAGTGTGTCGCTGATTGGCGGCGTTCTCTTTTATGCCGTGCGGCATCAAGGCGGCCGCGTCGCGGTTTATCTGACGTCTGCCGCGCTTTTTGCGGTGCTGGCGCTGCTCAATCCGCTTTTCTCCCACAACGGTAAAACCGTGCTGTTTGTGGTGAATAATGCTCCTGTCACTTTGGAAGCGCTGCTGTATGGCATGGTGGCTGCCTGTATGATTGTGGCGGTGCTATACTGGTTTCGTTCGCTTTCCGAATTGATGACAAGCGATAAGTGGATTGCGCTTCTTTCCGTGATTTCCTCCAAGCTGGCGCTGGTCTTGTCGCTTTCGCTGCGATATATCCCGCTTTTCGGGCAGCAGATCAAACGGGTGCGACAGGCACAAAAAGCGGTGGGACTCTATAAAGATGAAAACATCATGGATCGGCTGCGCGGCGGACTGCGCATTATGTCGACAATGATCACATGGGTGCTGGAAAACGGTATCAT
The DNA here is from genome assembly GCA_017455295.1 of Clostridia bacterium. GTDB lineage: Bacteria > Bacillota > Clostridia > Oscillospirales > Acutalibacteraceae > RGIG1959. Next base: position 3,057 of record JAFTBJ010000063.1, read on the forward strand.
CACCGCCGACAGCATGGAAGCTCGCGGCTATGGGTCCGGCCGCCGCACGACCTATACCGTGGTGCGCTTTCGCCGATCGGACGCGTTGCTGCTGCTGTTGACTGCCTTGCTGACGGCGGCAACATTGGCCGGGCTTTACGGCGCTGGAACGGTGTATTATCCAAGCTTCTCTTTTGCGGCGTGGACGCCGTGGCGTGCTGCGGGGTATGCGGCGTTTTGTCTGCTTGCCTTGCTCCCGACGATACTCGAATGGACGGAGGCGATCAAGTGGAGATACTGGCGATCGAAAATCTGACCTTTACTTATCCCGAACAAGAAGTGCCGACGTTGCGCGATCTCTCTCTTTCTGTGCCGGAAGGCGCGTTCGTGACGCTCGCCGGCAAAACGGGAAGCGGCAAATCCACTTTGATGCGCCTTCTCAAACAGGAATTGGCGCCAAAAGGTACGCGTTCCGGCTCCATCCGCATCAATGGGGAAGAAGTCGGGACACTGTCGCCGAAAGAATCAGCGGCGCTTGTCGGCTATGTCATGCAGGATCCCGAGCGGCAGATCGTGACCGACCGCGTGTGGCATGAGCTCGCATTCGGCCTTGAAAATTTGGGATATGCGCCGCAGGTGATCGCCGCCCGCGTCGCGGAGACCGCGTCCTATTTCGGCATTGAGGAATGGTATGAGCAACCGACCGCCTCGCTGTCCGGTGGGCAAAAACAGCTGCTCAATCTGGCGGCGGTGATGGCGATGCGCCCGCGAATATTGCTGCTCGATGAACCGACCGCACAGCTCGACCCTGTGGCGGCTTCGTCTTTTTTGAGCGCTGTCAAGCGTCTGCATCGCGATTTGTCCATCACGATCATCATGGCGGAGCATCGTCTGGAAGAGGTTTTGCCGGACAGCAATCGCGTGTGGTTGCTTGAAGAAGGCCGCCTTTTGTTTGACGGCACGCCAAAAAAAGCATTAAATCGAATACAAAACGACGCGACATGGATGTGCGGCATGCCGGCCGCCGCGCGGGCGTTTTTTGCTCTGTCCGGCGAAGGCGACTGCCCGCTGGATATCAAGGAAGGCCGCCGTTTTCTGCAAGCACAATTTCCGTCGCCGGTTGCCGATTTGCCGCAGTCGACAGCGACATCAAATGCACAGGAAGTCCTGCGCCTTGACAAGGTGCGGTTTCGCTATGACCGCTCGGGGCCGGATGTGCTGGATGAACCGGAACTTGTCGTGCGGGAAGGGGAGATCGTAACGCTGCTCGGCGGCAACGGCTCCGGCAAAACGACGGCGTTGCTTGCGGCGGCCGGATTGCTGCGGCCGTATGCCGGAACCGTTACAGTATTCGGCAAACCGCTCAAAGCGTATCGCGGGCAGGCGCTTTATGACGGGTGCCTCGCGATGCTCCCGCAAAACGTACAAACGCTCTTTTTGAAAGACACCGTGCGGGAGGAACTGGCAGACGCCGCTGCCTCAGAAACGGCCATCCCGTTTGATTTTACGCCGCTTCTTGAGCGGCATCCGTATGACCTGTCCGGCGGTGAACAGCAAATGCTTGCGTTTGCCAAGGTGCTGGCCGCATCGCCGCGCTTGCTGCTTTTGGACGAGCCGACCAAAGGACTGGACGCCGGCATGAAACAGCGGTTTGCCGCCATGCTGCAAACGCTCCGCGACAGCGGCAAAACGATCCTGCTTGTTACGCACGATGTGGAATTTGCGGCCGAGGTCGCCGACCGGGTGCTATTTTTGTTCCGTGGACGGGTTGTGTCCGAAGGAACGCCGCACGAGTTCTTTCCGGATCAGCAGTTCTATACGACAGCGGTCAGCCGCATGAGTCGAGGCATCCTGCCGGGCGCGGTCACACTGGACGATGTGCAGCGCCTTTTTCGGGAGGCGACGACATGATCGTGATTCGACAAAGGCGGCTGCGTCGGATGCTGCAGATCGGTATCCCGTTTGTCCTTGTGCCGCTTCTTGTGCTGCTCGGTGCGCTGGTGTTTGATCAGCAGCGGCATCTGATTGTGTCGTTCGGCGTTGCGGTGCTCAGCCTGCTGCTATTTGCAGCCGGATTTGAAAAGCGCGTGACCGGGACAAGGCGGCTGGTACTGGTGGCGGCGATGACGGCGCTGTGCGTGGTGGGGCGTTTGATTCCGTATTTGAAGCCGGTGACGGCGATCACCGCCTTGACGGCGATCTATCTCGGGCCGGAAGCGGGGTTTTTGACCGGTTCGCTTTCGGCGCTCATTTCCAATTTCTATTTTGGGCAAGGCCCGTGGACACCGTTCCAAATGCTCGGTTGGGGGCTTTTGGGACTGTTTGCCGGGTACCTTGCAAAACCACTGACTCGCTCGCGCATTCTGCTCATTCTGTACGGCATATTTGCCGGGGTGGCCTATTCCGTGTTGATGGACGTGTGGACGGTGCTTTGGTATAACGACAGCTTTGACTGGACGCTGTACGGTGCCGCCCTTGTGACGGCGATCCCGTATACGGTGTCTTATGCGCTTTCCAACGTGCTGTTTTTGTGGCTGCTTGCCGATCCGATCGGGCGCAAGCTGAATCGGGTGAAAGTGAAGTACGGCGTATAACTTGTATTTGCCGAAGTCTTATGATATACTGGCCGTAAGAGAGATAGAGGAGGACTAAACATGAACAACCGATTCATTAAACGCGGGACGGCATTTCTTTGCGGTATCACGATTTTGCTGTCGTTGTTTTATGCGCTGTCTTTTTCGGCTTCGGCATTGACGCATTATGTGCAGCCGTCCGGCGCTTCTTGGAATTTGCGTCTTGTGAACAAATGGAATCAGATGACACAGGCAGAGGCCGATGCACTGCCGATCTCTTATTTCGGGAACGGTGAAGAATGTGACAGTCGGATCGTCATACCGCTTCGCCAAATGCTAAATGCGGCTTCCGGCTATGGCTTGTTTGTGACCTCCGGCTATCGTTCCTACAGTCTGCAATCCGAATTGTTTGAAAACAAGATCTGGCGGGTGCAGCAGGAATATGGATACGATTATGCAACGGCGGCGGAAGTCGCCGCGACGGTGGTCGCTCGTCCCGGCACCAGTGAACATAACACGGGATTGGCAGTGGATCTGCTATATGACGGATGCTGGGAGCTCGAAGAATATTGGGAAAACGGGGCGGTGTTTGGCTGGCTGCAGAAGCACTGTGCTGATTATGGTTTTATTCTCCGTTTTCCGAAAGGTAAGCAGGATATCACTGGCGTGATTTATGAGCCTTGGCACTACCGCTATGTCGGTGTTGAGGCGGCAAAAGTGATCATGTCCCGCGGCATCACGTTGGAAGAGTATCTGGAAGAAAATGAAAACCCGAATTATTACAGCGGATTTGATTACACCGGCGCATACGATTACGATTACTATGTCGATCGCTATCCCGATTTGAATAGCCACAGCAAGTCGGCCGCAATCCGGCATTTTATTGAGCATGGTCTAAAAGAAGGACGTGTGGCATCGCCGGTTTTTGACGTTCGCTATTATAAAAACCGGTATCCCGACCTGCAGCAGGCATATGCTGATGACTGGATCAAATATGCGCAGCATTTTGTCAGGAGCGGGATGTCTGAGGGACGGCGCGGCAGCGCCATCTTTGATGTCGACGCCTATAAACAGAAGAATGCCGATCTTCAAAGTGCGTTTGGCAATGATTTGAAGAAATACTATATTCACTATATCAAGCACGGGCTGAAAGAAGGACGTCCAGCGCTTGCGACCGATACCGGTTCGACGGTTTATTCCGATGTGCCAAACAACGCCTGGTATTATGACGCTGTCAAGTATGTGACGCAAAAAGGATATATGAGTGGGTATGCATCCGGTAAATTCGGCCCCGGCGACAATTTGCAGCGGCAGGACTTTGTCGTGATCCTGGCCAACATCGCGAAAGCAAATCTCTCGAAATACAAAAACAGTACCGGCGGACTTTCCGACGTCAAGGCGGGCAGCTATTATGCGGCAGCCGTCGCATGGGCTGTAGATAACAAGATCGTTGCCGGGTATCAAAACGGCGAATTCGGAGTGGGGGACCCCATCACCAGAGAGCAGGTGTGCGCCATCTTCTGGCGATATAAAGGATCACCGACGGTTACCGGCATGGAGCCGACGCTTGGCACTCATAAAGATTATGGGCAGATCAGCGAGTTTGCTAAGATTGCGGTCGCTTGGGCAAAGAAAAACGGTGTGATCAGCGGCATGGCGGACGGGCGAATCGCGCCGCTGGAGAAAGCGTCCCGCGCCCAAATTGCTGTGATCGTGACCAACATGGATAAAAAAGGAATGTTTTAACATCAAAAA
>JAFTBJ010000064.1 GCA_017455295.1 Clostridia bacterium
CACGCCGGAGGTTTGTGCAGAGTCTCTTGTGCCGGTGGGCTCGATGCCCACATCGCGCCGCCGTTTCTCGCCGCTGTTTTGCTGGTTTTCCAGCGGCCGGATGTGGGCATCCGGCCCTACCATATGTCGGGAGTGTGTGGCGTTGAATCAGGCAATCATCATGACCTTTTTCCTCGCCCTTTTTCGCCTTGACGAAACCGGCAAAATGCGGTATGATTATCCTGTGGGATTTTGGACTTTTTTAGAGGAAGGAGGCGGTGCGCGTGAGCGATCAACCGGAACTGACAGGACGCTTTGAACTGGTGTCCCCTTATCAGCCGACCGGCGATCAGCCGGAAGCGATCGACGCGCTTGTCAATGGTATCGAAAGCGGCATGAAAGAACAGACCTTACTCGGCGTCACCGGCTCCGGCAAGACGTTTACGATGGCGAACGTGATCGCCCGCGTCAACCGTCCGACGCTGGTGCTGGCGCACAACAAAACCCTCGCCGCCCAGCTTTGCTCCGAGTTTCGCGAGTTTTTCCCGCACAACGCGGTGGAATATTTTGTGTCCTATTATGACTACTATCAGCCGGAGGCGTACGTCGCCTCGACCGATACCTATATCGAAAAGGATTCCGCGATCAACGACGAGATCGATAAGCTGCGCCACTCGGCGACCCTTGCGCTGTCCGAGCGGCGGGACGTGATCATCGTCGCCTCCGTGTCCTGCATCTACAGCCTCGGCAACCCGATCGACTACCGCAGCATGGTGATCTCGCTGCGCCCGGGGATGACGATGCCGCGGGATACGCTTCTCCAAAAGCTGGTGGCGCTGCAATATGAGCGCAACGACATCAATTTCATCCGCAACAAATTCCGCGTGCGCGGCGATGTGGTGGAGATCTTTGAAGCGGGCGCCTCCGAAAAAGCGGTGCGGGTGGAGTTTTTCGGTGATGAGATCGACCGCATCTCGGAGATCCAGCCGCTCACGGGCGCTGTGCAGCGCACCATCAACCACGTCGCGATCTACCCCGCGAGCCACTACATCGTGGCACCCGAAAAAATGGAAGCGGCGCTCGCCGCCATCGAAAAAGAACTGGATGAGCGGGTGGAATATTTCAAATCTCAAAATAAGCTGATCGAGGCCCAACGCATCTTGGAGCGCACGCGATACGATATGGAGATGCTGCGCGAGGTTGGCATGTGCAAAGGCATCGAAAACTATTCGGCGGTGATGGCGGGCCGGGCGCCCGGTTCCGCACCTTACACGCTGCTCGACTATTTCCCCGACGATTTTTTGCTGTTTGTGGACGAGTCGCATGTGACGCTGCCGCAGGTGCGCGGCATGTACGGCGGCGACCGCGCCCGCAAAACGAGCCTGATCGACTATGGCTTCCGTCTGCCGTCGGCGTATGACAACCGCCCTTTGAATTTTGACGAGTTTTACGGGCACATCCATCAGGCGATCTTCGTCAGCGCGACGCCGGGCGAGTTGGAGCGAGAGAAGAGCGCCCAGATTGTCGAACAGGTGATCCGCCCGACGGGGCTTGTTGACCCCGAAGTGATCGTCAAGCCGGTCGAAGGCCAGATCGACGATTTGATGGAAGAAATCCGCCTGCGCACGTCGCGCGGGGAGCGGGTGCTGATCACCACCCTCACCAAAAAAATGGTGGAGGATCTGACCGCATTTTATGAAAACGCGGGACTGCGCATCCGGTATATGCACCACGACATCGACACCATCGAGCGCATGGAGATTGTGCGCGACCTGCGGCTCGGCGAATTCGACGTGCTGGTCGGCATCAACCTCTTGCGCGAAGGTCTCGACATCCCGGAGGTATCGCTGGTCGCAATCCTCGACGCGGATAAGGAAGGCTTCCTGCGCTCCGCAACGTCATTGGTGCAGACCATCGGCCGTGCGGCGCGCAACGCGTCCGGGCAGGTCATCATGTACGCCGACAGCGTCACCCCGTCGATGGAATACGCGATCACCGAGACCAACCGCCGCCGCGCTATCCAGATGGCGTATAACGAGGCGCACGGCATCACCCCGCAGACCATCATCAAGGATGTGCGCGAGATCATCGACATGGGCGGCAGGAAGGGCGAAAAAGGCAAGAAGCATCTGTCGCCGCAGGAGCGCCGCGCGTTGATCGAGGCGCTCACAAAAGAAATGCGAAACGCGTCGCGCCTGCTCGAATTTGAACACGCGGCGTATTTGCGCGACCGCATCAAGAAATTAAAAGAAGAAACGTAGGGATAACCGTATGAACGATAAACTCATCATCAAAGGCGCCCGTGTGCACAATTTGAAAAACATCGACGTCACAATCCCGCGGGACAAGCTTGTCGTGTTCACGGGGCTGTCCGGCTCGGGTAAATCGTCGCTCGCGTTTGACACGCTGTATGCCGAAGGCCAGCGGCGCTATGTTGAAAGCCTGTCGTCCTATGCTCGCATGTTCCTCGGCCAGATGGACAAGCCGGACGTCGACCAGATCGACGGGCTGTCGCCCGCCATCTCCATCGACCAGAAAACCACCTCCAAAAACCCGCGTTCCACCGTGGGCACCGTGACCGAGATCTATGACTATCTCCGTCTGCTGTATGCCCGCATCGGTATCCCGCATTGTCCCGTCTGTGGGCGGGAGATCCGCCAGCAGACGGTGGATCAGATCGTCGACCGCGTGATGGAGCTGCCGGAAGGCACCCGCATCCAGCTGCTGGCTCCCGTGGTGCGGGGACGCAAGGGGGAGCACACCAAGGAATTCGATTCTGCGCGTCGCAGCGGTTTTGTGCGGGTGCGGGTGGACGGCAGTCTTTATGATCTGTCCGAAGAGATCAAGCTGGATAAAAACAAAAAGCACACGATCGAGGTGATCGTCGACCGCCTGGTCGTCAAGCCGGACATCGGCTCTCGTCTTTCGGATTCCATCGAAACCGCCACGGCGCTTTCGGGCGGGCTGCTGACGGTGAACGTGATCGACGGGGAGGATCTGACCTTCTCGCAAAACTACGCCTGCCCCGAACACGGGATCAGTGTCGAAGAGCTCGCGCCCCGCATGTTCTCGTTCAACAATCCCTTCGGCGCCTGCCCCAAATGCACCGGCCTCGGCTTTTTCCGCACGGTGGATCCCGACAAGGTGATCCCCGACCGCAGCAAGAGCATCAACGGCGGCGCGATCAAGGCGAGCGGCTGGGGCTTTTCGGACAGCGGCACCATCTCGAAAATGTATCTCGAAGCGGTCGCCGCGCACTATCATTTTTCGCTGGACACCCCGATCAACGAGCTGTCCGATGAGCAGGTGCGGGTGCTGCTGTATGGCAGCAACGGCGAACGCATCACGGTGCATCGCCAGAACGAATACGGCAGCGGCACCTTCCACGTCGCGTTTGAGGGGATCCTCAACAATCTGGAGCGCCGCTTCCGCGAAACCTCCAGCGAGTATATGCGCGAAGAGATCGGACATTATATGAGCGAAGTGCTGTGCCCCGAGTGCCACGGCCGCCGCCTGAAGCCGGAAAGCCTCGCCGTCACGGTGGGGGGAGAGAGCATCGACCGCCTGTGCGAGCGGTCGGTCACCGATTCGCTCGATTTCATCGACCGGCTGGTACTGTCCGAGCGGGAGCAAAAAATCGGCGGCCGCATCCTCAAAGAGATCAAGGAGCGGCTCAGCTTCCTCAACAACGTAGGGCTCGACTATCTGACCCTCTCCCGCAGCGCGGCGACGCTGTCGGGCGGCGAAAGCCAGCGCATCCGGCTGGCGACCCAGATCGGGTCATACCTGATGGGGGTGCTGTATATCCTTGACGAGCCGTCCATCGGCCTGCACCAGCGGGACAATGATAAGCTACTCGCCACCCTCAAACGCCTGCGCGATCTCGGCAACACGCTGATCGTCGTCGAGCACGACGAGGACACCATGCGCGCCGCCGACTACATCGTGGATATCGGCCCGGGGGCGGGCATCCACGGCGGCGAGGTGGTCGCCTGCGGTACGCCGGAGGAAATCGCCGCTTGTGAAAAATCGCTGACCGGGCAGTATCTTTCCGGGAAGAAAAAGATCCCGGTTCCCGATTCTCGACGCCCCGGCAACGGCCATTTTCTCACGGTCAAGGGGGCCGCGGAAAACAACCTCAAAGCGATCGACGTCGCCTTCAAACTCGGCGCGTTCAACTGCGTCACCGGCGTATCCGGCTCCGGCAAATCCACGCTGGTCAACGAGATTTTGTATAAAACGCTTGCGCGCGACCTCAACGGCGCCGCGACCCATCCCGGCACATGCACGGCGATCGAGGGCGCGGAGTATCTTGACAAGGTCATCAACATCGACCAATCCCCGATCGGGCGCACGCCGCGTTCCAACCCCGCGACGTATACCGGCGTGTTCGGCGACATCCGCGAGCTGTACGCCTCCACCGTGGATGCGAAAATGCGCGGATTCACGGCGGGACGCTTCTCTTTCAACGTCAAAGGCGGGCGGTGCGAAGCCTGCCAGGGCGATGGTATCATCAAGATCGAGATGCACTTCCTGCCGGATATCTATGTGCCCTGCGAAGTGTGCAAAGGGCAGCGGTATAATCGGGAAACCCTGGAAGTCAAATATAAAGGCAAAAACATCCACGACGTGCTCGAGATGACGGTCGAGGAGGGCCTTGAATTTTTCAAGGATATCCCCAAGATCGAGCGCAAGCTCCGCACACTGTTTGAGGTGGGACTTGGGTATATCAAGATCGGCCAAAGCTCCACAACACTCTCGGGCGGCGAGGCGCAGCGGGTCAAATTGGCAACCGAGCTGTCCCGTCGCGCGACCGGCAAAACGGTCTATATCCTCGACGAACCGACCACCGGCCTGCACACCGACGACGTGCGGCAACTCATCAACGTGCTGCAGCGGCTGGCCGACGGCGGCAACACCATCATCGTGATCGAACACAACCTCGACGTGATCAAAACGGCGGATCACATCATCGACCTCGGCCCCGACGGGGGCGACCGCGGCGGCACAGTGGTGGCCGTCGGCACGCCGGAAGAATTGATCAAGTGCAAAAAATCGTATACGGCGCAGTATTTAGCGCCGCTCTTGAAAAAGGGGAGATAATCAACCATGAAAACGCTGTTGAAAACGCTGTGCGAGGCAAACGGTGCGGGTGGCAACGGCACCGTCACCGAAGTGATCGCTGCTGTCGTGCGCCCGCTCGTTGACGACGTGACGGTCGATCCGCTGGGATCGGTGATCGCCGTCAAACGCTGCAAAAAGGAGCACGCGCCGCTCTTGATGCTGGAAGCGCACATCGATGAGATCGGTTTCATTGTGACCGATGTGGACGACGATGGCTTTGTGCGGGTCGCGAAGGTCGGCGGCATCGACAGCCGGGTGCTCGCGGCGACCGAGGTGGTGCTGCACGCCGACAAGGATTATCTCGGCGTGTTTTGTTCCACCCCGCCGCATCTGCAAAAGGGCGACGAGAAACTGAAGCCCATCTCCGAAATGGGCATCGATATCGGCCTGACGGCAAAAGAGGCCAAAGCCGCCATCCAAAAAGGTACGCGCGGCACCTACCGCCCGGTGTTCCGGGAGCTGTCGGATACCCGCGTCTGCGTGAAAGCGCTCGACGACCGCTGCGGCTGTGCCGCGCTTGTATGGGCGCTGCGACTCCTTCAGGACGAAACGCTCGACTGCGACGTGGCGGCGCTCTTTGCCGTGCAGGAAGAAATCGGCGGCGGCGGCGCCCAAGCGGGGGCGTTTGCCACCCGGCCGGACGTGGCGATCGCGACCGACGTCAGCTTTGCCGCCACCCCCGACGCGCCGCCCCACAAATGCGGCAAGCTCGGCGGCGGCGTGATGCTGGGACTCGCGCCGGGACTGGACTCTTCTTGGACGAAGAAGCTCACAGCGCTGGCGCGCGCACACGAGATCCCGCTGCAATATGAGGTGATGGGCGAGCGCACCGGCACCGACGCGGACAGCATCACCACCGCGCGCGGCGGCGTCAAAACAGCGCTGCTCTCCATCCCGCAGCGGTATATGCACACCCCGGTCGAAGTGGTGGATGTGCGCGACGTGGAAGCGGTCGGAAAGCTGATGGCCCTGGCGGCGAAGGAGGGAATGG
>JAFTBJ010000065.1 GCA_017455295.1 Clostridia bacterium
CGGCGAAAGAGGGAATGGCACAATGAAAGAACTTCTCAAAACGCTTTGCTCGCTCGACGGCGTATCGGGGCAGGAAAACGCCGTGCGGGATTGGATTGCAGCAAAGCTGCAAGACCTGCCGCATGTCGACCGCTTGACGGTCGATCCACTCGGCAATATTCTGGTGCACCTGACCGGGGAACGCTCCGCGCAGAAAACGCTGTTGTTTGCGGCGCATATGGACGAGGTGGGACTCATCGCGACCGGCGTCACCGACGACGGCTTTGTGAGGCTGACCACCGTCGGCGGCATCGATAAAGCGGTGCTGTTCGGACATCGTATTCGCTTTGGTGAACACGTCGGTGTGATCGGCGGCAAAGCGATCCACATGTGCAAAGGCGATGAGGAAGAGAAGATCCCGGAAGGCGATCTGCTCTGCGACATCGGCGTCGACAGCCGCGAGGAAGCGGAAGCGATCGTCGCGCCCGGCGACGTCGCCGTGTTTGACAGCGAATTTGGCGACCTCGGGCATCTGGTCAAAGGCCGCGCCATCGACGACCGAGCCGGATGCGCGCTGTTGCTGACGCTGGCGGAGACCCGCCCGCCGGTCGAGTGCTGGCTTGCCTTCACGGTGCAGGAGGAGATCGGCCTGCGCGGCGCCAAAACAGCGGCGTATACGATCAAGCCCGATATTGCTGTGGTGGTCGACGCGACCACAGCAGCGGACGTCGCCGGTGTGGAGAAGGATAAACGCGTGTGCGCCGTCGGAAACGGCGCGGTGGTGTCCTTTATGGATCGCCGCACGCTGTATGATAAACCGCTCTACGACTTCATTATGCAGACCGCCTCGGAAAACGGCATCAAAGCGCAGCCAAAATCCATGGTCGCGGGTGGCAACGACGCCGGTTCGATCCAAACAGCGGGCGCCGGTGCTAAGGTGGCGGCCATTTCGCTGCCCTGCCGTTATATTCATTCGCCGTCTTGCGTACTATCGATGGCGGATCTGGAGGAAACGGCCAAGCTGCTCGCCGCGCTCGTCGAACCGCTCGGGAGCGGGGTGCTGTGATCGCCCGGGTGACGGCCGAGACCGTCCGAAGCTGGGAGGTGCGCGACGAAGCGTCGCTGCGCATCTTGTCGCAGTTTGCCGCCTATGGCGACGGACAAGGTTTTCTGCGGTTTTATCAGGATGACGGCGGCTGCTATCTGTCGCTGATGGACGACGTCGCGACGCTGTCGGCAGTGGGGGAGACCTCCGAGATGCGGCTGATGCTGCAGATGGACAGCACGGTGCGGCATATCCGCACCGACCGGGACACGGCGGCGCTGATCGCCGCCGAGCGCGGTCTGCCGTTTGACACGAACGCCGTGATGCAGGCGTCGCTCCTGGATGCATCCGGCGGTCGGGCGCAGTTTCTCGAACTCAAAGCGATCTATCCCGTGCTGGTGCGGGGGTTCGGCGACGCGATCCCGCCGTTTGACAGCTGGTATGCCGATGCACACCACCGCTTTCGGCGCGGGCTTTGCCGGGCGGTCGGCTTGTGCGACGGCGACGCCGTCGTCGCCGTCGCGATGACGGTGGCGGAGTGTGAGAAAGAGGCGCTGATCGGCGCGGTGACCACGCTCCCGGAAGCGCGGGGCAAGGGCTATGCGTCCGACTGCGTGAACACCTTGACCGCGCGGCTGCAACGCGAGGGCAAGCGCGTGTGGCTCTCTCCGAAAAACGATCCCGCAAAGCGGCTGTATGAGCGACTCGGCTTTGTCGCCTGCGGCGAATGGGGATCGCTATCTATCTACGAATGAAGGAACGATATGATGACAACACCGTTTTTTGACATCCCGCCGCGTCTCTCGGCGATCAGCGACCGCGTGACCGAAACAGTTGCGCCTGTGTTTGCGGCGATCGACGAGGTGATGGAATACAACCAGCAAAAAGTGCTTGCGGCCTTTATCGATCACCGCGTCAGCGAGAGCCATTTTGTCCCGACCACCGGCTACGGCTATGGCGACCGTGGGCGGGATACGCTCGATGAGGTGTTCGCTCAGGTGATGGGAGCGGAGGATGCGCTGGTGCGCCACTCCATCGTCTCCGGCACCCACGCGATCACCATCGCCCTTTTTGGTGTGCTGCGCCCCGGTGACGTGATGCTGGCCGCGACCGGCACACCGTATGATACCCTGCAAGGCGTGATCGGCGTCGGCAAGCACAGCGACGGATCGCTCGCCGACTACGGCGTCGGTTACCGGGAGGTGCCGCTCCAAAACGGTGCGCCCGATCTGGACGGCATCCGAAAAGCGCTCAAGGCCGAGCCGCGGATCAAGCTGGTCCATATCCAGCGTTCGCGCGGCTATGACCTGCGCCCGTCTCTGTCGGTCGCCGCAATCGGGGAGATCGTGAACGCCGTGCGGGAGGTGCGTCCCGACGCGGTTATATTTGTGGACAACTGCTACGGCGAATTTGTTGAAAAAACCGAGCCGACAGCGGTCGGCGTCGATCTGATGGCGGGATCGCTCATCAAAAACCCCGGCGGCGGCGTCGCCGAAAACGGCGGTTATATCTGCGGTCGCCGCGATCTGGTGGAAAGCTGCTCCTATCGCATGACCACGCCGGGACTCGGCCGCGAAGTCGGTGCGTCGCTTGGGCACAACCGTTCGCTCTACATGGGACTGTTTCATGCGCCGCATGTGGTGGGCGAGGCACTCAAAACCGCCGTGTTTGCGGCGGGACTGTTTGAAGCGCTCGGCTACGACGTCACCCCGCGCCCGACAGAGCCTCGCGCCGATATTATTCAAGCGGTCAGGCTGCGCACCCCCGAAGCGCTGATCGCGTTTTGTCAGGGCATGCAGCAGGGCGCGCCGGTTGATGCGTTCGTCGTGCCCGAACCGTGGGATATGCCCGGCTATGACGATCCGGTTATCATGGCGGCAGGCGCGTTCACGGCAGGCGCTTCCATTGAGCTGTCGGCGGACGCACCGCTTCGGGAGCCGTTTGCCGCCTACATGCAGGGGGGACTCAACTTCCATTCCGGCAAACTCGGCGTGCTGCTTGCCGCCCGCTCGATGATGAAAAAAGGCGTTATCTAGTTGAACGAGGAAAGCGATCGGTCATATTTTTGACCGATCGCTTAATATTTACAATTCGTTTATACTCCCGTGAAAAAAACGGATTATGATAAGGATATGCGATAAGCGGGGAGGAGGGACGGCCGTGTTTGGGTATGTGCGCATCTATAAGCCGGAGCTGAAGATGCGGGAATTCGACCAGTATCAGGGCGTCTACTGCACGCTTTGCCGCCGCCTCGGAAAACGCTATGGCCCTGTCGCCCGCATGACGCTCAGCTATGATTTTACATTTCTTGCGCTGTATCTGCTGGCCTTTCGTGAGGCGTGTCCCTGCTTTCACAAAGGGCGTTGTTCCTTTAACCCGTTCAAAAAGCGCCTTTGCTGTGGCGACGCCAAAAAAGGCGATCCCTCGATCGATTATGCCGCGGACGTGGCGATGCTGCTGGTGTATTATCAGTTGGACGATACCGTGCGCGACGAGCGGCTGTTCAAGCGCTTGGCGGCACGGATCGGACGGGCACTGACTCGTCGTGCTTTCCGCAAAGCGGCTGCGTATCGCCCGGCGGAAGCGGCCGCGGTCAAAGCCTATGTGGAACAGCAGCAAGCATTGGAAGCCGCCAAAACGTCTTTGGTGGATGCAGCGGCGGAACCGACGGCGAAGCTGATGGCTATGCTCGCGACCGCATCGCTTCCGGCGGACGTGCCGCACGATACAGCGGCCCGCTTCGGCTATTGTCTCGGCCGGTTCATTTATCTCGCAGACGCAGCGGACGACTTGGAGACCGATTTGCAAAACGGCAGCTATAATCCGTATGTGCTGTCGCGTGAATTGTCGCCAGCTTCCCAAAGCGAGACGATTCGTACGGCAAAAGAATATGCCGCCGAATCGCTGCATGCGTGTGTGGCGGCATGCGCCGAAAGCTACGAACAGCTTCCCGTCAGGCGGTTTGACGGTATATTAAAAAATGTATTGTACGCCGGATTGCCGACGGTGATACGGCAGATCAAAGAAAGGACGGATGACGTTGAAAGATCCGTATGAAGTGCTGGGCATCTCGCCGAACGCGACGGATGACGAGGTTAAAGCAGCTTATCGTGCCGCTGCTCGCAAATATCATCCCGACAACTATGCCGATAATCCGCTTTCCGAGCTGGCGCAGGAAAAAATGCAGGAGATCAACGAAGCATATGACGCCATTGTGCGCCAGCGCAAAGCCGGTTACGGCGGCACCCGCTTTGGGGACATTCGGATGATGATCCAGAATCGACGCTTCGTCGAAGCGGAGGAACTGCTCGATGGGATCCCCGCTTCACAGCGGGGGGCCGAATGGCATTACCTCAAAGGGCAGGTGCTGTATCAAAAAGGATGGCTGGAAGAAGCCAACCGTCATTTTTATCAAGCTGCGCAAATGGAGCCCGGCAATGCGGAATACCGTGCGGCGGCCAATCGTACCGCCGCTGCTCGTCAAGGCAATTATACAGCCGGCGGGCAATCGGGCGGAGGCTGCAGCGCCTGCGATATATGCAGCGCGCTGCTCTGTGCGGATTGTTGCTGTGAATGCATGGGCGGCGATCTGATCCGCTGCTGCTGACGGCGATTGTAAAGCGAGAGGAGGGGGACGGTGTGAAAGCGGCCAAACGAATAGCGTTTTGCGGCGTCGTGTCGGCCCTGGCCGTTCTGCCGCTGTTGATGACCTTCTTTTCGTATGCCACCTATGCGCTGGCGGCGCTCGGCGGCATCTTGCTGATCCCCGTCGCTGTCGAACTCGGCTCACGCTATGCGTTCGCTTGTTTTGCCGTCACGGCGCTGCTCGGCGGCCTGCTGGCTCCCGATCCGGAAGCGCGGGTAATGTTCCTGCTGTTTTTCGGGTATTATCCCATCCTGCATCTGCGCATTGCGCTGTGGCAAAAGCCGGTGCTCGCTTGGGTCGTGCGGCTTTTGATCTTCAACGCGGCGATGATCGCTTCCTATTTTGCGGCGGTGCTCCTGCTCGGCATCCCCGCCGATTCCTATTCGATCGGCGGCGTGGAACTGCCGGGTGTGCTGTTGCTTCTCGGCAATGTGGCATTTGCGGCGTATGAGATCTTGCTGTCCCGTTTGGCGGCGATCTATCGGGTGCGATGGCATCCGCGTGTGAAACGCTTGTTTTCATAATACACAAAACGGCAGCGTGATGACGCTGCCGTTTTGTGTGGTTTTTTGTCGAAAAGCGGCTTGCACTTTGCGGGGTTCTTCGTTATAATAAAACCACTGTGTTATGAAATGAGGATCGTTATGACCAAAAAGAAATGTCCGTCGTGCGGCAAGAAAGTTGCCGTCGGCGCGGTGTATTGCATATATTGCTCCTATCGCTTCCCGGAAACCGATCTTGTCGAAGAATCGCAGGATCCGGATGATTCGCCTGTCGCTGAGACGTTGCCGAACCTGCCGGAAGAGGCCGTGATAATCAAAACGGCGGCTGCGGAAGAAATGC
>JAFTBJ010000066.1 GCA_017455295.1 Clostridia bacterium
CGGTTCCATTCGGAAATGAGATCGACTTTCTTGGTAAACGCATAGCTGTCGCTGTCGGTGTCGAAATTCGTTTTCGGAGCGCCCCACGGGAACGCGTCACCGGCTTTAAGGGCGACCGTATTCGTGACCGAATCGGCATCCGCAAGCGATTCGGAGCCAATAAACAGATAGTTGAGTTTCACACCGCCGACGCTGGAGCTGCTCACGCTGGAGCAGAGATAAACATTCCATTCGGAGAGGGAATTCGACGTGCCGGAAAAGCCGAGCCGCGACAGGTCAATGCATCCTGTGCGCTTTTGCGCCGTCATTTTGAAGCCTTCGATCGCGTTGCGATTGGCAGCACTGGTCGGCGCGGTGGTCGTCTGTATCACCCGGATACCGTCTTCATGGAGATAATACATATTCCCGCCGATCGTGAAGACGATGCCGATTGCGGACGTGACACTTTCATAGGAATAGTATAAATACTTACATTTATTAAAATTCAGATTGACGTTCGTATCGCCGTCCCGCCTAAAGCGAATGGCCGTGCCATCCGACGCACCTGCCGCTTTTTGGACAGAGCCGTCGGCATAGCGCGCCGCATTTTCGGATTTGATCCACATCGCGAGCAGGTCAGTTTTATACTGCACGTTCGGCGGGGTTGTTGCCGCCCAGTTATAGGCGATGCCGGTATCGGTGCCCTCGATCGCCACGGAGGACGCGGGCGTGCCGTTTGTGGGGAGCGTCTTCGGAGCAGTATCCGCCGCCCAAGGATAGGCCGTATCCACTTCGGTGGACGGAGCGAGATCGTTCGCAATATTGAACTGCAGCTGATGCAGCTCGACCGTAGTGCTCGGTGCGACAAAGACGACGACGCGATCGATGTAAATCAAGCTGTCGGCCGGGAAGAACGCCGCATCGGTGCCGGTGTAGTCGCCGCTGCCGCCATCGTCCACGCTACTGTAATATGCGCCGGTATGCGCCGCCGCCCAGGAATAAAAGTCGATTTCGACATTTTCATAGTTTTTGCTGCTGGTGCGCAGCGTATCGCCGCCCACCATATCCTCGAGCCACACACGGCCATACCATCTGCGGCGGGTTTCATCCAGTCCCTGCACCCAGGCACGAGTGTCAGAGGCCGCGCTCGCGATACTTCTGCCGGGGTTTTTCGGTATGACATAGTTGGTCATATCTCCACCTGTGAATCCGCTCTCGCCGGTTTTGTTGACGCCGCGCAGATCGAGTGCAACCCGCGCGCCGTTGCCGCTGCGGTTGCGAAGATCCACAAACAGCGCCTGCAGCTCGGACGCGTTGAACGTGCGGCCGATTTCCCAACCGAAAACCGCCGTTTCACTTGTGGATTTATTGCGAAGATACAGCACATTGCTCACAAGCGCCGAATAGGCATTTGTATTGGTGCCCGTATTATTCGTGCCGCTGGCGCTCACATCGGTTTCCACGATCGGGAACAGATTTGCCGGGCGATCCATCGTCTCGCGGCCGATCGCCGCACCGTACAGCGTCAGCGACACGCCGGCGCTGGTCGAGGGAGTGATGGTATAGACCACCTGATCAAGCACCATGCAATCGTCGGCGCTGTTGGACGCCGCTACCCAATTCGGCCAATAGTTTGAAACCACGGTGTTGGAGCCTCTGTACTGATAAAGGCTTCTGTAAAGATTGGAGAGCTTGTGACCGACAGTGTTCACATCAAACGTATCCGCGCCTTCACTCAAACGGCCATTTGCCAAATCGGCCAGATCCAACGACACCTGCGAACTGGCGCTGCCGTTCTTTTTGAGCTTAAAATCAATCCGTGCATCAAAGGTGCCTTCGCCGCTGCCCGCCCATTCAATAGTCGTCCACGGGTTTTGCGCCAGGTTGATAAGCTGGCCGCTTTTTTCGGTTACCGTTACCGCCGAGCCGCCGGTCACCGTCAAAGTGACGGAATTGTCTTCGTTGGTGGTGACAGTCACGTTACCGGAAGTCGTCGTGCTGCTCTGCACATTTTCATAATAACCGGAGCCGGATGCTTCGTTTGGATAGCGGAAATTGTTGCCCGTTTCCATCGGAAGCATGTTGATCGTTTGAACCGGGACGGATTTGTTGAGCGAATCGGTCATATCCGTCGGGGCGCCGATCGCCATCGGAGCGCCGACCGTGAAAAGAGTGACCACCATTGAAATGGCGAAGATGAGCGACATGACGCGGCGAGTTGCATTCGCTTTTTTACGGTTTGCTGCTGCCATATTGCTCACCCTCCTTTTTATGCAATAGTCATAAAGACCTGCGTTTTGGGCGCAGGTATAATTATGTTTATTATATTATAATACTAAATAGCCCTGCAGGAAAGTCTTTGCGCAAAATTCGGCATTTTTGATAAATAAAAAAGTCATATCAATTCCAATTTAAGCAGGCATGCCGACTGGGTTTTGCGCGATTTTTC
This sequence comes from Clostridia bacterium, assembly GCA_017455295.1. Classification (GTDB taxonomy): domain Bacteria; phylum Bacillota; class Clostridia; order Oscillospirales; family Acutalibacteraceae; genus RGIG1959. The sequence goes on from JAFTBJ010000066.1 coordinate 2,429, forward strand.
GGCATTTTTGCCATACAGGAGACAGCGGAAGGGTACGGGGGCCCCCTCTCTGTCACGGCTTACGCCGTGCACCTCTCCCCACTGCGTAAGACGCGACACGGATTGGTGCGATACGGCAAGATTGAGGGCGTTATCGTGGTGGGAGTGTGTGCGAGGGCGTGAGATGACGCGATCGCCGTGAATCAGCGGAAATCCCGCGGGCCGATATAGAATCGTCCCCTACGGGCACGCCGCAGTTGTGTGCGGCGTGCGGGGGTTGACAAACAGACGGGCGGCGGGTATAATACGGTCATATAATTAAGGAGTGATTCCATTATGACCATTTATGACGAACTGGTCGCGCGCGGGCTGATCGCGCAGGTGACCGATGAAGAAGAGATCAAGGAGCTTGTCAATAATGGCAAGGCCACGTTTTACATTGGGTTTGACCCGACGGCGGACAGCCTGCATGTAGGGCATTTCCTGGCGCTTTGCCTGATGAAGCGGCTGCAAATGGCAGGCAATCGTCCGATCGCCCTGATCGGCGGCGGAACCGCGATGATCGGCGACC
>JAFTBJ010000067.1 GCA_017455295.1 Clostridia bacterium
GAGAGATGATCGGGATTGGCTGGAAGAATTGGCGCTCAAAGAGGCGATCCGCCAGCTTTCCGAGCGGGAAAGAACGATCCTGCAGCTTCGGTTTTTCAAAGGGTTGACGCAAACGCAGGTATCCGAACGGATCGGCATTTCGCAAGCGCAGGTCAGCCGACTGGAAAAAAACGCCCTCACATTTATAAAGAACCAGCTTTGAGAGGTCAGTATTCGATCCCCCGCCGCGCTGCTGTGCCGTGATCGTAAGGATGACGCACAGCGTGCATCTCGGTGATATAGTCGGCTTTTTCCAAAACGGCAGGAGAGGGATGGCGTCCGGTCAGCACAAACTCTGTGTGATCGGAGCTTTGCAGCAATGTCAGCAGCAACGATTCCTGCAACATACCTGTTTCAACGGCGTCCAGCACTTCATCTAATACCAGCAGATCTAAATGAGGCGCTTCATCAATTAGCCGCTGCATGAGCCGTTCATAAAACCGGGCTGCATCGGCTTTTTGTGCGTCGGTCATTTGAAATACGAACGGCAGGTTTTCTATAACGGGATAAAGTGCCACGTTATGCAACGAGCGCAGCACGTTGCGTTCGGCGGAACGATTGTCTTTCAAAAAGGAAGCGATCCCGACACAGGCGTCGACGCCGCTCGCGCGGATAACTAATCCGATCGCGGCGGTTGTCTTGCCTTTCCCGTTTCCATAATACACATGGACTTTGGCATTTTCCATCTTGCGGTTTCTCCTTTATTCGATGCAAGTGTTGATCATGCCGTTGATGCCTGTGGTGGCGATTACGCTGATTGTCTGCGACAGTTCTTCGATTGACTGGCGGCGGCCGGAACGAAACCAGTTTTGATAAGCAGCGATCATGCCGGAAAACAAATAGGTGAGCATCACGTCGGCTTTTTCGGGATCCAGGGGAATCTGCTTGGTGAACGCGATGAGCGTTTTATCTTTCAGCAAATCGGTGATCTTGGTAAGAAAAGTCATGTTTCGATCGGCAAACAGAATATAACGCAAGAATTCCATGTCCGAATCGATCATCGTCAGTTTGGCAAGAATCATGCGCGGATCCCTCAAGTCTTTTTTTAAATCGACCTCGCCGAGCAGCAGTTCGTATCGACTGACAAGCTCGTTTTCGATTTCGTCCATCACCTGATAGATGCCGCTGTAGTAGTTGTAAAATGTCTTGCGATTGATATCCGCGCGGTCGGCGATATCTTTGACCGTGATATCGTTGATGTCTTTTTCCGATAGCATGGCGACAAAAGCGTCACGAATGGCTTTTTTTGTTTTAATCACCCGGCGGTCGGTATGTTTGGACGGTGAAGTCATATGCAATTGCTCCTTTAATAACTCAACATTTTTTGACGTAAGTGTATATTTTTCTACACAAATTGCACAAAGTGAGGCATTTTCCGCACTTTATCAAATTTTGCCCGCGAATTTCTGTATTTACTTTATTATAATATACAATTGTGGTAAAAGTCAATATTTTTGCCACATGTGTGGAGAGATTGCCGCGCAAGCGGAAAAGAAAGGGCAAAAATTATGGAAACGTCACAGCTGGATGGGGCGCTGTTTGCCAGAATGATATGCGGCGGCGCCCGCTCGCTGCAAAGCAACGTGCAGATCGTCAATGATCTCAATGTTTTTCCCATTCCGGACGGGGATACCGGCGATAATATGTTTATGACGATCGACGCCGGAGCGGCGGTGATCAAAAATGATGAGGACTCCTCGTTGTGCGATACGGCCGCAAAGGTGGCGCGCGGGATGCTGCTGGGCGCCAGAGGTAATTCCGGCGTGATCCTGTCCCGAATATTTGCCGGGATCGCCAAAGGTCTTGACGGGTTGGAAGAAGCGGATATGGCGGCCGTGAATGCCGCCTTTGAAAGCGGCATAGCCGAAGCGTATGGTGCGGTCTCGCAGCCGGTGGAGGGCACGATCCTGACGGTTTACAAAGATGCCGTTCATTATGCGGGATCCCGCCTGACCGAAGACAGCACACTCGATACCTATCTAAGCGATTTGCTGTGTGAACTGCGTGCCTCATTGGAAAGGACGCCAGAGCTGCTGGATGTTCTCAAAGAAGCCGGTGTGGTGGACAGCGGCGGAGCCGGATTTATTTATATTGCGGAAGGTATGCAAAAGGCACTGGACCCGGATGCGGATCTGGCTGGCGCCGCGTCGTCACATATGCCGACGGCTCATACGGCGGACATCAGTAAATTCACCGAAGACAGCGTGCTGGAATTCGGTTATTGTACAGAGTTTTTGCTGCGGCTGCAGCGCGCCAAGATCGATATCGACGCCTTTGATCTGGACGCTTTTATCGCATATTTGAACAGCGTCGGCGATTCGGTGGTTGCGTTCCGGGAAGGCACGGTTGTGAAGGTGCATGTGCACACAAAAACGCCGGGCCAGATCTTGAACGATTGCCAGCAATACGGCGAGTTTCTCACTCTCAAAATCGAGAATATGACGCTGCAGCATAATGAAGCGATGCCGGGGCGTTCCGACTATACGCCGCCTGTATCAAAGCCTAGAAAGCCGTATGGAATTATCAGCGTGGCGGCAGGCAAAGGCATCAAAGATACGTTTTTGTCGCTTGGATGCGATGTGGTTGTGGACGGCGGACAGAGTATGAATCCTTCTGCGGAAGATATTATTCGTGCTTTGGAGGAAGTCAATGCGGATACAATCTTTGTGTTTCCGAATAACAGCAACATCATTCTGACAGCCAAGCAGGCGGCAGCGCTTTACGACAAAGCGGATGTGCGTGTGGTGAAGACCAAAACCATTGGCGAAGGCTATGCGGCCATTTCGATGATGGATACTTCGTCCGGCGATGCGGACGTGATCCAAGCCGAACTGGAAAGCGTCGCCGCCGAGGTGGTGACCGGCATTGTTTCGCAAGCGGTACGCCACACCGAGAAAGACGGCGTAGAGGTGGAAAAAGGCGACTATATCGGATTTGTGGACGATTGTATTTATGTCGATCATCCCGATCGCCTGGAAACGGCGGTAACGTTGACGCAGCATTTGTCGGCGCAGCAATATGATATTCTGTTAGTCGTATGCGGTGCCGATGTATCGCCGTCGGAAGCGGACAGACTGTATGAACGGTTGAAGGATGCTTATAAGCGCACAGAGATTGTGATGATCGACGGCGGTCAGCCGATTTATGATTATATTTTGATTTTGGAATAGAGGAGCGTGTAACCGATGAGACCGGTGAAAATTGTGACGGATTCCTGCTCGGATCTGGCAAAAGACCTGCGCGAGAAATTTGATATCGACTATTTGCCGATGAATACGGTGATGCATGGCAAAGAGCAACCGGCGAGCCTCGATTGGGAGAGCTACAGCCCGTCGGAGCTTTACGATACCATTCGCGGTGGCGAACGGGTCACCACGACACAGGTGCCGGCCGCTGCGTTTGAAGAAGCGTTTCCGCAATATTTGCAAGATGGTTTTGATGTGATCTATATCGCGTGTTCCGGAAAATGCTCCGGTTCGGTCAACACCGCGCAGATGGTGGCGGACAGCATTCTGCCGTCTTTCCCCGGAGCGACGATCGCCTGCATCGATTCGCTCAATGCGAGTCTCGGCGAAGGACTGGTGGCCATCAAAGCGGCACAGCTTCGCGATGAAGGATTGGACGCGGCGACCATCACTGAAACGTTGCTGCCGCTACGCAACACGGTCAATATGTTTGTGACCGTGCACAATTTGAATGCACTAAAAGCGGCGGGGCGCGTCAAAGCGTCCTCGGCGTTTTTCGGCAACCTGCTCGGCGTGAAGCCGATCATCATTTCGGATGTCAATGGCGATAACGTCGCATATAAAAAAGTAAAAGGACGCTATAATTCCATTGTCGAGCTGGTCAACCTGATGGCGGATGCCATTATCGAACCGGAAAAACAATGCATCTATATCGGCCATTCCGATTGCCTTGAGGAAGCGAAAGAATTGGAAGCCCTTCTTAAAGAGAGAATCCCGGAGGCCGATACCTACGTCGGCTATATCGGCCCCATCATCGGCGCGTCGATCGGTGCAGATGCGCTGGCAATCTTTGCGTTTGGTGAGCATGTGGAAAGGTTTTCGGTATGATGGATATTGCAATGACAGGCATTTTGTGTGCCGCCGCCGTGATCTCCTATCTGCTCGGCGGTCTGAATGGGGCGATCTTGTTTTCCAAACTTGTCTACCATCAGGACATTCGCGATCTCGGCAGCGGCAACCCCGGCTTCACCAATTTCAAACGAGCATACGGCTTGAACGCGGTCACGTGGGCGGTGCTGGTGTTTGACGTGTTGAAAACGGCGCTGCCGGTGTGGATCACGGCACTTTTGATGGGGCATTTCTTTGACCTGTGGCAGTTCGGCGCCGCGTTTTCCGGTCTCTTTTGTATGATCGGGCATTGCTTTCCGGTGTGGTATCGTTTCAAAGGCGGCAAAGCCTTTATCGCCGGTTTTGCTACGATCTGGTTTGTCGACTGGCGCATGGCGCTTGTCGCGGTGGGCGTGTTCTTCCTTGTGCTGGTGGCGTTTCGGTATATGTCGGTTGCGTCCTGCACGGCGGCGCTGTGTTGTCCTGTCACACTTTGTTTTCTTGGCGGTGCCTCCGTTTGGGTGTTGACGCTGTCGGCATTGTCGGCGGCACTTGTGATTGTGCGGCACTATCCGAATTTTGTCAAGCTGGCACATCATGAGGAATCCAAGTTCAGCTTCGGCAGTCAAAAACAGCTATAAGAATC
>JAFTBJ010000009.1 GCA_017455295.1 Clostridia bacterium
ATCGACCGGCGCACACGCCGTCCGTATTCCGAACTCATATCCGTGTCCTCCGTTTCGATTCACACAGGCGGTTTATTCTTCGGGGGCAAACTCCCAGATCTCCACATTGGTGCGCCCGTCCACTTCTTTGAGATTGACGCGGATCACTTCCGCCTGCGATGTGGGCACATTTTTGCCCACATAATCCGGCCGGATGGGCAGCTCGCGATGTCCCCGATCCACCAATACCGCCAGACGGATCTTGGCCGGACGCCCCACCGAAAACAGCGCGTCGATCGCCGCGCGAGCGGTGCGGCCGGTATACAGCACATCGTCCACCAGCACCACTTCTTTGCCATCGAGGTCAAACGGCAGCTCAACAGGGCCGACGCGCGGCGACTCCGCCACCTTTTGCAGATCGTCGCGATACAGCGTGATATCCAGCGCGCCGGTCGGCACGCGCACGCCGCTGTTTTTCTCGATGTTGTCGGCGATCATGCGAGAAAGCGGCACGCCACGAGTCAAGATCCCGACCAGCAGCACGTCTTCGAGCACATCCGCCCGCTCCACAATCTCATATGACAGACGCATCAGCGCCCGATTAAGCGCCGCCTCTTCCAACAGCGTAACTTTGTATTTCAAGCAGGGAGTATCAACCATGGTTTTCGCCCTCTTTTTTAGGATTTCTTTTCATAATAACCCATAATAGTGTATCATATTTTGACAGTTCTTGTCAATCGTTTGCCGCTGTTCTACAGCACGTTTGCCCGATAGGGCAAACATATCGCGCCGCCGACAGGCGGCATATCAAACGGTCGCTCCTGCGACCGTATATCGAAGTTGCCGATAGGCAACTATATCGAATGGCGCAAACGTGCCATATATCGACGCCCTTTCTCTCCCGGCAACGGGTAGGCGCCATACCTTCATCGCGCCGGAGATACCGCACCGGGTTGCGGCGAGCGATTATGCCTTCTCCTTGAGGCAGATTCCCCTGACAGGGGAAATGTCCGCGAAGCGGACAAAAGGGTGCCGTTTCCGGCGAGGAAAAGGTGGGTGAGCGCAAGCGAACCCGGATGAGGTGGAAATGATTGTCACCACGAATTTATGGCAGGCACCACAAGACAACGCAAAACAGCGCCGCGAGGCTGTTGCCCCGCGGCGCTTTTCGTTCATTCTGTTTGTATCACACGATGCCGCTCAAAATCTGGCGCGCATCGGAGGTGGTAATTTTTCCGTCTCCGTTGACGTCCGCCGCCGCTTCGTTGATCGCGACGTCGGGCGATACCGTATACCGCAGCAGCGTGCGCACGTCGGTGGTGGTCACTTTGCCGTCGCCGTTGACGTCGCCCGGGGTGACGTCGCTCATCTCGCCGGATTTGGCCAAGGCGATCGCGTTCCACACGACCGCACCGCCCACGTCACCGTAGACCGACAGCGTGATCTTGGTGATCACGATGCTGCCGCTCGATTGACCGGTGACCGCTTTGAGATCCACATAGGCGTTGGTCGCCGTGGTGAAATCCATGTTGTCGCCGTTGACGGCATCCGAAAGCTGGAACACATTTTCTTTGCCGTTCACCGTGTAATACACATAGCCGTTCGCATAGCCGTTATCCGGCGTCACCGACAGATGCAAAAACGGGGTGTCCGACAGATTGACCGTCTTGTTCGGCGAGAACTTCACCGACGGCCACGCGATGCTGCTCGAAGCCGCGCGCGCAAGGCGCAGCGTCCCGTCCGCGTTCAGCGTGAAGTCAACCGTGCCCTCGTTTTGCGACACGGCGGACGTGCTCGTCGGCAGCAGACTCGCGGTATCTTCATACGGCAAACGCGACACGCTCAGGTCGCGGATATCCACCGTTTTGCCCGCCGCGCCGATGACATAAATCTTCGCGCCGGTGAACACCGTGTTGCCGTTTTTATCGATGCAGCTCGACGGCACCACTTTGGAAAGCGGAATGGTCATCTTGATGGTCTGCCCGGCGAGGATGTCGTTGGTGGTCGATTCCAGCTGAATGGACGGATCGATCTCTTTGAGCAGCGTATTCAGGATAATATAGTTTGTATCATAATGGGTGGTCGGGTTGGAGCCGTTGAAATAAATCTGGAGGCTCGTCGCGTTGTTGGTGACGATATCCACATTCAGCACGCCCGCGCTGACCGGGATCGCGATGCCGTCCTCGAGCGCCGGAGAATAGTGCGCTTCCGGCCAAAGCCCGGTGGTGTTCGCGATCTTCAGCACACCGTCCTGCGTCGTGACGGTCATGCTGCCTTTTTTAATAATGCGCCAATCATCCGGGTTGAAGGAGACGATCTTCTTGGTCCAGCTGCCGGCCTGCACAGCGGGCGCTTGCGGACGTTCCACCGCCGGCACCGACGCGTCGGTGCGGAAGTTGGCGGTGAGCACCTTCTCAAGCTGCTGCGCATACACCTGCTTGCCGAGCGCCGAAAGGTGCACGCCGTCGCTGACGAGGAAGGTGGACACCTGATAGTTGTCGGTGGTGACCGCGTGCATATCGACGAGCAGCACGTTTTTATCGGTCGCGACGGTGCGCATCGCCTCGACATAGAGATCGAGCGTCGCGTTTAAGCCCCCGTCCATCGAATAATAGCTTGCAGGGCCGAATGCGCCTTCACGGATAAACGGCGGCGTGATCAGAATCGGCGTTGCGTTCATGCCGCGGATGCGGTCGATGAAATAGATCAGGTTCTCGCGATAGCGATCAAGGGATACCTTCGACACGCCCGCATATTCCCGCACAAAGTCGTTGGTGCCAAGCCCGATGGTCACAAAATCGGGATTTTTCGCCGCCACGTCCGCCTCAAAACGGTCGCGGGCATTCTCGGTCGTATCGCCGCCGACGCCGGCGTTCACCAGTTTCATGTTGAGATCCTCGGCGACCGTGTCGTTCCACACGCCCATCGCCGTGATGCTGTCGCCGAGCGTGAGCAGCGTCGAGCCGGACAGCAGATCGGTCGCGGCTGATACGGGCGCCGCCATCATGCAAAGCGGCAGCGTCAGCGCAAAGGTCGCGCCCGCCAGAATCGCAGAAAGTATTTTTTTCAACATACCATTCACTCCTCGTTATTTTCATCCGGCAGCGGCGGAAAGAGGCTGCATGTGCCGGTTTTGCGCAAATGTGCAATATACGCTTCGAGTCTCTCCCGCGTCGTGTTACAATACACGGCCATGCAGTCCATACAAAAGAATGTGACCGCCGAGCGCGAGAGCAGCTTTTTATGAAGGCAGATATCCGTATAGCTCAGCGGCGCGCCGCACTGCCGACAGGTTTTGTCGTTTGGGAGCTCGCTCATACCTTTACCAGCGTCGCGCGATACAGCCGGCAGCCGTGTTCCTCCACCACCTCGGTGAATCGCTCGGTAAAGACGCCGATCTCCTCGTGCTTCCAGCAATCGTACAGTTTAAAGCCGTACCCGGCCGCCGTCGGCAGCCCCATGTCCCAAAACGGCAGCGTGATGCGCGCCCCGCCATCCACGAAGTTGAAAAGCCCGATCGCATAGTCGCCGTTTTCGAGCGGCTTCCACATCCGGATAAGCGACTCCGGCTGATCCTCCCAATGCGGCGACACAAACGGCGTGCGCACTTCGACGTCCTGATTGATGGCGAGCACGTCGCGGTTGAGCAGAATCTCTTTCGTTTCCTCGCTCATATCCCGCACGTCGCAGCCGATCATCAGCGGCGAATTCATCATCGCCCACAGCGAAAAATGCGTGCGATATTCGGTGGTGCGCTTGGCGCGCTCTTCCTCCGTCAGCTCCGCATTATCGGCGATCCAACTGTTGAAGCTCCTGCCGTACATGCCGACCACCAGCATATCCATATCGTTGAAACAATACGGCCCGCTGTATTTTTGTTCGTGCATCTGCGACAGCGCCAGCTCCTTGATGCGCGGCCAGCTATCCACGATGTCGCCGGTCGAGCGGTACATGTGCGCGCCGGTCGAGCGGATCCAGTCGGTGGTGTTATCATGTCCCCAGTTGCACGCCGAAAACAGGATGTCGCGGCCGCAATTGCGCAGTGCCATCGCCATGCGGCGGTACAGCATCGCGCCGTCCACATAGCGCGGTTTATTGCAATAATCGTATTTGAGAAAATCCACGCCCCATGCGGCGTAGGTCGCGGCGTCGATGAATTCATGCTCGAAGCCGCCCGGGTATTCGGCGCAGGTGTGCGTGCCCGCGCAGGAATACATGCCGAATTTGAGTCCTTTCGAGTGGACATAATCGGCGAGTGCCTTCATGCCGCTCGGGAATTTTTCGGGGTCGGGAACCAGCCGCCCGTTTTCATCCCGCTCCCGGGTGCTCCAACAGTCGTCGATGACGACATATTCATACCCCGCATCTTTGAGCCCTTCGCGCACCATCGCGTCCGCGACGCCGCGCACGACCTCCTCGTTGATCTCGTGGCTGAATGTGTTCCACGAATTCCAGCCAAGCGGCGGTTTTGCTGCCAATGCCATACGAATCATCCTTTCTGCGTTTTTTGTCAAGTCTGAAAGATTGTTACTTTCTTGCCCCTTTTGCGGCAGTTGTCGATCACAAATTTGGTTCCGCGGGACTTCCCGTCCCAAAATGCCAGCACCTCGTCGGCGTAATCGATAATTTGGATATTGCGACGCAGCGGCGCGCCGCCGCCGTATTTATCATATTCCGGCAAAAACTCGGTGAGTTTCAACCCATGCTCCTGCGCATACAGGCGGGCCGATGTATCCACACCTCTCGCGCCGCCGGACACGATCTCCGTCGTTCCCGCCGGCAAATACCGGCCGAGATCCTCCACACGCAGCGAGCGCGATCCGATCACCGCCACTTTCATGCGTTTTCCTCCGCTTTTCGTTTATTTATAGCGCTTGACCCGCCGCTGCTTTTTGCGGCGGCGTTTTTGATTGTGCGCCGTGCCGATGACCAGATACACGATCAGCAGCACGCCGAGCACGCCCAGCACGATCAGCATCACCGGGCTGGCGACGACTTTCCACACATTTTCAAACAGCGCCAGCAATTGACTGCGGCTGACCGTTTCCGCAGCCAGCAGATCGAACGTGCCGACCAGCTCGTCGCCGTCATAAATGCGCGCCGTTCCGCATACCTGTCCTTTGTCCACCGGCGCGATCAGGTCGTCATCCTTCAATTGTATGTCATAGCGCAGCTGGCTCAATTCCACGCCGTTGCGCAGCATACCCGACAGGCTTTCGCCGGCCACCAGCACCACCGAATCGCTCGTCCAGGACAGCGACACCGGCACACGGGTGATTGGCTGCCCTTTGCTGACAATCGCCGTAAATGTAAAGGCGTTGTACATCCACCGGGCCAGTGTCATCGTATCGGTAAACGCGGGATATTCGTCCTCTTCCCAGTCGTCTTCCTCGTCACTTTCGTCTTCGTCGTCTTCGCCCTCATCCGATCCGTCGCCGGAAGGGCGCGTTGTGGTCGTGGTCGATTTGGCCGGCGGAGCATCCTTGCAGCCAAGCAGCACGACCATCGCCTCCTGCCCCTCATCCCGCACCACCGACGCGCAGGAATGACCGACCGATTCGGTATATCCCGACCGGCCGTAAAGAAGCGGTGTATAATAGTATTCCGAACTTTCCCGCAGCATTTGATTGGTGGTCGGCCAGTAATCCTGTTCACCCTTGATCGGGTGAACGGTGTACTCGTCATACCCGAGCAGCACGGTGAGCTTCGGATAATTCAGCGACGCATGCCGCAGCAGGCGGTACATATCGCGGGCGGTGGTATATTGTTCCGGATCGTCCAGTCCATACACATTGCGAAACTGCGTGTGGGTGCAGCCGATCTCGGCGGCCATCGCGTTCATCCCGGCGACAAATGCCTCTTCTGTGCCGCTGAGCGCCGCCACCAGCGTCCCCACCGCATCCGATGCGGTCTGCAGCATGGATACAGCAAGCAGATCGTCCAGCGTCCACACATCGCCGACTTTCATGTCCACTGTCGACAATCCGACCCGATCGGTCACCGACTCGATGTCGTGCGAATAGGTTCCGGTCGCCGTAGCGGGATCCAGATTCTTTTCTTCGATTTGTCGTAGCGCATAGAGCCCCACCGCAATACGAACAAGCCCCGCCGGCGCGGTTGATTCATCCGCGTTTTTCTCATAAATCACCGCATCATGGTGCTGCTCCGTCCCGAGATACACGAGCAGCGCCGACGACGCGTGCAGCGTCACGGTATCCGGCAGCGAATAGGAAGCGGCTGCCGTAAACGGCATGCAAAACAGCGCCGCCAGCAGCGCGCCGATCATACCTATTGCCGCCATCGCCTTTTTCAAAGCAGCCACTCCTCTCGTTTGATAATGTTATACCACTAGACTATTATAAACAGTATAGCATATTTCCCGCACGGAAGGAACTGTTTTTTGAAAATTTTTTGTCGATTTTTGCATGTTCGTTTTGGATGCGTGCTCGCACAATCTCCCGTGCCGACACAGACGCGCGATGTCTTCATCGCGCCGTAGAATGACGCATCAGGCTGCAGTGGCGTGTTTTCAAAGGCTTCTCCTCGAGGAGAAGCTGTCGAGGCGATAACGCCGAGACTGATGAGGTGTTCTCCGCAAACGTGCGGTGACCATTGCTTCCACCTCATCCGGGTTCGCTTGCGCTCACCCACCTTTTCCTCGCCGGAAACGGCCACCCTTTTGTCCGCTTCGCGGACATTTCCCCTGTCAGGGGAATCTGCCTCAAGGAGAAGGCTTACGTGCGCCGGAAGTTACCGGAAAATCGTGGTGGCGCGTTTTCAAAAGCTTCTCCTCGAGGAGAAGCTGTCGAGGCGATAACGCCGAGACTGATGAGGTGGCTGCCGCCAATTTGTGGATTGCTTGCGGCGCGACCAAGGCCGCGCCCCACGCACGCCGAAAAATTTTTCAACTCCGTCGCTCGGCAACACGACACCTTTATTTTTCGTTGTCCTTTCGCCATTTCTCGCAATTTAACAGTTGACCATATCCTATATTTTATGGTATACTAATTATAATTATGGGCACGATGTTTTTTCGTCGATCATCCCGGAATTTTGTCAAAAGGAGGCGGAGGTCTTGATCGCCATTCTCGATTACGGCGCAGGCAATCTGCGCTCGGTCAAACTGGCGCTCGATCGCCTCGGCGCCGACACGGTCGTCACGCGCAGCGCACAGGAAGCCACCGCCGCTGATGGATTGATCCTGCCGGGTGTGGGCGCCTTTGCCGACGCAGTGGCTGCGCTGGAGCAAAGCGGCCTGATCCCGGCGCTTGAACACGCCAAAGAAAGCGGACAGCCGCTGCTCGGCGTCTGCCTCGGGATGCAGCTTCTCTTTGAAAGCAGCGAAGAAGGCCCCGGCGTACCCGGCCTCGGCTTTTTGCCCGGCACAGTCAAAAAACTGCAGGGCGGCGTCGACCGCGACGGGCGGCCGCTCAAGATCCCGCATATGGGCTGGTACGTCCTGACAATAGAAAAAGACAGCCCTCTGACGCGGGCGCTGCCGCCGTATTCTTATGTCTATTTCGTACATTCGTACGCCTGCCATCCAAA
>JAFTBJ010000068.1 GCA_017455295.1 Clostridia bacterium
CAAAGCGGTGTCGCACATCACCGGCGGCGGATTTTATGAGAACATCCCGCGCAGCATTCCCGACGGCTTCCAAGCGGTGATCGACGGGAAAGCGCTGCGGGTGCTGCCGATCTTTGACCTCATTCAAAAGACAGGCAATATCCCCGAGCGGGATATGTTCAACACCTATAACATGGGCGTCGGCATGAGCGTGATCGTCGACGCGGCCGAAGCCGGCAAAGCGGTCGCTGTGCTGAAAGAAGCCGGCGAAGACGCGTATATCTGCGGCGAGATCGCGAAAGGTGAACACGGAGTGGAGATCAAGTGATGAAGACACCATGCAACATTGCGGTGCTCGTCTCGGGCGGCGGCACCAATCTGCAAGCGCTCATCGACGCCGAAAAACGCGGCGAACTGCCCCACGGAAAACTCACGCTGGTCGTCGCCTCCAAGCCGGGCGTTTTTGCGCTCGAACGTGCCAAAGCGGCGGGGATTGAGAGCGCCGTCGTCGCCCGTAAAGCGTATGCCGATCGCGACGCGTTCGAGGACGCGCTGCTCTCGCTTTTGCGGGAGCGGGATATCGACATTGTGGTGCTCGCGGGGTTTTTGACCGTGCTGTCAAGCCGCTTTGTCGCAGCGTTTCCCGACCGGATCCTCAATGTGCATCCGTCGCTCATCCCCTCTTTTTGCGGGGACGGCTTTTACGGACTGCGGGTGCATGAAGCAGCGCTCTCCCGCGGCGTCAAGGTGACGGGGGCGACGGTGCATCTTGTCAATGAGATCACCGACGGCGGCCGGATCCTGCTGCAAAAAGCGGTGGCGATCGAGGAGGGGGATACCCCCGAAACGCTGCAGCGCCGCGTGATGGAAGAAGCAGAGTGGAAGTTGCTTCCGGCGGCGACCGAACTGATTTGTAAAGAACTCACGGAAGGAGAAACGATATGAAACGGTTAACCGAAGAACTGAGCGGCAACACCTACCCGGGTCGCGGCATCGTGATCGCGAAATCAGCGGACGGCAAGTCGGCGGTCATCGCCTATTTCATCATGGGGCGCAGCGTCAACAGCCGCAACCGCGTGTTTGTGCCGCAGGACGGCGGCATCCGCACCGAGGCGCACGATCCGTCGCAGATGAGCGATCCGTCGCTGATTATTTATGCGCCGGTACGGGTGCAGGGCGACGTCACCATCGTGACAAACGGCGACCAAACCGACACGATTTTTGATTTTCTCAAGGAGGGCAAGACGTTTGAAGAGGCGCTTTGCACTCGGGAATTCGAGCCGGATGCGCCCAATTTCACCCCGCGCATTTCCGCCGTGCTGCAAACGGCAAACGGCGCGGTCGAAACCAAGATGAGCATTCTCAAAAGCGACGGCGGCTGTCCCGACCGCTGCCTGCGCTATACGTTTGATTATCCCGATTTTGCGGCGGGTGAGGGACGGTTTATTCATACCTATGTCGGCGACGGCAGCCCGATCCCGTCCTTTGAGGGCGAGCCGACGAAGGTGTCTGTCACAGGGGATATCGACGGCTTTACCGCCGCCGTGTGGCAAAGTCTGAATCCCGACAACAAAGTGTCGCTGTTTACCCGGTTCATCGACCTTGCAACCGGCAAAGAAGAGACCCGCATCGTCAACAAATTCAACTGATCGGAGGAACATACGATGGCAAACGAACTGGAACTCAAATACGGCTGCAACCCCAACCAAAAACCGTCCCGCATCTTCATGGAGGATGGGAGTGATCTGCCGATCACGGTGCTCTCGGGCAAACCCGGCTTTATCAATTTCCTGGATGCGTTCAACAGCTACCAGCTTGTGCGCGAGCTGAAAGCGGCGACCGGGCTGCCCGCCGCCGCGTCGTTCAAGCACGTCAGCCCCGCGGGCGCCGCGGTCGGCCTGCCGCTGGATGAGACGCTGCGCGCCATCTATTTTGTCGGCGACAAGGAGCTGTCCCCCCTGGCCTGCGCCTATGCGAGAGCGCGCGGCACCGACCGGATGTCCTCTTTCGGCGACTGGATTGCGCTCTCGGATGTGTGCGATGTGCCGACCGCCGAGCTGATCCGCCACGAGGTCTCCGACGGCGTGATCGCCCCCGGTTATGAGCCGGAGGCGCTTGAGATTTTGAAACAAAAACGCAAGGGTGGCTACAACATCGTCGCCATCGACGAAAGCTATGTGCCCGCGCCCATCGAGCGCAAGCAGGTCTATGGCATCACGTTTGAGCAGGGACGCAACGAACTGAAGATCGACGCCGCCTCGCTCCAGAACATCGTGACCGACTGCAAGGAGCTGCCGGAGGACGCGAAGCGCGACCTGATCATCGCGCTGATCACCCTCAAATATACGCAGAGCAACTCGGTCTGCTATGCGAAAGGCGGCCAGACGATCGGCGTGGGCGCCGGGCAGCAATCGCGCATCCACTGCGTACGGCTCGCCGGCAACAAGGCGGATATCTGGCATCTGCGGCAGCACCCGAAGGTGCTCGCCCTGCCGTTCAAAAAGGATATCCCGCGCCCCAACCGCGACAACGCGATCGACGTGTACATTTCGGACGAATACGAGGACGTGATCGGGGACGACGTGTGGCAGGCGACCTTCACCGAGCAGCCGCAGCCGCTTACCCGTGAAGAGAAAAAGGCATATCTCTGTGCGGTATCCGGCGTGTCGCTCGGCAGCGACGCGTTCTTCCCGTTTGATGACAACATCGAGCGCGCCCGCCGCAGCGGCGTGCAATATATTGTGCAGCCGGGCGGATCCATCCGCGACGACATCGTGATCGACGCCTGCAACAAATATGGATTAACCATGGCGTTTACGGGGATCCGTTTGTTCCACCACTGAGATTGTGGTTACGTACCGACATGCCTTCTCCTCAAGGAGAAGCCGTAAAACACGCCGCCGTCAATTTGCGGCGCGTAATGGCCGGACCAAGGCCCGGCCCTACGTCGGAACGGAAGCGTGTGCGAACCCGGGATGATAAAACAACAAAGGATTTGA
>JAFTBJ010000069.1 GCA_017455295.1 Clostridia bacterium
CGGCGCCCGTCACAGCATCGCCGCCCGCATATACCCCTTTTCGGGTGGTGCGGCCGTCGTCATCTTTGACGATGATGCAGCCGCGCTGGTTAGCCTCCAGCCCGGGAGTGGTCGAGCGGATGAGCGGGTTCGGGCTGGTGCCAATTGCCATGATCATGCAATCGATATCCAGCGTCCGGAAACAGCCGTCCTTCGGGATGGGGCGCCGCCTTCCGGAAGCGTCCGCCTCCCCGAGCATCATCTCCTGCACCCGCAGGCCGCAGACATATCCATCGTTGCCGAGCACTTCCACAGGATTTTGCAGCATATCAAACACGACGCCTTCTTCTTCGGCGTGTTCGATCTCCTCTCGCCGGGCAGGCAATTCCTCCCGGCTGCGGCGATACACGATATGCACCGTTTCCGCGCCGAGGCGCAGCGCCGACCGTGCCGCGTCCATCGCGACATTGCCGCCGCCGACCACCGCCACGCGTTTTGCGCGGAAGATGGGGGTTTTAGCGTCCGGCTGATACGCCTTCATCAAATTGATGCGGGTTAAAAATTCATTGGCAGAATACACACCGTTCAGCGATTCGCCGGGGATATGCATAAACTGCGGAAGACCCGCGCCGGAACCGATATAAACCGCTTCGTTTCCCATAGCGAACAAGTCGTCGATCGTGAGCGTTCGCCCGATCACCACATTGGTCTCCATGCGAACGCCAAGAGCTTTCAACCCCTCGATCTCCGCTTGCACAATCGTTTTAGGCAGTCGAAATTCAGGGATGCCATAAACCAGCACACCACCGGGCGTGTGCAGGGCTTCGTAGATTGTGACTTCATACCCGCGTTTGGCCAGTTCTCCGGCCGCCGTCAGCCCGGACGGCCCCGACCCGATCACCGCCACCCGCCGACCGTTGGCGGCCGGTTTTGTCGGTGCAGCCGCCGCATGCGTTTGGTGATAATCGGCGACAAAGCGTTCCAGCCGGCCAATGCCGACCGATTCTGTTTTGATGCCGCGGACACAGTGGCTTTCGCACTGTGTCTCCTGCGGGCAAACGCGGCCACAGATCGCCGGCAGCGACGACGACTCGGCAATCACTGCGTATGCGTCTTCAAAATCCCCGCTTGCGACATGCGCGATAAAGCGCGGAATATCCACATTGACCGGGCAACCGGATACGCATGGCTTGTTTTTACAATTCAAACAGCGGGCAGCTTCTTCCAATGCCATCGGCACAGTATAGCCTTTTGCTACTTCTTCAAAATTTCGGCGCCGTATGTCGGGCGACTGCACCGGCATCGGACATTTATTCGGGTTCATATTGGCCATATCAATCCCCCGCCTTTTGCAAAAGGCGACACGCATGTTCGCGCGCTTTTGTCTCGGCATCGCGGTACATGCCGCCGCGGTGCATGGCTTCATCGAAATCGACAAGATGACCGTCAAAATCAGGGCCGTCCACACAGGCAAACCGCGTTTCCCCGCCAACAGTCAGGCGGCAGCAGCCGCACATGCCGGTGCCGTCGATCATAATGGGATTCATCGATACCACCGTTTTAATGCCATAAGTTTTCGTCAGCTGTGCGACGAACTTCATCATGATGAGCGGCCCGATCGCGATCACTTCGTCATAGGCGTTTCCTTCCCGGATCAAGGCTTCCAGGGCATGGGTAACCAATCCTTTTTCGCCCCAGCTTCCATCATCCGACATCTTGCAGATACGATCGGATACCGCTTCAAATTCTTGTTCAAGGATCATCAGATCTTTGGAGCGAAAGCCGACTATCGTATGGACTTCCGCACCGAGCTCATGCAGTTTCTTGGCGACCGGATACGCGATCGCACAGCCGACGCCGCCCCCGACTACTGCCACCTTTTTGAGGCCTTCCAAGGCACTCGGTGTGCCGAGCGGGCCCACAAAATCTGCAAGCGTCTCCCCGACTTCGAGCTGATTCAACTCCATCGTGGTCGCGCCGACGATTTGAAAAATGATCGTAACCGTGCCGTTGTCCCGATCATAATCCGAAATGGTCAGTGGTACACGTTCGCCGTCTTCCGTCGCACGAAAAATGATGAATTGCCCCGGCTGCGCCTTACGCGCCACCAAGGGAGCTTCGATGACCATTTTGGTCACCGTGGCATTCAGCTTTTTCTTGTCAAGTATCGTATACATATCGATCCACCTTTATATAGACGACAGGATCAAAAACAATACATAGCTGCTCAGGATCAAGCCGCCGCACACAGCATACAGCACATATGCACCACGCGAATCTGTTTTAACCAATCGTTTCACACACAGCGACGTTATAACCAGCAGCGTCGAAGCCGTACCGAAGAGAAGCATATACCCCGCCTGCGAGGAATACACAAACCCCGATGTGGAACCGGCAATGATATCGGCGACGCTGAAAATTGTGAAATTGAACATGTTGCTGCCGATCACATTGCCGACCATCGCGTTGTAATTGCGACGGCGAACCAGGGCAATGCTGGAAGACAATTCGGGCAGCGAAGTGGCCACACCGAGGAACAGGGCCCCCGCAAGCGACGCGCTCAAATTCAGCTGTTCCGAAAGCTGATCGGTCAGCCAGGTCACGATCACGCTCATAACAATCAGGCCGAACGCCGTCAGCAAAAACCGCACGACAATCTGACGTACCGTAAGGCGGGAATCGGGTTCCTCTTCGTTTTCGGTATCATCTTGCGCCAAGAAGCGGAAAGAGAGCACATATACAATCAGGATCAGCAGCGACATCACGTTGATATGTACGCCGGGGATATAGAAAAAGTCAAAGAACAGCGCCGCCGCTGTGGCCATATACGCCACCAACGTACAAAGCAGCGTCAAAAGATGAGAGCGTCCGACCGAAGCACGCGCGTAACCTTTTACCGTCACCAGTGTCAATCCGCCAAAAATGCAAAGATTGAAGACGTTGCTGCCGAGGATATTGCCAACGATCAACTCGGCGTTATGGACAACATACACCGACGAAATACTGGTTACCAATTCCGGCAGCGATGTGACAGCAGCCAAAATAACGCCGCCGATAAATGCACCGGAAAGCGTCGTTTTCTTATCGAGCAGATCGACGTAATCGGCACATTTGATCGAAAAAAAGACCAGGATGGACGCAAACACAAAATATAAGACGAACAAAACCGGAGTACTCATTCTTTTAAATAGCTTCCTTTCTATAATAAAGCCTGCTACGACTATAGCAAAAAGCGATCGTTTTGTCAACCAAAAAAGCAGTCGAACTCCTACAAAAAACGCGGTTTTGTGTTGCCAGACAAAACCGTGTTTTTTGTAGAATATCATTCCATGGCAGGAAGTTCAAACCAAAACAAGCTTCCCTTGCCGATCTCACTAGTCACACCGCATTCTCCACCATGAAGTTTGACGATGGATTGCACGATCGACAAGCCGAGTCCCGTTCCGACCGTTGCGCGGCGATGCCCACCACCCGCTTGATAATAACGCTCCCAAATTTGGTCGAGCTGCTCGGGCGGAATTCCTTTTCCGTGATCCTCAAACGAAATCCGCACGCGATCGCCTCGTTTTTCCTGTCTCACAATCACGGTTTTATCATCACCTGCATAGGTGATCTCGTTGCCCAGCAAATTATATACCACTTGCGACAGGCGCAGGGCGTCTCCCTGCACCCAGCATTCTTCCTGCGGATCAAACACAATGGAACACCCATCCTGTTCGGTCAAACGGCGACAGCGTTCCACCGTATCACTGACAAGATCGGTCAGACAAACGTCATCCTGCAAAAGCTGCTGAGTGCCAGATTGCATTTTGGAAAGATCGAGCAGATCGTTTACAAGCTGTGTCAGGCGTTTCGCCTCGTCGATGACCACCTGGATATTTTCCGCCGAATCTTCATTCGGCAGATCACGGATTGCCTCGCTGTATCCGATGATCATCGTCAGCGGCGTGCGCAGATCGTGGGAAATATTGGCGATCAGCTCCTGCTGCAGCTGCTCGCTCTTTTTGAGCTCGATCGCCGTGTTGTCCAGCGTTGCGGACAGCTCCCGCGCTTCGCGATAGCCTTTGGCATCGGCGCTTTCATACCGATCGCCCGCCAGCGTTTTGGCGGAGCGGTTGATGGCTTCCAACGGTCCGGCAAAACGACGCGCCAAAAGCAGTGCCAGCACGATGGTAAACAGAATCAAAATTGCCGAAGCAATCAAGAACTGCAGGCGTAGCGTCGTCACCGTTGCATCGACCGGCGTCACCAGCGCTTTGGCTGCTACCATCCGATCGGCCGAAGCGGTATGTACGATTCGGCTGTAAAGGAGCATTTGATTCTTAGGCTCCTCACCCCATTTCTCCTCCGGTCGCCCATCCGGCTGCTTTTTCTCGTCCGGAATCGGAGATTTCGGAACAGATATCTCACCGCCATCAGTCGGTTCCCCCGGTGCTGTCATATCAGGGGGCAGATCAGACGGCTTGCCTCTTTCGAGATTCTCGTTCTCTTTTGGATCTCTTTTCTCCGTCTTGGTATTGGCATTTTCCTGCAACAGCTCCCCGCCATTCTCCTGCGTCTGTCGGTAAAGTGACTGCATATAGATCTTGGAGACGTCTTCCACGTATTTTCCGTCGTCTGCCATGCTGGCAAGCAATGTGCCGTCGGCATCCACAATATAGAGAGACAACGATTCACGATTGCACCAGGTTTCCATGGTGCTTTCAAGGTCTTCTGTGTCCAGCGCAGTCGTCACCGCTGCGACAGCCGAACGCACCGCGTTGGTTTTCATCTGTTTGTAAAACTCGGCTAAAAACAGCGTCTGGAAAAGCGAAAGCAGCAGCAGCGCCATACTCATAAAGACCAGCAGATACAGCAGCAGTTGAGCGCGGATGCCAAGACCGTTTTTGGCTTTATGCCCATCAGATCTCAAAACGATACCCCACTCCTCTCACCGTCACGATCAGACGGCTGTACTCGCCCAGGCTTTTGCGAAGCAGCTTGATATGCGTATCCAGCGTCCGGTCGTCGCCGTAAAAATCATAGCCCCATACTTCCGTGATGAGCTTTTCGCGTGTCAACGCAATATTGCGATTGCGCACAAAATAAAACAGCAATTCACTTTCTTTGGGTGACAGCGGCACGCGCTCCCCCGCGATCTCAACGGTATGCGCGGTAAAATTGATATCAAGCGTCTCATAAACAAATCGTTCCGTCTCCGTTTCCCCTTTGTGGGTACGCTTCATGATGGCGTCCACCCGCATCATCAATTCTTTGGGTGAAAACGGCTTGACCACATAATCGTCCACGCCGAGCTCGAACCCGTGGATGCGGTCGTATTCTTCGCCGCGTGCGGACAACATCAGGATCGGCACCGACGAGGTTTTTCGGATCTCACGACAAGCGGAAAATCCATCCAGTTCCGGCATCATCACGTCGATGATGATCAAATCGAACGCATTGTCCCTGCACAGTTTGACCGCTTCCATTCCGTCCTTGGCCTCGGTTACCCGATGCCCTTCAAAGACAGCATATTTTGTGATGAGTTCGCGGATACGCGCTTCGTCATCCGCCACCAGAATATGATACATGTCCCGTTCCTCCGTTTTCTTTCGCCTATTAGAATACACACATTATGTGAAGATTGGATGAATTTTTTCATATTTCATTATGGCACATTCTGCATAGGATGTCAAAGAAAAAAATCCGCCGGACGGTGTTTCACCGTTCGACGGATCCGCATGCATTATTGCGCGCTGTACTGCTGTTTGACCGACTGGATCTTCTGCTGTTCGGCGGGCGTCGTCTGATACCATCCGCGACGCTGCATATCGTCAAAGATATCCGCCTGCATGCTGTGCGATTCGTTCAGGATGGTCAGCATAGTGTGCCGGATCCCGCTGGAAGCGCATTCATTCGTATAGGTGTTGTAGAGCTCGGTCATGGATTTTTCCGAACTGAGCACATCGTTCATCATTTCCTTGTCTTGCATCGGAAGCTGCTGTTCCATTGTTTGCTCCTCCTTTAGTTTAAATGTCCCATCAGACTGTCTACATGCTGCTGATGCTTTTGCGCCAGTGTGGCACATTTGTTTTGCAGCTGCGGATCCCGCACCAGTTTCGCATAGGTCTGGTATTTTTTGATGAGCAGCTGTTCCGCAGAAAGTTCATCCTCCAATGCGGACAATTCCTTCGTGGTCAATGACGTCATGCCGATCCCTCCTTATTTTTTACGGCGAACACGCGCCGTTTGTGATCCCAGTATGTCGCCTTTTTCTCGTTTTTATACGCTGTCTTTCATTCTCACACGATTTGTCGGCCGGAACGATCGCCGCCCGGCAAGCCGAAACTGATCTGCAGCGCTTCGTCCACCTTGGCCATCGCCTGCTCATCCAGTCGTCCCATATGCTCTCGCAGCCGCCGTTTGTCCAATGTGCGAATCTGCTCAAGCAGCACGATTGAATCTTTTGTCAACCCGCCGGACGAGCGCAGATGGATGTGGGTCGGTAGCCGCGCTTTGTCCATACGGCTGGTGATCGCCGCCGCGATCACCGTGGGACTGAAGCGATTTCCTGTATCATTTTGCACGATCAATACCGGCCGCACGCCGCCCTGCTCGGAACCAACAACCGGGCTGAGATCCGCATAGTAAATATCGCCGCGTTGTACTCTCATAAAATCCGTTTCCTCCTTATACATGGTTGTTCATACACCGCTTTGCTATCAGTATATCCGGGATTTTCTCGTTTAATCAAACGACCTGTCCCGTTATACTGTATGACGCGACGAACGTTTTGGCGATTGGGGTGCAAAAATTCGGCGGCGTATGGTATACTAAAGATAAAGGAGTCGATAAATATGGAGATTGGTTGTTCGATCCAAACCCCGTTCGGCATCTGGGTCTTGACGACCGATGGCGAACGGTTGACGCGCTTTGTCCCCGGCACAGTATCTCCCGGAGCAAAGCACGATCCGCAGCATCCGCTTTTAAAGGAAGCGTCCGCCCAGCTGGACGCCTATTTCAACGGACGATTGTCCACCTTTTCTCTGCCGCTTTCGGCAGACGGCACGCCGTTTCAAAAAGCGGTGTGGGAGCAATTGACGCGCATTCCATATGGTCAGACCCGCACCTACGGGGAGATCGCATCCGAAATTGGACGCGCATCTGCTGCCCGTGCGGTCGGGAACGCCTGTGGGCAAAACCCACTGCTGATATTTATCCCCTGTCATCGTGTAATCGCTGTTCACGGCAACGGCGGATACCGCGCCGGGCCGCTCGCCAAAGCCGGACTGCTGACAATGGAAACGCGCTATTTTGCAAAAGCAGTTGACAAAGCGAACAAAAACCACTACACTTGAATTCGGTATAATGCAAAACAAGGAGGTGTCGTTTTGTCGGAAAGCGTCATGGTCGCCATGAGCGGCGGCGTGGATAGTTCGGTGACCGCTCTGCTGCTGCAAGGGCAGCAATATGATGTCAGCGGCGCCACCATGCGGTTGTTTTCCAATGACGATATCGGGGAACGATCCCGCACCTGCTGTTCGCTTGATGATACGGAGGATGCGCGGCAGATTTGTCGGCGATTGGGGATTCGCCACTATGTTTTCAATTTCAGCGAAGATTTTCGGCGGGATGTCATCAAGCCATTCGCCGACAGTTACCAACGAGGCGAAACGCCGAATCCCTGCATCCGCTGCAACCGCTGTTTGAAATTCAAGCGGTTTTTGGAACGAGCCCGACTGCTCGGATTTGATAAAATTGCCACCGGGCATTATGCCCGCATCGAATATGACGGCGGAAGCGGCCGCTGGCTGCTCAAAAAAGCGGCGGACAACACCAAAGATCAAACGTATGTCTTATATGAAATGACGCAGGACGAGCTCTCCTCCACCCTCTTACCGCTCGGCAGCATGCGCAAAGCCGACATTCGCGAGATCGCCGAAACGAACGGTTTCATCAATGCCAAAAAGCCGGATAGCCAGGATATTTGTTTCATCCCGGACGGCGATTATGCCGCGTTTATGGAAAGCCAGATGGGGGTCTGCTGTCCTCCCGGCAAGTTCGTCGATGAAAGCGGCCGGGTGCTCGGGCAGCATAAAGGCATCCATCATTACACGATCGGGCAGCGAAAAGGGCTGGGGATCGCCGCCGAAAAGCCGCTTTATGTCATTCAAAAAGATATGGCCTCCAACCGCGTGATACTGGGAGGAAACGACCGTCTCTTTTCCAGAACGCTCACAGCGCGCGACTGCAACTGGATCGCGATGGCATCGCTCAACAACACTTTGCGCGTGGAGGCCAAAGCCCGGTATTCGCAAACCGCCGCCGCAGCCGCCGTGTCACCGAATGACGATGGCACAGTGACCGTGATCTTTGACGAACCGCAGCGAGCGCTGACCGCCGGACAAGCCGTCGTCTTTTATGACGGCGACGTTGTGATTGGCGGCGGCACCATTTGCGGAGGATAAAGGAGAAACCGAGATGAACACAATCCATTCCATGCAAAACGATATCCGCCGCCTCAAAGCTGAGCGCGACGTATGTATTTTAGCGCACAGCTATCAATCGCACGATATTCTGGAAGTTGCCGATATCACCGGCGATTCGTTCAAGCTGTCCGAAGCGGCGGCGCAGGTGCCGCAAAGTACCGTGGTCATGTGCGGTGTGCGGTTCATGGCCGAAACGGTGAAGCTGCTCTCGCCTGGGAAAACCGTCATTCTGGCCGCTCCCGACGCGGGCTGTCCCATGGCGGAGCAAATGGACAAGGACATGATCGCCGCCTTCAAAGAGGCCAACCCGTCCTACACCGTCGTGGCGTACATCAACACCACCGCCGATCTCAAAACCGTCTGCGACGTGTGTGTCACCTCCTCCTCGGCCGTCAAGATCGTCAAAGCCCTGCCGGAGAAGGATATTTTGTTCATTCCCGATTGCAATCTCGGACAGTTTGTGCAGCAGGCGGTACCGGAAAAGAACATCAAACTGCTGCAGGGCGGCTGCCCGGTGCACGCGACGGTCACCGCGAAAGAAGCGGCAGACGCCAAAGCGCAGCACCCGCACGCGCTGCTGCTTTGCCACCCGGAATGCGTACCGGCCGTGACAAAGCAGGCGGACTTCGTCGGCTCCACCGCCGCCATTATGCAGTTTGCACGCACCTGTGACGCCGACGAATTCATCATCGGCACCGAAAACAGCATTGCGGCGCATCTCGAAATGGAACTTCCGCACAAGCGTTTTTATCCTTTGAGCAAACATTTGGTATGCGATAACATGAAGCTGACGACACTTTCCGGCGTCTATCGCGCCGTGGCCGGCATCGGCGGCGAAGTCATCACGCTGCCGGAGAATGTGATGAACGCGGCGCGCGTCTGCATTGACCGCATGATCGAACTCGGATAAGCCATGGCACAAAAATGCCCGGATCTCAAACGAGATCCGGGCATTTTATATTGGTTTGAGCATTACAGGAGTTCGTCCGCCAGGCGGTCGATCGCATCGCGGTTTTCATCGGTCAGCGCCGATTTGATGGTGACCGTCGTGTCGGTGAAGGTGATATTTTTGGAATTCTCGAATTTTGCTTTGATGAGCTTTGCGGCGACGGGCGCCCAGCTGCCGTTTTCGATCACGCCGATCAAGCGGTTTTGATAGCCGCGCTCCAGCAGATCCTCAAGGAATATCCGCATAAACGGGAAGATTTCCATGTTGTAGGTCGTGGTGGCAAGCGCCAGCTTACCGTAGCGGAACGCGTCCTCCACCGCCTCGGCCATATCGCAGCGCGCCAGATCGTTGAGTGCCACCTTCGGGCAGCCTTTCGCCGTCAGCTTTTCGGCGAGCAGCTCAGCCGCTTCCCTCGTGTGGCCATAGACGGAGGTGTAGCAGATGACCACGCCGTCCGACTCCACGCCATAGGACGACCAGGTTTGATAGAGCCCGAGGTAATAGTCGAGGTTCTCACTGAGCACCGGGCCGTGCAGCGGGCAGATGATTTGAATGTCCAGTGCCGCCGCTTTTTTGAGCACCGCCTGCACCTGCGCGCCGTATTTGCCGACGATGCCGAAATAGTACCGCCGCGCTTCGCACGCCCAATCCTCCTCGACGTCCAAGGCGCCGAACTTGCCGAATCCGTCGGCAGAAAAGAGCACTTTGTCCGTCTGCTCATAGGTCATCATGACTTCCGGCCAGTGCACCATCGGCGCGGCAATAAACTGCAACGTATGGCCGCCGAGCGGCAGCGTGTCGCCTTCTTTGATGACGATGCGGCGATCGGCAAACTCGGTGCCGAAAAACTGCGTCATCATCTGAAATGCTTTGGCGCTCGACACGATGGTCGCCTCGGGGAACGCCTGCATAAAGCCGAGGATGCCCGACGAATGATCCGGCTCCATATGCTGCACCACGAAATAATCCGGCGTTTTGCCGCCAAGGGATTCGCGGATATTGCCAAGCCATTCGTCCACAAAATGTACGTCCACCGCGTCCATCACAGCGATTTTCTCGCCGCAGACGATATAGGAATTGTACGCCATGCCGTTTTCGACAACGTACTGTCCCTCAAACAAATCGAGCTGATGGTCGTTCACGCCGACATACAAGATATCGTTTGTCACCTTCATAATCCTATCTCCTTTTCGCTTTGACAAATGCGGACAGCCCGCATCCCAAGTGATCGGGTTTAGTATACCATATCCCACCGAAAAAAGATAGGGTTTTGCAAAAGAAAATCAGGATTTTTTGCTTTTATAGTCTTCCTTGATTTCTTCACTCCAATTCCTCTCAAGCGCACAGCACGCCCGCATTTTGCCGACCGCTTTCCCGACTGCGTGATACACGGCGGCGGTACCGGACGCATCGGCGCAGTAATCCACCGCTCGTTCATCATCGATACCGAAATGCCGGGCCGTTTCCACCGCGTCGATGTTGGCGCCGATGAACAGGAATTCCCAGCCGATTTCTTTTTTCTGCTCGATCATTCGCTTGACCTGCCGACTGCTGAAACGATGGCTCGCATTTTCCATCCCGTCGGTGATGATGACGAACATGGTATGCGCCGGCACGTCCTCCGGCCGTGCGTATTTGTGGATGTCGGCGATGTGCTTGACCGCCCCGCCGATCGCGTCGATCAGCGCCGTGCAGCCGCGGACATAATAATCCTTGTCGGTCATCGCTGGGATCTCGGCGAGCGGCACGCGATCATGCAGCACCTCACTAACATTATCAAACAGGACAGTGGATACATAACAGGCGCCCTCTTCCTTTTTCTGTTTTTCGATCAAGCCGTTGAAGCCGCCGATCGTGTCGCTTTCCAGTCCGCCCATCGACCCGCTGCGATCCAGAATGAATACCAATTCCGTCATGTTGTTTGCTGCGTGTTTCATAACAAAAATCCTCCTCAAAAAATACTGTGACTGCCGGTGTTTTTCTCACCTGCAGTCACAGTATAGCAGCATGGTCACACGATGTGGTCGCCTGACAGGCGACAATTTTCAGTCTCCGAGCAATGGCTGATCGTAAGCATAGAGCGCTTCATTGATGGTCAGAATATCATAGATCCCGTTTTCGATATAGTAGCGGACAATCACGTCGAACATTCGACTGCGCGACAGCGTGAATCCGGCTTTCATCAGCAGCGCCTGCGTCTCCTCAAGTGAGAGCTCCAGCGCGATTGCGAGTGCGATCGCCGTGGCCGGCGTCGGACGATAAGACGGATTATTGCGGATTTTGGAAAAATGCCGCCGGTCGATCCACGCTTTTTTGTAGCAAGCGGCGTCGGTCATGCCGCGCTCATCGATCAGGCGCAGCACCGCCTCGGAAAAGCTTTCATCCAGTCGCTCGAGTTCTTCTGCCAAATCGGCTTTTGCACAATCCGGAAGAGGAGCCGCCGCTCCGACCGGCTCCGCAAAAAAAGGTTCGGCGCGCTTCTGCGAGGCCGCGCATTTGGCTGCCGAACGTTTTGGAGCGGGAGCACAGCGTGCGGCGCCGCACGGCGGGATATACCACTCCTGCAAATAGGCGGCAAGCTCCACATAATATGCGCGATCCCGCTTTTTGAAGCGAAAGCGACGAAAGAGCATGACGGTATTTTCCTCCTTTTCTTTATGGAAGCCCTGTCAAAATAGCTGTAAAGTGAAATCGCGGCATCGCCGCGGTGCAATCAAAGACCGGTGCCTTTGGTGAAATCTGTGGGCTGCGCCCGCAGGTGAAATGAAATCCGCCTTTCTCCCCTCACAGCGGGATTTCGCCCATATGATGGATTTCACCGCCGAAGGCGATTTTACCTGTCGAAGACGGATTTTACTGAAAAAGCCTCGCTTTTGCGAGGCTTTTTCTGGAGCGGGTAATGGGAGTCGAACCCACCTATCAACCTTGGGAAGGTCGCATTCTACCGATGAATTATACCCGCGAATGCAAGACGTATTGTACCACACCGTCTCAAAAAAATCAAGAGGCAGTTTTCAAAATGCAAACGCCCCGACAAATTTTGTCGGGGCGTTTGGAGTTTTTGCTATTTGAGCCGATCAATCGCTGATGAACGGCATCAACGCGATCTGGCGGGCGCGTTTGATCGCCACGGTCAAATCGCGCGGGTGACGGGCACAGGTGCCGGTCACGCGGCGGGGCCGGAGCTTGGCGCGCTCGGAGACATAATTGCGCAGACGCGCAACGTCTTTATAATCGATCATGTCGATCTTTTCAGCGCAGAAACGGCACACCTTGCGGCGACCTTTACGGCCGCGCGGACGCTCAGGGCGTTCAGTTCTTTCAGACATGGCTGTGAAAGCCTCCTTTTTCGAGATAATCAGAACGGAAGATCTTCATCGCCAACGACTTCCACAAAATCGCCGGGAGCGGCAGTGGAGAAGCTGGCAGGCGCTTCGGTATATTGCGGAACCTGCGAATCAAACGAGGGAGCGGCAGGCTGATAGCCGCCGTTTTGCGATTTGGATTCAGCAAAGAAAACGTTGTCGGCAACTACTTCATAAGCTGTACGATTGTTGCCGTCCCGGTCGACATAGCGCCGGGATTGCAGGGTACCGGTGAGCGCCATACGCTGTCCCTTATGAAAATAGCGCGTGACAAACTCCGCCGTTTGACGCCAGGCAACAATGTTGATGAAATCCGCCTGGCGCTCCTGACCCTTCGGTTGATAGGTACGATCCACGGCCAGCGTAAAGCTGGTGACAGGGATCTGCGTCTGGGTGTGACGCAATTCCGGATCCGCGGTAAGACGGCCGAGCAAACAAACCATATTCATGATGTGTCTCCTCCTTACGCGTCTTTGCGGACGACCAGCGTGCGCAGCACGCCGTCTGTGATCTTTGCAACACGCTCGAGCTCTGTGGGAAACGCGGGTGCACTGACAAAATTGTACAGCACATAGTAGCCTTCCGCCTCATCGTTGATGAGATAAGCCAGACGGCGTTTTCCCCATTCGTCCACCTCACCGATCTCCGCGTTTTGCTCAATCAGCGTTTGGAATTTTTCCTTGAGCGCATTCAGCTCTTCTTCACCAAGCGTGGAAGAATAGATGAAAACCGCCTCATAGGAACCTTTGACTGTGGGCATAATTGGCACCTCCTCTTGGGCTGATGGCCCCGCCACTCAGACGGAGCAAGGATTACTTTTGCTGCGAAAGGGCGCAAAAGCAAAGGACAGTATACCAGATTATTCTTCGGACGTCAAGGTGTTTGCGGCATTATTTTGCGAATTTCTCCTTATATTTATTGCAATTTTCGAATTTGGAGTTTAGAATTTGGAATTATAGTCTAAACTCTAAACTCCAAA
>JAFTBJ010000070.1 GCA_017455295.1 Clostridia bacterium
TATTAGGAGCATTCATGTTCGGCGGTGAAGCGAGCGAAAAGAAAGTCAAAGTGCTCTCAGGAGGCGAGCGAAGCCGTCTGGCGATGATCCGATTGCTGTTATGCGTCGGCTCAAAAGAGCCGACGCCGTTGATATTCGAGGAAATCGGAGGGGTTTTATGTCTATTCTCAAGCGCTCGCTCGGTCTGCTGCTGAGCCTTTGTCTGCTGGCAGCTTGTTTGGCCTCCGCTGCGGCTTTGAACGCTGTCGCCGCCGCACCGGCCATCACGATCAATATTTCGCAGCAGGAGATTCTGCTGCCCGATACCGTGATCACGGCGACTGCCGACGCTTCGGCGGTCTCGTTTGCCGTGCGGCTGGAAGGTAAAACCATCGGCACCGCTTCGCCGTTTTCCTTTACCCCGGCGTCCCAAAACCTCGGCAGCGGCGCCTATACGATGGTGGTGGAAGCGAAAGATAGAAGCGGAAACGCCTCGTTCCGTTCGGTCACATTCCGGGTCAGCGACGAGGCGGATTGGCCCTATACGCTTGCGGGATCGACCGTCACCGCCTCGGGCAACGTCATCCGTTCCTATGACGCGACGCCGCTGCCGGTCGACGGACGCTTTGGCACCACTGCCGACGGTGTGATGGATCTCACATCCTGCAACGACATGAGCGCTCTTTCCGAATACCGCCTCACCTATGGCGGCGAGGTCACCACCTCCTCCGTTTCCGGCATCCCGTTTCAGGTGTTCGATATCGACCTGCAGGGGCGAACAAGCGGCACGGTGAGCGTCTCCTATACCGGTGAAACACGGAAGGGGGAACGGGTTGCGCTGAAAGTGTATCGTCCTGCCGACGCTTCATGGGACACGCTCGGCACCTTCACGGGCAGCGGCAGCGTCTCGGCGCAGGTGGAGATCGCCGCCTATGCCGACCACGGTGTCCTCCATGCCGCCGCGATGCTCGATTATGTCACAAACGGCAGCGACACGATGGTGTGGATTACCGACCCGCAGTATTATGCCAAATATGATGACCTGCACGCGTATTATACCGCCGTATGCGAATATGCGGCCAACGAGGTCACCAGCGGGCGAGCCGCCTATGTCCTCAACACCGGCGATCTGATCGATGAAAAGCCGGACGGCGACGCCGCCACGCGCGCGGCGCAATGGGCTGTCGCCGATCAGGCACTCGCGATCCTTGATGACGCTGGGGTGCCGAACGGCGTCGTGACCGGCAACCATGACGTCGGCAATTTTTTGAAGCCAAACTACAACACCGCCAACACCTCTTCCAATTACACCGACTACTGCCACTGGTTCGGCGCGTCCCGCTACCGAGCGACCCCGTGGTACGGCGGCAGCCTCAACGACAACACCTCTCACTATGATCTCGTGACCGTCGGCAACACCGACCTCGTCATCCTCTATCTCGGCTATGGCTTTGAGGCGACGGACGAAACCATCGCCTGGGCAAACGAGGTACTGACGACCTATCGCCACCGCACGGCGATCGTCGCCACGCACGCCTATCTCAACAACCGCACCGGCGATTACAACGCCAACTCCCGCGCACAACTCATTTTTGACCGCATCGTCAGCCCCAACGCAAACGTCTGCATGGTGCTGTGCGGGCATGACGACGGTTCCCTATGTCTGGAACGAACCGCCGCGGACGGTCGCACCGTGTATGAAATTTTGTCCGATTATCAATTTATTCAGGCGGAGGACGCCTCCTTTTACGGAACGCCGGATGACCATGTCGTCGGCTCCATCACCACCGCCTGCGGCGACGGCTATTTGCGCACCATGACCTTTGCGGGCGGCGCTATGCGCAGCCACACCTATTCGCCCGTCACCGGCCGCGTCAATCCTTACGGCGGCCGCGAAGATTTTTCGATCCAGCTGGCATCCTCGCCTGCTGCCCGCACGCTGACGACCACCCGCTTTTCCGCCGCGATCGTCGGTTCATTGGTCGACACGCAAAGCAATACACTTACCGTCGGCAACGGCCGACTGGCGTCTGTGACGCGGGGCGGTCACACGACCTATACGCCGGTGATCTATACCGATATCCCGGCGGCGCCTGCCGCGGAAACCGAAGCCGCCGTCGATCGTCAGGCGCTCCGCACACTTGCGCAAAAAGCGTCCACAATCAAAAAGAGTTCCTATACCAATGCATCCTTTGCCGCACTGCAGGCGACGATCTATCAGGCACAACAGGCGCACGATCTGTCGGCGGATACTATCACCATCGCCTATCGAGCACTGGAAAAGGCCATCGGCTCGTTACAAACCGCGTCGCCCCGCGCGGCGACCGCTTCGGATTGCTTGAGCCTGTATAAATATGATCTGTCCCTGTCCCGCTGGCTCGATCAGGATACCGGCAAAAGTGTTTCCGGCGACGACGGCGTGATCCATGGCGACGCGCTGGCGGGCGGCGGCATAAGTCTGCGGCAAACGGTAAACAACACCGACAACCACTGGTCGCCGTATGCCTACTACGACTCCTCCAAAACGCTGGTGCCGGTGAACGGCAGCGGCAAGCTATATCTGGCCCTCGATGTGGACGCGGACAGCAACTGGCGGATCGAGGTGAAGATCACACAAGGGACTTTGACAAAAACCATCACGTTGAATCCCACCATCGAACATTTCTTCTACAACTTGTATGTGGAAAGCTTTGCGGGGAAACTATGCGGCGTCTTTGATGTGAGCGACGCTTTTATCAAGGAAGGCTTTGATCTGACCAAGAGCTTCACCATCAACCAAACCCGCCTCTATACCCTTGTTGACGTGCGCGGCAACACCACCCGCGCCACCCGCTACCGCCGCATGGAATTTTTGGAGCCGTATTTTGACTATGCGGCGCTGATGCCGACCAAATCCACCCTGACCGCCAACACCTTCCAAAGCGGCGGCCTGAGCGGCACGGTGTGGCCGTATTGGAATGCCGACGGTTCCGTCACGCTGTATTCGACGGTGAACGGAACCGCCTGGCCGTCCGCCTATGTACGCCCGAACGTCGCGGTGAACAACACCACCGGCGCGTATCTTTACGTCAAAAAAGACAGCAGCGCCGCTTTTAATATATCCATCCAATTTAAGGACGGCGAAGCGACCCGCACGGTAAACCTGTCCGCCCTGCTCGGCTATGGCGACCACGATCTCCCGGCGGGAGAAGCGTCCTATGAAGTGGATCTCGGCGCTTATTTTGCCCAAAACGGCTACGATGCCGTCACCATCAGCAAGGTGACCTATTTCGTCGTCGGGAAACAGGATCAGTGGGTGCGGCTGTATGACGTTACGCTGCTGCCGAAAAATGAGAACGGCATCCATCAGGCGGTACTGCAAACAAGCGGCATCACCCAAACCGACAAAGCGGGGTCTTACACCTATCAAAACGGCGTGCTAACGTTAAGCGGCGACGCGGGATATGCCGTGACCATCCCCGCCGAGACGCCGTTTGTTCCGGCGCTGACGCCGTATCTTTCGATGGCGATGCAAAGCGACGCGCCGTTCAATATCACGTTGAACCTCGCCGCCAAAAACGGCGATATCGCCGTACAACTGCGCAAAGAGTATTTTAACCTGTTCGGCCTCACCTCGACGCCGTCCGCTCTGCCGGCGGGCAGCCATACGCTCGGCAAGCTGTCGCTGCAAAGCCTATTCCCCTTCTACGGCGGCGCCGTGGAAACCAGTACGCTCCATAGCGTCACCATCACGCTTTACGAGCGAGGCACCTTGACTGTGAACGCGTTGGCGCTCTCTTCGGCGGGCGTTGCCAAAACAGCGGAGGACGGCGGGTTTGCCGCCGGACGATATCCCGAAACCGCCCTGCCAGACGCGCTGACCTCCTCGGTCGTCACGATTGACGGCGCAATCGTCCGCGATGTCGCCGCCGGTACCACGGTAAGCGCGCTGAAAGCCGTCTTTGACCAAAGCAGCGACTTCCTCGCAGTGTACAACGCCGACGGTATGCTTCTTAGCGACACCGCTTTGGCGGGGACCGGCATGACCATCGTCCTCCTCGACGGTGAAACGGTTTTCTGCTCCTATACGCTGGCGGTAGTGGGCGACGTCAACGGCGACGGGAAGCGCACGTCGTCCGACGCACGTATAGCGCTGCAATCCAACGTCAGCGGCGGCGCGTTGTCCGAAGCCGCCGTACTCGCCGCCGACCTGTCCGGCAACAAAAAAGTGGATACCGGCGACGTACGATTGATGCTGAGAGCATTGGTTTGAGACAATTTTTGAGGATTTTCATAATATTCTTGTCCAAACCGGATATTTTATGGTTGCAAAACACAAATAATATGATATAATATTATATTATCAGTATGTAACATTTTGCCGGAAAGGGGGATCGCGTGATGAAAAAGCTGATAGCGCTCATGCTGTCTTTCTGCATGATTCTGTCCATTATCGCTATCGCGATGCCCGCTTCCACGGTTCTCGGCGCCACCGTCGATCCTTCGGAAGAGTCCATCAAAGGCCATGTGCAAAAGCTGGCGCAGATCGTCGATCTGTCCGCTTTGCGCGAGTATCTGTTTGAGCATGCGTGGAATTGTGAGGAAAGCATCGACGTTTTTGATTTCGGAATCCCCTATACCTTAGAAGTAGTGGAATGGCTCAAATCGTTTCTCTATTATGACTTTCCCGAATTGTTCCACCTCTCTGGCTTCGGCTACGGCTACAATACCAAACGAAATATCATCACCCGCTTGAATTTCCGCTACAGCTATGACGCTGGCGCCTATCACGCCATGTATTATGAAGCGGTCGAGTCGGCGCAGCAGCTGCTGCAGGATATCAAAGGCAACGGCAACTTGACTGAAGTGCAAAAAGCGTTGCTGCTGCATGACCGCGTCGCTGTCAACTGCGAATACGGCTATGAAGCGGGCAATGCCGCCAAATCCGCCAATATGTGGTCGATGCTGGTCGATCACAAGGCGATCTGCCAAGGCTATTCGATGGCATATATTTATATGCTACGGCAGGTCGGGATGGAAGCATGGTACTGCGTCTCCGCTACCATGAACCATGGTTGGGTCATCGTGATGGTGGACGGCAAGCCCTATCATGTGGACGTCACATGGGACGATGTGTCGCAGGATATTACGGGGCGTGTGTATCATTACAGCTTCCTTCTCTCCACTCAAGCGCTGCACGACGGCAACGCCGATTGGGATTGTCATAACGCGCACGAAGCAGAAGACTATGACCGATCCCCGCAAAGCACCACCTATGACAATTATTTCTGGCAAAAATCTGAAACCGCGTTTCAGCTGATCGACGGTGAGCTTTACTACATCGATGCGACGAAATAAGCCATCTGCCGATACAGTGATCAAGCCAAAGTGTATGGAATCACGTCGATGTGGCGAGCTGGGCGAGACTCCTTTTGGAACGGCTTTTATTCCCGCCTCAGCTCGGACGGCGAAAAACTGCTCTTTAGCACCTCGGACACGATTTACAGCTATGATGTCAAAACAAATCGTGCGACACAAGTCGTCAAGCCGAGTCTGTCGGCCGGCAACTATTTCAGCATCTTCGGATTTATGTACAGCGACGGGCATCTGATCGTTGACCGCTTCAACAAGCCGAATTTCACGGCGGAAGCCAAACTGCAATATCAAATCAAGCTCCGGTACACCGCACCGATCTTAGTCGGCGATCTCAATCGCGACCACAAGATCACTTCAGCAGACGCACGAAAGCTCATTCGCTTTGACGTCTACGGCGCGGAAGACACCTCCATCGAATTCCGCACCGCGGATATCAATGAAGACGACCGCATTTCCACCGTGGATGTGCGCTGGCTTCTGCTAAAATTGATCGACGTATAAGGCTGCTTATCATCCGCCGTGTGAGAGTTTCACACGGCGGATTTTTTTGCACTTGACATATACCCCTGTGGGGTATATAATGCAGCTATAGGAGGCGAGAGGATATGGCATGTACCTGTTCACATAAAACCAAAGCGCGTTCGGCGGAGGAAGTCGCGGCGCTGACCAAACGGCTCAACCGGATCGAAGGGCAGATCGGCGGCATTCGCCGGATGGTGGAAAAAAACCGCTATTGCCCGGATATCCTCATTCAGGTCGCGGCGGCCACGGCGGCGCTGAACGCATTCAATAAAGAATTGCTCGCAGCGCATATTCGCACTTGTGTGGCGCAAGATATCCGGGAAGGCAAAGATGAGACGATCGACGAGCTGATCACGACGCTCGGACGATTAATGAAATGAGGCGGAGCATATGAAACAGTATACCGTCACCGGCATGAGCTGCGCCGCCTGCGCCGCGCGGGTGGAAAAGGCGGTCAAGGCGGTGCCGGGCGTTGATGACTGCGCCGTGAACCTCCTCACCCATTCGATGGGGGTAGACGGCACGGCGAGTGAAGCGGATGTGATTCGCGCGGTGGAGGATGCCGGGTATGGCGCCGCGCCGAAAGGTCAGGCGGCAGCCGTGCAAGCCGACGATCCCCTGCAAGACCGCGAAACGCCGCGCCTGCTGCGGCGGCTGCTTGTTTCGCTCGGGTTTTTGCTCGTGCTCCTGTATATCTCGATGGGGCACACGATGTTCGGCCTGCCGCTCCCCGCGTTTTTGGAAACCCCGCTCGCAATCGGGCTTTCGGAGCTGCTGCTTACCGCCATCGTGATGGTGATCCATCAGCGGTTTTTTATCAGCGGATTTCGGGCGCTCTTTCACCGCGCGCCCAATATGGACACGCTTGTCTCGCTTGGGGCGGCGGCCGCTTTTGTTTACAGCGTCTATACGCTGTTTACGATGACCGCCGCGTCAAACGCAGAAGCGGCGCACAGCCTGTTGCACGAACTCTATTTTGAGTCGGCGGCAATGATCCTGACGCTGATCACCGTCGGCAAGCTCTTGGAATCGCGTGCCAAAGGCAAAACAACCGACGCGCTAAAAAGCCTGATGCGGCTTGCTCCGCAGACGGCGACCGTGATAAAAAACGGCCGCGAGCAGACCGTCCCGGTGACGGCCGTGCGCGAGGGGGATGTGTTTTTGGTTCGCCCCGGCGAGAGCATTCCGGTAGATGGGGTGGTCACAGACGGCGGCAGCGCGGTCGATGAAGCGGCGCTGACAGGCGAGAGCATTCCGGTGGACAAAGCGGTCGGAGACGACGTGTTCGCCGCCACCATCAACCGGTCGGGATTTCTCACCTGCCGCGCCACCCGCGTCGGGGAGGACACCACCCTGTCGCAGATCATTCGCATGGTCAGTGACGCCGCCGCCACCAAAGCACCCGCTGCCAAGCTGGCGGACAAGGTGTCCGCCGTCTTTGTGCCGGTGGTGATGGCGATTGCCATCGTGACGGCGATCGTCTGGCTGATCGCCGGGCAGTCGGTCGGATTTGCGCTCGCAAGAGCGATCGCGGTGCTGGTGATCAGCTGCCCCTGCGCGTTGGGGCTTGCCACCCCCGTCGCCATCATGGTGAGCAGCGGCGTAGGCGCGAAAAACGGGATCCTTTTCAAAACCGCCGCGGCGCTCGAACAAGCGGGCAAAACTGCTGTGGTGGCCCTCGATAAAACCGGCACCATCACAAAAGGGCAGCCGCAGGTCACCGACCTGCTCCCCGCCGAGAGCGTCACCGAAGATGAACTGCTGGCCATCGCCTACACGCTCGAGTGCAAAAGCGAGCATCCGCTCAGCCTTGCCATTGTCCGGGAAGCGCAAGCACGCGAGCTTTCGGCCGAGGATGTGACCGATTTTGAGGTGCTGCCGGGATCCGGCCTCCGGGCAATCTTGGGCGGCGAACCGCTGATCGGCGGCAACCGTGAAACGGTTGGAATGGAAGAAAGCGATCCGCTTGCAATGGCCGCCGACGCGCTGGCCGAACAAGGCAAGACGCCGCTTTTCTTCCGCTACGGCGACCGTCTACTCGGCGTGATCGCCGTCGCGGACACGATCAAGGAAGACAGTCCGGAGGCGATCGCCGCACTGCAAAAGATGGGACTTGCCGTCGTGATGCTGACCGGCGACAACGAGAAAACCGCCCGCGCGATCGGTAAGACGGCAGGGGTCGACGAGGTGATCGCGGGCGTGCTCCCGGGCGATAAAGAAGCCGTCGTCCGAGAGCTTCACGATACCGGTGCGGTCGCCATGGTCGGGGACGGCATCAACGACGCCCCCGCCCTCACCCGCGCCGATACCGGCATCGCGATCGGAGCGGGAGTGGACGTCGCGATCGACGCCGCCGACGTGGTGCTGATGACAAGCCGTCTCTCGGATGTTCCCGCCGCCATTCGCCTCTCCCGCGCGACGCTGCGCAACATTCGGCAAAACCTCTTTTGGGCGTTTTTCTATAATCTGATCGGCATCCCGCTCGCCGCCGGGGTGTTCATTCCGCTCTTTGGCTGGCAGCTCTCGCCCATGTTCGGTGCGGCGGCGATGAGCCTCTCAAGCTTCTGCGTTGTGACAAATGCCCTGCGGCTGAACTTTTTTGATATTTATAGTGCGAAACACGATCAAAAACGGCGGTCAACACCGCCTGTGATACTCAAAACAGAAAAGGAGACGAATACCATGACAAAGACTATGTATATCGAAGGCATGATGTGCGCCCACTGCGAGGCGCGGGTCAAAAGCGTGCTGGAAGCGATCGACGGCGTTGAGAGCGCCGTCGTCAGCCACGAAAGCGGCACGGCAACCCTCACCCTCTCCGCTCCCGTCGATGACGCGCTACTGAAAAAGGCCGTCGAAGACGCGGGGTATGTGGTGAAAGGGTAAAAAAGCGACCCTGAAGATTCGCACCCTCTCCCGTGCCGGTGTAGGGCGGTGCCTTGGTCGCGCCGCATGACCACGCCGCCTTTATATAGCGCAGGTCATTCTGAGCGGAGCGCAGCGGAGTCGAAGAATCTCGCATT
The DNA here is from genome assembly GCA_017455295.1 of Clostridia bacterium. GTDB lineage: Bacteria > Bacillota > Clostridia > Oscillospirales > Acutalibacteraceae > RGIG1959. The sequence goes on from JAFTBJ010000070.1 coordinate 8,880, forward strand.
GGTGCATAGCCACACGGGATCCTTCACTGCGTGAAGTCATGACAGCGAAATTTGCGGCGGCACCAAGGCGCCGCCCTACGCCCTCGTTTGCCCGTCAGGGCAAACATATCGCGCCGCCTATCAGGCGGCATATCGCATGGGCGAAGCCCATATATCGCATTCGCCGTTTGGCGAATATATCGCTGTCCGCGACAGCGGACACTGCACCGCCCTACCGCGCGCCGCAAGATCCTGCGTTACTCCGCGGCGATCGCTGTGCCCCATTCACAGCAAAAACAAGCATTTGCTATTTTGAATACGATATGCTATACTAAAAGCACCAAATGTGAAAGGAGCATGCCGCATGGCGGAAAACCATTCGCAGCTGCTTGCCGAGTGGCTCAATCAAATTGAGACGCTGGAGCCCACCACATGGGAGCGCTTGCCGGAGCTGGATCTCTATATGGATCAGGTTATCACCCTGCTCAATCGGCAGCTTGCTCCCGTCTCGTCGGAGGACGATCGCCCGCTAACCTCCAGCATGATCAACAATTATGTGAAAGACGGCGTACTGCCCCGGCCGGAAAAGAAAAAATACAACCGCGATCACCTGACGCTGCTGCTCATGATCTGCACGCTCAAATCCGTGTTCTCGCTGCCCGAGATTGCGCAGTTGGTGAACAGTTTGTCGGCGGTTCAAGCCAGCGAGACGCTCTAGACCTCCTTTCAAGCGGACGAACAAATGGCGGTAAAAGCCGCCGCCGACCGACTGCGGGATCTCGACAGCATGGACAATAACGCCCGCTATCGCCTGGCGCTGACGCTGGCACTGGAAGCCAACGCCAACCGCGTGGCCGCGTCCCGCCTGCTGCGGTCGCTGCAGCCGAGTGACCCGGAGCCGGATAAGGCCAAGGAGAAAAAGGACAAGAAAGAGAAGAAAAAGAAAAAAGCCACTTCCGAAGAATAAACGAGAGGAGTTTTGGTTATGCTTTGCAAGCAATGCGGGCAAGAGCTGCGCGACGGTGCGATCTTTTGCACCAACTGCGGCGCCAAAGTCGTTTTCGATGAGCCGATTGCCGAGCCGGTCGAGCCGGTAGAACAAGAAACCCCCGTTGAATCGGTGGAGCAGGTCGAGCAAGCGGATTCTGTGGAACCGACGCCGTATGCGTCGCCGGCACAGCCGATGGAGCCGGTCGCACCGGCCGCGCCGCCACAGGACGATCTCCCCGGTGTATTGTCAAAGCTTGCGTCGTCGCCGATCTTTTTGATCGCGGCGATCAGCTATACACTGACCGCCGTGCTGAACTTGGTGTCCCTATTGCAAGGCGTCTCTCCGTTGGCAGCTTTGAGTCGTCTCCTTTACCAAATCAATCCGGAGCTCGGATATTTGTTTAGTGACTCTTTGCGAGACATTGATCCACACTTTTTGCAGGTCTTTTGGCTCGTGGTGGTGTCTGTGCCAACTCTTTTAACCGTTGCCGGGATCTGGACGGCATTTGGAACAGTCAAAGCCCGCAAGAAAACTGTCGTTGGGCATTCAATCATCCGCGTGGTCACCATCATCACGATGATAATTTTTTGTATATATCTACTTATCTCCGCCTCCTCTATACTGTCTGAGGCACGCTCGTATTACTCGTATTCCTACTATTTCTATTCATCCGATGCTAACAACGCCTATTTCGTCACTTGTGCTGTGTCGATATGCCTGATACTTGCTGTGCTTATCATCGGATTGATCTATTTCGTCAAAACCCTCAAAACCATCAACGTGATGCAGTGCACCATCGCGGACGAATACCCAGTCGGGAACGTATCTCTCTTTGTCGCGGTTATCCAAATGCTGATCGGCTCGATCGCACTTTTTGGTCTTTGGTATTTCTTCCAATATCTGCCGTATCTTTTTGCGTATGCCCCCGGCTATGCTCTCCTGTCTCTTGTTACCAGCCTTGCCTCGGTCGCGGCGCCGATTTGCTTCGGGCTGTTCCTGTTTATCTATCACGCCCGAATGAAACCATATTGGTGAACGTGTTGCGGTCACTGCAACCGAAGAAAGCGGAACCGGACAAAAGAAAAAAGCCGCTTCCGAAGACTGATCGAGAGGAGTTTTTGTTATGATCTGCAAACAATGCGGTCACGAACTGCACGACGGCGCGCTGTTTTGCGCCAACTGCGGCGCCAAAATTGTCCTCGATGAGACGGCGGTCGCACCGGACGCTCCGGTCGCACCGGACGCTCCGGCCGCCCCAACGGAACAAGAACCCGCCGTTGAATTGATGGAGCAGGGCGAACCAATCGAACAAGTAGATTCTGTGAAACCGGCGCCGTATACCCCGCCAACACAACCGATGGAGTCGGTTGATCGTATGCCATACATCCCGCCTCAACCTCCCGTGGCTCCCGCACCGGACGCTCCGGTCGCACCGATCGCATCGGCCGCACCGATCGCATCGGCCGCACCGCCGCAGGACGATCTGTCCGGCGTGCTGTCGAAGCTCGCGTCGTCGCCGCTCTTTTTGATTGCGGCGATCAGCTATACGCTGACCGTAGTGCTGAATCTGATATCAATGCTTTTCCATGAGACGCCGCTGGGTGACATCGTCAGGTTTGTGTGGAATATCAGCCCGAACTTGGCAAGCTACATTCGATCGTTCCGCTTCGACAACTATTTGGCTATCGCCATTCTTTGCCTGCTGCTCGGGATTCTGCCCGGCCTTTTGACCGTCGCCGGGATTTGGACGGCATTTGGAACAGCCAAAGCGCGCAAGAAAAGCATCACCGGACTTTCCATCATCCGCATGGTCGCCATCATCACGCTGATTGCGTCCGGTGCCCTGTTCGCGGGGCTCTTCATTATGTCGACCCTCGCGCTTAGCGGCGGGGTTGCCTATTATTTCTACAATACATATGACAATCAAAAAGCCTTTGTCTTTTGTCTCGTTCTGCTTATCGTCATGATTGCGGCTTTTGTTTTGGGGTTGATCTATTTCATCAAGACGATCAAAACCCTCAACGTGATGCGTCGTACCATTGCGGACGATTACCCGGCCGGGAACGTATCGCTGTTTGTCGCCGTCATCCAAATGCTGATCGGCACCGTAGCACTCTATAACCTTGGCACCCTCTTTTCCTATCTGCCGGAATATATAGCCTATGCTCCCGGCCGCGCTCTCCTGGCTCTTGTTCAGGCAATGGCGGCAGCCGCCGCGCCGATTTGCTTTGGGCTGTTTCTCTTCCTCTATCATGCCCGGATGAAAGAGTATTGCAAGACACATCTCAAGCCGGTCAGACAAGTGATCTATATTCCACAACCCATGCCGGTTACACCGGTCGCACAGCCATTCCCCGCACCACAAAGCGTGCAACAATCCGCCTTCCCCTGCCCGCAGTGCGGCAAACTGCTGCCATACGGCGCAGATTTCTGCGGGCAATGCGGCACCAAGCTCGATTGGAGATAATGGTTTTGTCTATGCCCCACACCCCTCTAAAGGGCGCGTGGAATAGGGGGAGCCAATAGATTTTAAATAACTCTTCTTCACACGACCGCTAAAAAAGAGGACAATCTATCAAGATTGTCCTCTTTTTTGTCTATCTAATTGTTTGGATAAAAATCTCTTGTTCAAAACTGCTTCGTACCTCAAAAGCTGGATTTTTGGAGCTATTGCATCCCTTTTTTGCACGCTCCAAAGTGGACTGGCGAAGTTTTCGTTCTATCCTTCTTCTTGATTACTCAATAGTAACCGATCAGCAGAAACGCCAAACAACTCGGCAAATCCTTTCAGCTCAATATCGGTGACAAATCGTTGCCCGCTTTCAATGCGTTGCACCGCGTTTTTATCAATGTCTATTCCCAGAAGTTGCATACGCTCCGCAAGCGCCCGCTGTGAATTTGGTTTATCCATCTGTTTTCTGTATATCATGATCTGATTGCCACTGATATTGTTGCGCCCATCCTCGCCCTTATTTTTATACATACATCTTTCCCCCGATATTGCCAAATTTTGATATTTTTTGACATTTACCACTTGTCATTTATATTATCATATGCTATAATTGGAGAAAAATTGACATCTAGTAAATGTCAATTTGGCATGTATACTCGGGAGGAATCGATTATGACGGTAAAACGATGGCTGGCTGTACTACTTGCATGTGGATTATTATTTCTTTGCGGCTGCGACTCACTGGCAAATTTAGCGCAGCTACCTACCGTGAAATCACCGGAAGTGGGTAAATGGTATGGCAAAATCACAATTGACAACATTGAGAATACCGCGCTATCGGAAGAAGAAAAACTGGTTTTGTCGTTATTTACCGGCGACACACTTTTTGAAGTCAATCTGGAATTCATGGATGACGGCACATATGAATATGAGATCGACTCTCAAGTCTTGCAGGACGCGTTATCAAAATCGCTGACCACCATTCTTAGCTGGTTTGTCAA
>JAFTBJ010000010.1 GCA_017455295.1 Clostridia bacterium
GATTGGGGCGCGACGCACGACCGCGCGGCGGTCGTTTCGGCCGGCTGCGATCTGACCATGCCCGCACCCGGCACAGACGGCGCGGTGGTGGACGCAGTCAAAAATGAATTTTTGGACGAGCGCGATCTGGATGCCTGCTGCGAGCGGGTGCTGGAGCTTGTCTTCAAAGCGGTCGAGCAGCGGGCAACCCGTTCAAAAGCGGCGCTTGATCTGGAGAGCGGTCATCAATTTGTCGCGGCGGCGGCTGCCGACGGGATGGTGCTTCTCAAGAACGACGACGATCTGCTGCCGCTGAAAAGCACCGAGTCTTTGGCGTTTATCGGACGTTTTGCGGCCGCGCCCCGTTTTCAGGGCGGCGGCAGCGCCAACATCCACGCCTTCAAACCGACCAGCGCGCTCGATGCCGCGAAAGCGGCGGGGCTGGCGGTTTCGTATGTCGACGGCTACGAAGCGGACGGCAGCACAAATGCCGATTTGCTCGCTGAAGCGGTTGCCGCGGCGAAAGCGGCGGATGTGGCGGTAGTGTTTGCCGGACTGCACGACGAGATGGAAGTGGAAGGTTACGACCGCGCGCATATGCGGATGTCCGACGGACATAATTCCCTGATCGAAGCCGTGTGTGCCGCCAATCCGAACACCGTCGTGGTGCTGCACAACGGCAGTCCGATCGAGATGCCGTGGGTGAAGCTCCCGAAAGCCATCCTCGAGACGTATCTCGGCGGCCAGGCGGTGGGGGAAGCGACCATCAACGTGCTGACCGGCGTTGTCAATCCATCCGGGCATCTCGCGGAAACCTTCCCGAAAGCTTGCAGCGATAATCCGTCCTATCTGTTTTTCGGCGGCGAGGATGGCGTCGTACCTTATCCCGAAGGCGTCTTTATTGGCTATCGGTACTACACCTCCAAAAGCATCGAAACGCTGTTCCCGTTCGGGCATGGCCTCAGCTACACGACCTTTGCCTATCGCGATTTGCGGCTGGATGCGACCTGTGCCGGTAATACAGATACCGTGACCGCCACCGTCACCGTCCAAAACACCGGTGATCGCGCCGGGAAAGCGCTGGTGCAGTTGTATGTCGCGCCGCCGAAGAGCCGCAAGGTGATTCGCCCGGTGCGGGAGCTCAAAGCATTTGAAAAAATCGAGCTGCAGCCTGGCGAGAGTCGCACGGTCACGCTGTCGCTGCCGTCCCGTGCATTTGCGCATTGGAACACGGCGGCGCACGACTGGCGGATCGAGCCGGGTGAATATGGGATCCAAATCTGTGAAAATGCGACTAGTGTGCTGCTGCAGGAAACGGTCGTGATCGCATGAGCGGCAAATTTCAAACGCTGAGACGCTTTTCGTTGCTGCTTACGGCGCTGTGCCTGCTGTTCCTGACTGCTTGCGGCGTGCTGCAAGACGCAATCGACACACTGCCGGACACGCCGGTACAAACGGCGACCACCACGGTTTCGCAGGATCCGGCGATTCCGGCGGAGGACGGCGAATACGACAGCCGCGACGACGTCGCCGCCTATCTCTATTATTACGGCCATCTGCCATCAAATTATATTACTAAAGCGGAGGCGCAGGCGCTCGGCTGGAGCGGGGGAAGCCTCGAACCCTATGCCCCCGGCAAAAGCATCGGCGGCGGATATTTCGGCAACTATGAAGGCCTGCTTCCCGAAAAGAAAGGTCGCACCTATTCCGAATGTGATATCGACACACGCGGCAAGAAAAGCCGGGGAGCAAAACGCATCGTCTATTCCAACGACGGCTTGATCTACTACATGGGCGACCATTATGAAAACTTTCCTTTGCTTTACGGAGATGATACCGCATGACGGTCATTCTGCTTGACGGGCAGCATCTGCAATCTATCAAGGACGTCCACGCGCTGTTTCAAGAGGCGCTGTCTCTTCCCGAGTGGTATGGCGCCAATCTCGACGCGCTGCACGACGTGCTGACCGACCAAACCGAGTCGGTCGGCGTGATTGCCGTCAACACCGCGTTGCTTGCCGAGCATATCGGCCCTCGTCGGTGGGGCGCGCTCAAGCGGCTGCTTGGCACTCTGGAAGCGGAAAACGAGTACGTCCGGTTTTTGCTCGAACCGTTTGAATAAGAATCCTGATAAAACACGCCGCAACCATTGGTTGCGACGTGTTTTTGCAAAATTCTCCCAAAATCAGGAAATCTTATCTCTGCGTGAGGTCTTTTTGTGAGAAATTGAAAAACCCGACGGGACAGCGTATACTGGATAAAAGAGTGGAGAAGGATGTGAAAAACATGAGAAGTTGGACGAAAGGTTTTGCGGACGACCCGCGAACAGCGAAAATCCAATGCGTAAAAAACGACGAGCTGGAGGATATCGCGATACGGGGACAGGCGTTCTGGTTGTTGCTGGTTTCCAAAGGGCGACTTGCTTTTCGCATGGATACGGCGGAGGTGCAGGTCACAGGCCCCGCCGCCGTTTGCTTGGATGAGCAAAAGCAGCCGGTGTTGACGGACCGCGGGGACGCCGTGGCGGATTCGGTATATTTTGACCCCACCTTTCTCAATGTCAACATGACCTTTGAGCGGGTACACAGCAAGACGTATGACGCCGTTGCCAACAATCACGATTTGTTTTTACTGAAAGCCTTTACCGATGAGGAAACCTTCGTCATCCCATTAACCGATGCACAGCTTGAAAAAATGCGCCGCTGCTTTTTCTATCTGCAGGACGAATTGACCCGCCAATCGGATTGGTATTGGTCGTGCCGTTGTCGGTCGTATTTCATGGAAATGCTGTTGTTTTTGGAAAGAATTTCCGAGCCGTTTTTGGATTCCGCCGCCGGAAAACCCCTTCAGAATCCATATGTGGAAAACGCGATTTTTTATATCGAAACGCATTATGAAAACGAGGTTTCGCTGAAAGATATTGCCGACTGCGCCTCCATCAACCGGAGCACGCTTTCTGCGGCGTTCAAAGAGGAAACAGGCGTCACGCCTATGGAGTATTTGTGGCAATACCGCGTTCGCGTTGCCAAAAAGCTGCTCGCGTTTACCAACTTGCCGGTAAAAGAAATCGCCGTACGCTGCGGCTTTCGGAATGTGCCGCATTTTTATAAGCGCTTCCAAAAATACGAGCACGTGCCGCCGGCGCTCTTTCGCAGCCGGGCGGTGGAAAACCGACAATCGGAATGGCCGCTTTAGATAAGGGGCGCCGCCTGATTTGCCATGAGTGACAGTTTCCTGCCATCTCACAGCAATTCTGTTGACATTTTGCCAAACTCGTTTATAATAAAACTGTAAGGTGCAAAAAGCGTTTTTGCACAAAAGCTACCCTATTACAGCCAAAAAGGAGTGAGGTCAAGTGAAGAAGATTCTCTCGTTGCTGACGGTGTTGGCGCTCATTGTTTGCTGTGTGCCGCTTACAGCGGCGGCGGAAGACAAGTGGGAAGGCTACACCGCAATCAGCAATTATAGTCAGTTGCGTGCAATCGAAGATAATCTATCCGGCAAATACTATTTGACGGCGGATATCGCCTTTGCTTCGGATGGCGTCGGCGGCGGACGTTCGCCGATCGGTGATATCGAGCATCCGTTTCGCGGTGTGTTCGATGGAAACGGTCACACGATCTCCGGATTGCACGATCCGACGATCGGCGCGACGCATATGCCGGAATATAACGGACTTTTCGGCGTGGCGGAATATGCGACCATCCGCAATGTGACGGTGGCAAATTCCCACTTTGAAGGCAATATAGGCGGCGCGCGTGTCGGTGCCATTCTCGGCTACGGCTTCAACGGCTGCCTCATCGAGAATTGCCATGCGAAGAATTGCAGCATTCGTGTTGATATAAGCGGCTGGAAAGGCGATTATTCCAACGCGCTCACGATCGCCGGTGGCGTCACCGGTTCAAACGGATATGCCGGTGCGCGGATCATCCGCTGCAGCAGCGATTCCCGCATCACGATCAACGTGTCCGGCACGGCTGTTGTCGGCGGCATCGCCGGCACATCCTATGGCCCGATTCGCGAATGCTATGACATGTCACTCATCGACGTCAAAGCGGGAAAAGTTTCCTATATCGGCGGTATCGCCGGTGAAAAAGGGTATGACTCTATTGACGATTGCTACAGTGCCGGCAGCATCACGGCGACTCCCTATGATGACAGCGCGAAAGACACGGTCATCTATATCGGCGGCATCGTCGGCAGACAGGTGGAAGGCGTCAGTAAATGCTATTCTTTTGAGGCGGTTTTCAATTCGTATGAAAACGCCAAAATCGGCGGCATCGTCGGTCAGGATGGCGGCGGCATGGGTAAATGTTACTATTACAATACCTTTGAGAAAGCAGTCGGCGAGTCCACAGGGCCGAAACCGGACAGCGAATCGATCGCCTGCACCTATGAAGAGATGCTCAAAGAGGAAACCTATCTCGACGAGGCGGCATATAGGTCCTTTGATTTTGAAAACACCTGGATGATCGTGCCAAACGGCTACTTCTATCCCTTGCCGCAGCTTAGGAATAACCCCTATGACACCCGCGTGATCGGCGACGTGAGCGGCGATATGGTTGTCAATATGATCGACGTTTTGACGGTGTATCGTGCAGTGAGCGGCAGCGGCACGCTGACCGACGCGCAGCAGTATCTGTGTGATTTTGACTGCAACGATACATTGAACATGGCGGATGTGGACTATTTCTATCGTTATGTGAGCGGTCAGCGTGCGGATTTGAAAAAAGACTGCCTGAGCGATCCCGATGACCCGGATGAGTTTATCAAGAGCTATACATACGGAGCCGATTATCTGTCGTTTGCCAGCGAAAAAGCGCTTCCGCAAGCGACAGTCATTACCACCGCGGTGGAATGGTACGAGTTTATGGAGGAATACGACGCCGAAGAACTCCGCGAACGCGGCATCACGATGGGCGTTGACTATTTCCAAAATCGGGCGCTGATCATCGTCACGATGCCGATTGCCGAAAAAGCGACGCTCACCAAAGAGGATATCTATTCCGGACATATCGATCTCACCTTCACCGATGCGTCTGCGGTTACGCTGCCAAACATTTCCGAAGACAGCAACACATGGGTGGCGATGGTATCGTTTGCTCGCAATGATGCGCTGAAAGCCGATCAAGGCAAAAAAGAGATCCGTCTGTTTTTGGAAGAAGGTTGTGCGGCGGCAGACTATAGCGTTACCGGGTATGAGAGCACAACGCTTATTACGGATAATCTTCCGAGAGGATCCGGGTTTATTGTAAGCGCCGAAGAGCTTCAAGAAATATTTGCCGACACGACGGTTTTCTCCGGTGACTATTCGATGTATGACGACGCCTTTTTTGCCGATCATGTTCTGTATTATTTTGCAAAATATGAGCGCGCAACCGGACATGGCGTAAAAGGCTTTGCTTGCCGCAATGCGGACGGTACGATCACGGTCGGCACGATGCGGTTGATTGATCAAAATGTCGTCTATGCAGAGGGGCAAGAGTCTTTGCCTGTGTTGGTTCCGATCAACCGGGAGGATTATGCGTCCAATGCGGTGCTGACAAGCCGCAAATTCAACTGCACCGATGTGATCGGCGTTGCCAAAGAAATGTCGTATGAAACGCTCGAGTATTTGATGCTGGGCGAAGGCGATACAGCGCCAAAAGCTGCTGTATGCCGGTCGTATGAAGAGTGGGAGACGTATCGCGCCGACCGTGCCGATCTTTCCGTATGTTTTAGATCGTTGCACATGAGTTTGAATGAAACCTTCTTTTCCGAAAACGCTGTGATTGTGGCGCCGATCGACAAAGACGACGCGGTGTCTTCGGTCATGCAAAGCGGCAATACCGTGGTGGTGATGTCGGGAAAAGTGGATGACGGCAGTATTTCGGTTATGGGACCGAAAGTCGCCTTGATCTGTGTACCGAAATCGGATGATCGGCTCGATAAGGTGAGGGTTGTCAGAAGTTCTGAACCGGCACTTTATGCTGCGGCAGATACCGGGTATCTCGTCACTGTTTTGAACGGATTTACCAATAAGGCGATCCCGACAACGGCCTTTACGGGTCGTGCGCAGATCGACGAGCTGCCTGAACTGCAAGGGAAAGCGGACGCTTATGACGAGACGTTCTTTGAGGAAAACGTCTTGTTCTGTGTGAGTATTACCGAGCCGGTTTTGGGGTATGATCACGATGCTATGGTATATACCGATATCGACGGCGACCCGGTGGTGGAAATTTTCCGGGGGATCGATACCGACGTAATCAGTTTGCCGGCGACCGAAGATGTCGTGTTACTGATCCCGATCAGCAAAACAAATTATAACGGCGAGCTGCCGACCGTGGTGTACAGCACTACTGTATTCTGATGTTTGCAAAAATCCCGCGTGTGCGCTGGCAGACGCGGGATTTTTTGCAACAATTTTGTTATTCCTTGTTGTCAAACCGGGAAAACTGTGGTACAATACAGAAAATCGCATAGCAAAAAGATACGGTATTGAAAAGTTGTGAACTGAGTAGATGTAAAAGATGATCCGGTTCGAATCCGGAGCAACCACCATTACTGTATTTGAAAAGCGTGCCGTGTGTTCTCGGCGCGTTTTGACGGCGTATGGCCGTCTTCTCATGAGTCAGGAACTCTGCCGTATCTTTTTCAGGCGCGCCCTCTTTGGTGTGAAGAAGCGCAGCCGTGAACGTGTGACAATGGCTCACGTTCGGCTGTGCTTTTATTATTATATGGCGACTCCTGAACGCGTCGAATGTTTAGAGTCGCCATGGAAAGAGGGGCTTTCAAAATGAAAAAAGCAATTTCTGTTCTTCTTGCTCTGGTGCTGACGATGGCGCTTTTGCCGTTCTCGGCGTTTGCCGAGGACACGACGGTTGTCTATGTGACGATTTCGGCGGCAAACGATCTGTCGCTCACGCAAGCGCCGGTCACCGTGACCGACATCGACGGGGATAACGCATTGACCATCAACGATGCGCTGTATCTTGCGCACGAGCAGTATTATGAAGGCGGCGCTGCGGCGGGCTATGGTTCGTATGTCCATGAGCAATATGGCCTGTCGCTCTCGAAACTCTGGGGCGTGGAAAACGGCGGCAGCTACGGCTATTATATCAACCATACGTCGCCTTGGAATTTGGCGAGTACGGTGGCAAACGGCGATTATATCGACGCCTTTGTGTATACCGATACGAAGTATTGGACGGATACCTATTGCTGGTTTGATAAGCACGAAGCAACGGCGGATGTCAAC
>JAFTBJ010000071.1 GCA_017455295.1 Clostridia bacterium
ACGCAAAACCGCCGCAAAGCAGTTTGCTTTGCGGCGGTTCTTTCGGTGGTTATTGTGTCAGCAGACTCTTCGCTTATTTCTCGACCGGGCAGTACATGAAGTACTTGTAGCCGAGCGGGTTGGAGAAGAAGCCCTTGACGGAGGAGGACAGCATGTAGAGATCGGTGTAGTAGTAGATCGGGGTGAGGCAACCGGTCGCCATCAGCATATCTTCCGCTTTGTGCATCATCGCATAGCGATTGGTCTTGTCGGTGCAGCTCTTGATGGTCGCGATCAGCACGTCATAGGTTTCCGCCCAAGTGCCGTTCTCCACCTTCGTGTCATAGCCGTACGCAGTCAGATCAAGGCTGTAGCCCTTCAGAGCGGCATGGTCGCCCTTACCGAACTGCACGTCGTTGTTGCCCGACGCGGTCGTCCACATATCGAGGAAGCAGATCGGATCGTTGTAGTCCGCGAGCCAGCCGTTACGCGCGATGGAGTAATCGCCCGCTTTACGGGTGTTCAGGAAGGTCGCCCATTCCTGGTTCTCCAGCGTCATGTTGATGCCGACGTTCGCGAGAGCGCTCTGGATATATTCGCCGATCGCCTTGTGGCCTTCGCTCGTGTTGTAGAGGTAGGTCATGGTCGGGAAGTCGGTGAATTTGCCGGAAGCTTCGTCATAGGTGTAGTACTTCTTGAGCGTCTCGATCGCGGAAGCGTAGTTCGCTTCGATCGCTTCGGCAGACGTATCATAGTAGCCGACAAACTTGTCGCTGAAGCCGGTGTTCTTATAGAACTCGGAGCCGTCCGCATCGGTCAGGCCCATCGCCACGAAAGAGGAAGCCGGAAGCTGGCCGCCCTGCGCGATCTGCTCGACAATGTAGTTGCGGTCGATCAGGAGGGACACGGCATTGCGGATCTCCGCTTTCGCCGCTTCCGCCGCCTCGCCGGTCAGTGTGGAGGTCGCCGGGAGGATGTTCTCATTGACGTTCCAGCAGACATAATAGGTACCGATCTGGCCGACATTGTAGAACTCGTCCGGATACTCCGTCTTCAGGGTCGCGATCTCATCGGTGGGAACGTCGTCGATGAGCAGCCATTCGCCGTTCTTGAAGTTGGCGAGCATATTGTTCGCATCGTCGGAGAGATAGAACTCGATGGTATCCATCTTCACTTCGGCCGCATCGGGATGCGCCGCGTTCTTCTTCAGGGTGATCTTGGAGTTGTGATCCCAAGAATCCAGCGTGTACATGCCGTTGCAGACATAGGAAGCCGGATCGGTCGCCCAAGACTCGTTGGAGACGACGTCTTCACGCACCGGGAAGTAGGTCGGGAACGCCAGCAGCTCGTTCCAGTACGCCACGGCATTCGCCAGCGTCACTTCGAGCGTCTTGTCATCAACCGCTTTAACGTTGAGCTGTGCGTCGGGGTTGACATAGTTGTCCTGATCGTCGGTTTCCCAAATCTTGTCATAGCCGTCGACGACTTCGAACATATAGCCATAGTCCGCCGCCAGCGCCGGGGACGCCGCACGCTGCCACGCAAACGCATAGTCAGCCGCCGTCACGTCTTTGCCGTCCGACCATTTCAGGCCGTCACGCAGGGTGTAGGTATAGGTCACTGTACCGTCGGCATTCTCCACACCTTCCGGCAGCGCGGTCGCCGCATCCGGGACGATCTCGAGGTTGCCGCTCGCGTCCTGCGCCCATTTGGCGAGGCCGGAGAACAGGTGGGTCAGCAGCGTCGCACCGTCGACCGCGGAGTTGAGTGCCGGGTCGATGGTGTCCGGTTCACTCGCGATCGAAACCGCGATCGAAGTCGGCTCAGCCGCCTGCTCGCCGCCGTTGTCGGTGTCCGTCGTGGTCGTGGTCGTGCACGCGGTCATGCCGAACACGAAGACGGCTGCCAACAGGAGAGCCATGATCTTTTTGATTTTCATCTTCAGGTCCTTCCTTTCTCAAATATTATTTTTGATATGCGCCTTGCGGCACATAAAACCTGACAATATAAGCCGTGCCGTCTCAGTTGGCTTCCGCCACATGGTGGCAGGCCACAAAGTGCCCTTTGGACACTTCCTTGAATTCCGGCATGGATTCGGCGCACTCCGGCGTCGCATAGCGGCAGCGGGTGCGGAACGGGCAGCCGGACGGCGCGTTGAGCGGGCTCGGGATATCGCCGGTCAGCACAATGCGCTTGTTGGCGCGCGCCACCTTCGGATCCGGTACCGGCACGGCCGACAGCAACGACTGCGAATAGGGATGCAGCGGATGGTCATAGATTTCCCCCGCATCCGCGAGCTCCACCATCTTGCCGAGATACATCACGGCGATACGGTCGGAAATGTGCCGCACGACAAGCAGGTCGTGCGCGATGAACAGATAGGTTAAGCCGAGTTTTTCCTGCAGTTCGTCAAACATATTGATGACCTGCGCCTGGATAGACACATCCAGAGCAGACACCGGCTCGTCACAAACGATAAAATCCGGGTTGACGGCAAGGGCGCGCGCGATGCCGATGCGCTGGCGCTGACCGCCCGAGAACTCGTGCGCATACCGCGCCGCGTGCTCGCTGTTGAGGCCGACATAATCCATCAGTTCCAAAATGCGTTCCTGACGCTCTTTTTTACCGGCGCAAAGGCGATGCACGTCAAGCGGTTCGCCGATGATATCGGATACGGTCATACGCGGATTGAGCGACGAATACGGATCCTGGAATACCATGGTCGCTTTCTTGCGGAATGCCTTGATCTCCGCCGCCGTTTTGACGCGGTGACCGTTATACCAGATCTCGCCACCCGTCGGTTTGTAAAGGTGCAGCATCGTACGGCCGACGGTGGTTTTGCCGCAGCCGGATTCGCCGACGAGGCCGAGCGTCTCGCCCTTTTTGATTTCGAACGATACATCGTCCACCGCTTTAAGAGGTCTCGAGCGGAACATACCGGTGGTGATATTGAAGTATTCCTTCAAATGTTTGACTTCAATAAACGCTTTGTGATCAGCCACGGTTCTCACCGCCTTCCCCTTCGAGTACGATCTCGCCGCTGTCGATCTGCGCTTTCACATTCATCCAGCAGGATGCGGCATGATTCTCATTGATCGTCATACGATCGGCACGATGCCCAATGCAGATCTTCATAGCGTTGTCGCAGCGTGGTGCAAACGGGCAGCCCTTCGGCATGTTGAGCAGATCGATCGGCGTACCGGTGATTGGCTGCAGCTTGGTCCCGGCTGTATCCGCCGTCGGGATGGAGCGCATCAAGCCTTTGGTATATTCGTGGCAGGGGTTATAGAAAATTTCATCCGCTGTCCCCTGTTCGCAGATGGAGCCGGCATACATCACGATGACTTCATCGCAAAGCTGCGCCACCACGCCGAGGTCATGGGTGATCATGATGATTGCCATGCCGAGTTCTTTCTGCAAGGAGGTCATCAATTCCAAAATCTGTGCCTGGATGGTCACGTCGAGCGCCGTGGTCGGCTCGTCCGCAATCAAAATATCCGGTTCGCAAGCAAGCGCCATCGCGATCATCACGCGCTGTCGCATACCGCCGGAAAACTCATAAGGATACTGTTTCATCCGGCGTTCCGGTTCGTTGACATTGACAAGGCGCAGCATTTCCACCGCGCGATCATATGCCTGCTTTTTGGTGCGGCCGGTGTGCAACAGGATCGCTTCCATCAACTGACGGCCGATCGTATAAGTCGGGTTCAGCGAGGTCATCGGATCCTGGAAAATGATCGAAATTTTATTGCCGCGCACGGTCTTCATCACTTTTTCGCCGGAGCCGACCAGCTCCTGGCCGTCCAGCTTGACCGATCCGCCGACGATCCGGCCTGTTCCAGCCAGGATCTGCATAATGGAATAGGCCGTCACCGATTTACCGGAGCCGGATTCGCCCACGATGCCGAGCACCTTGCCCCGATCCAAAGAGAAGGAGACGTCGTTGACCGCCTTGACCTCACCGGCGTCGGTAAAGAAGGAGGTGCGTAAGTGTTTGACTTCCAACAATGCCATAGCGTTTCCCCCTCCCTCAGTTATTCAGTTTCGGATCGAACGCGTCGCGCAGGCCGTCGCCAAACAGGTTGAGGCTCAACACGATGAGTGAGATCACGATAGCCGGAATGACCAGTCGATACGGATAGGTGCTCAAGCCGCTGAGCGCTTCGGAAGCGAGCGAACCGAGCGACGGCATCGGTGCGTTGACGCCGAGGCCGAGGAAGGACAGATAGCTTTCGGTGAAGATCGCCGACGGAATCTGCAGCGCCGCCGAGATGATGACAACACTGATGCAGTTCGGAATGAGGTGCTTGCGGATGATCCAGCCGCCTTTGGCGCCGGTTGCCCGCGAGGACAGCACATATTCCTGTTCGCGCAGCGACAGGATCTGGCCGCGGATAAGGCGTGCCATGCCGACCCAATAGAGCAGCGCAAACACGATAAACAAACTGATGATGTTCGATCCAATCGATTCCAGCGCCGTACCGGCGATCACCGGCGAGAGCGTCATTTTCAGCACGGTGGACAGCAAGATGACCATCAGCATATCCGGCAGCGAATAGATGATATCCACAAACCGCATGATGACCAAATCCACTTTTCCTCCGAAATACCCGGAGATCGAGCCGACCAGCATACCGATCACCAGCACCACGATGCTGGCAAAGAAGCCGACCGCGAGCGACACCCGCGTGCCGTAGATCACGCGGATGAAGTAGTCGTGCCCCGCCGCGTCGGTGCCGAAAATGTGCGGGAAGACGGTTTCGCCTTCTTCC
>JAFTBJ010000072.1 GCA_017455295.1 Clostridia bacterium
CTTGACACTGCCGAGCAG
This sequence comes from Clostridia bacterium, assembly GCA_017455295.1. Taxonomy (GTDB): domain Bacteria; phylum Bacillota; class Clostridia; order Oscillospirales; family Acutalibacteraceae; genus RGIG1959. Next base: position 19 of record JAFTBJ010000072.1, read on the forward strand.
AGTTTGCAGACGATTCAGACCACCGTAGGCGGGCACACCATACCGGTGTCGCAGAAATCATAGGCATAGACGCCTCTCGTGAAACTCGGGCAGGACGCCGGTTCGACGGCGATGATGCGGTAGTCCGCTTCGCCGCGCAGCTTTTCGCCCATAAACGGCGAGATGAGGCCGCCGAGGTTGGAGCCGCCGCCGGCACAGCCGATGATGATGTCCGGCTTGACGCCGTATTTATCAAGCGCCGCTTTGGTTTCGAGGCCGATTACGCTCTGATGCAGCAGCACCTGATTGAGAACCGAACCGAGCACATAGCGATAGCCGGGGTTGGAGACCGCGACTTCGACCGCTTCGGAGATCGCGCAGCCGAGGCTGCCGGTGGTTCCCGGGTGCTCCGCCAAAATCTTGCGGCCGACGTTTGTCGTGTCAGACGGAGACGGGGTGACCGACGCGCCGTAGACGCGCATCACTTCGCGGCGGAAGGGTTTTTGTTCATAGCTGACCTTGACCATATACACTTTGCAGTCGAGATCGAAATAGGAGCACGCCATCGACAGCGCGGTGCCCCATTGACCGGCGCCCGTTTCGGTGGTCACGCCTTTGAGGCCTTGCTTCTTCGCATAGTACGCCTGCGCGATCGCAGAGTTGAGCTTGTGCGAACCGCTCGTGTTGTTGCCCTCAAATTTGTAATAAATCTTTGCGGGAGTTCCGAGCTTTTCTTCAAGGCAATACGCTCTGACCAGCGGCGCCGGACGATACATTTTGTAGAAATCCTGGATCTCCTGCGGGATCGGGATATAAGCCGTTTCGTTGTCCAGTTCCTGCTGCACGAGCTCGGCGCAGAACACGCCTTCTAGTTCCTCCGCCGTCATCGGCTGATGGGTGCCGGGATTGAGAAGCGGCGCCGGTTTGTTTTTCATATCGGCGCGGACATTGTACCAATTCTGCGGGATCTCGGTCTCACTCAGATAGATTTTGTACGGGATTTTGTTTTCAGCCATGTTCATCAGGCTCCTTTCTTTGTGCGGGGTTGCCGCACGGCACTTTGGTTTGCGGGACAAAACAAAACAGTCCTGTCCCAAGCTTTCTTTGCTGGGACAGGACTGAAAATCTCATTCCTGCGGTGCCACCCGGCTTGACGCATTGTCTGCGCCCTCTTACGCATAGCCATCACTACGCTGACTTTGATGACGGAGGTCCACTCCGGCTTACATACTAAGGACGCCTTCGTCCGTTTCCGCTCGCCCTCAGAAGTCCATTCGACTTTCCGCGCTTCGCCGCATTTCCACCAACAGCGGCTCTCTTTGGAAGCAACCTTGAAAATCTACTCACTCTTCCTCATCGGTTTACCTGAGTATAGCACACTCATTTTCACTTGTCAAGCAGAAAAATGTGAGAATTTTGGATTTTTCTTGCACCCAATCGGTCGCTTTGATATAATATATTTATTCAAGCGCAAGGGAGGTCCCACTATGCAAAATCCATATCTTTCCAAAATGCGGGACGGCGCTCCTCTTTCGCTGCGCGATCAAATCGCGATGATCGTGCGGCTCAGCATTCCCGCTATTCTCGCGCAGATCTCCGTCATCGTGATGCAGTACATCGACGCCGCCATGGTCGGGCGGCTTGGTGCGGCGGATTCCGCCGCCATTGCCCTTTCTTCCTCCAGCACCTGGCTGCTCGGCGGGCTTTGCATGGCAGCCGGGATGGGTTTCACCGTGGAGATTGCCAAACGCGTCGGCGCCAAAGATGAACGCGGCGCCCGCAACCTTGTCAAAATCGGCTTGATCGTCGCGTTACTGTTCAGCGCAGTCTTGGCCGTAATCGCCGCATCAATCAGCCCGTTTTTACCGATATGGCTTGGCGGCAGCCCGGATATCCAATATAACGCCACGATCTATTTCTTGGTATTCGCCTTGTCTCTCCCGGCGGTACAGCTCAACTCGATTGCCGCCGGTATGATCGAATGCAGCGGCAATATGGCCGTACCGGGTGCGCTGGAGATCGTGATGTGCGGCATGGACGTACTGTTCAACGCTTTGTTCATTTTCCCTTCCCGCACCCATACGCTCTTTGGTCTTTCTCTGTGGATCCCGGGTGCCGGGCTCGGTGTGATGGGCGCAGCACTCGGCACCGCTTTGGCAGAGCTTCTCACCTCGCTGATGCTGCTTTACTACCTCCTTTTCCGTTCGCCGATTCTCCGGCTGCAAAAAGGTGAAAAAGCGGTCTTCTCCGCCACGGATTTGAAAAAAGCGTGGCAAATTGCCTGGCCGGTTGCGGTCGAGCAGATCGTCACCTGTTCCGCTTATATCGCGTTTACCCGCATCATCTCCCCGCTCGGCAATGCGTCCCTCGCGGCGCACATCTTCTCCATCGACGCCGAAAGCTTTTGCTATATGCCGGGCTATGGAATCAGCGCCGCCGCTACTACCATGATTGGACAATCGATTGGCGCCAGACGGTTTGATTTGACCAAAAAACTTGCCTGGCTGTCCACCTTATCGGGCGTTATCGTGATGACTTTCGGCGGTGTGCTGCTGTATATCTTTGCACCTCACATCATCGGTGTGCTGTCCCCCGACCCCGAGGTGCA
>JAFTBJ010000073.1 GCA_017455295.1 Clostridia bacterium
CAAAGTCGCTGATATTCCCCAGAATAAAGCGAGCAGTGTTGCGGATCTTGCGATATGCTTCGGAGAGTTGCTTGAGGATCTCCTTCGAAAGATGCGCGTCCACCGTATAATCGAGAGAGGCCACCCACAAGCGCAAAATATCCGCTCCATATTGTTTGATGACTTCCTGCGGCGAAATGGCGTTTCCGGCTGATTTGTGCATAGCTTTTCCTTCGCCGTCCACGACCCATCCGTGCGTCAAAACCGCTTTATACGGCGCTTTTCCCGTATAGGCGACCGCCGTCAGCAACGAGCTTTGGAACCACCCGCGATATTGATCGCCGCCCTCCATGTAAAGATCCGCCGGCCATTTGAGATAAGGGCGTTCCTTCAGCACCGCGACATGGGACGATCCGGAATCAAACCAGACATCCATAATGTCGCTTTCTTTGCGGAAAGAGTGCCCGCCGCAATGCGGACAAACCGCATCATCCGGCAGGATCTCGGCAGCCGTATGCGTATACCACCCGTCAGAACCTTCCGCACGGAACAGATCCGAAACCGCTTGAATAAATGTTTGATCAATGATCGGTTTGCCACAATCTTCGCAATAGAAAATCGGGATCGGCACACCCCACAGGCGCTGACGGGAAATGCACCAGTCGGAGCGATCGCTCACCATAGAACTGATACGGTTTTCGCCCCAAGCCGGCATCCAACGGATTTCTTTGATTTGTTCCAGCGTTTCGTCTTTAAAGCTTTCCACCGAACAGAACCATAGATCTGTTGCGCGGAACAGCACCGGTTTTTTACAGCGCCAGCAATGCGGATATTGGTGGATGATCTTCTGCATCGCAAAGAGATTGCCGCTGTCTTCCAACTGCTGCGCAATTGCTTTGTTCGCATCGTCCGTCTTCATGCCGACAAATTGTGCACCCGCTTCCTCCGTCATGCGGCCAAGCGAATCGACCGGCACAACAATGGGGATCTCCGGGTATTTTTTGCAGACTTCAAAATCTTCCACGCCATGTCCCGGCGCCGTATGCACGCAGCCGGTACCGCTTTCAAGCGTCACATGATCCCCGACAATCACCAAGGATTGACGATCCAGGAAGGGATGCTGTACCTTCATGTATTCCAACTCGGCACCGCGGAAAGTCGCCACCACTTCATAGTCGGTCAAACCGGCCTGTGCCATGGCTGCCGCACTAAGCGCATCCGCCATGACATAATAACTGTCGCCGCTCTTGAGCACTTGATAGGTAAAATCTGGGCCAAGGCAAATCGCTACATTGGCAGGGAGCGTCCATGTCGTCGTTGTCCAGATGACAAAATACACGTTTGACGGATCGATGCCCTTGCTTGCAAAAATACCTTTATCATCCGTCACCTGGAATTTTACATAAATCGAATAGCAAGGATCTTCTCCGTATTCGATCTCCGCTTCCGCCAGCGCTGTTTGACAATCCGGGCACCAATAGACCGGTTTCAGGCCTTTATAAATATAGCCTTTCAAAGCCATTTCGCCAAACACTTCGATTTGCCGCGCTTCAAAATCATGGGCAAGCGTTAAATAGGGATGGTCCCATTCTCCCAATACGCCCAACCGTTGGAACTGCTCGGTTTGTCCCCGAACATACCCAAGCGCAAACTCGCGGCAAAGGCGGCGAAGCTCCACCGCCGACATGGTCGCGGCTTTCTCGGTCCCCACTTTAGCGCGTGCTTTCAGCTCGATCGGCAAACCGTGCGTGTCAAATCCCGGTACAAACGGTGATTTCCAGCCGCTCATATTGCGATACCGCACAATCATATCTTTGATGATCTTGTTCAGAGCCGTGCCGATGTGGATATCACCGTTCGCATATGGAGGGCCGTCGTGCAGCACCCAAAGAGGTTTTCCCTCATTTTTCTTCATCAGCTCGCCATAAATATCGGCCTTGTACCAGCTCTTGAGCATCTCCGGTTCACGCGTCGGAAGTCCGGCGCGCATCGGAAATTCTGTAACCGGCAATTGCAGCGTCTGGTTATAGTCTTGTTCAGCCATAGATCTTACCTCTCTTTCATCGTCGGCAACGCAACGATGTTCTCGTGAAGCGACCGGCCCGTCGTAAATCTTGCGGCGGCCCGGTCATGGGGTTATCAAACAGGCAGGAATCAATCGTCATCCTCGCCAATATCATAATCTTCGCCAAATTTCAGATTGGCAAATCTCGATTTCGGAGCATCCTCCTGTGCAGGCTCCTCGTCGGAGGTCTCCTCTTCTGTCGGCTGTGCAGCATCCTCGACAGGTGCGGCTTCTTCAGTCGGCTCGGCAGGGACAGCAGGTGCGGCTGGCTTTTCCGTCTGCACTTCCGGAATCGCCTTGATCAACGAAAGATGATCTTTATAAAGCGACAGAATATCCGCTTTAAAATCACTGATTTCTCTTTTCAGGCGCTCCAGCTCTGCTTCATAATGAGCGGCATCGCGCTTCGCAGCCGCAACGATCTCTTCCGCTTTACGCTGCGCTTCCGCAATAATTTCTTCGGCCTTTTGATTGGAATCCCGGACAACCGAATCGCCAAGGCGCTGCGCGCTGAGAAGTGCCGAGCGGATGCTGTCTTCGTCACGGCGATACTCTTGTACTTTATCCGCAAGAACGGTCAGTTTTTTGTTCAGTTCTTCCTTGTCCCGTGTCAGGGCTTCCACTGTATCGGCACAGCGGTCGACAAATACGTCCACCTCCGAAACTTTATAGCCGCCGACGCCCTTGGTAAATGTTATGTTTCGAATCTCCGTTGCAGTATACATCGTTGTTTCCTCCTACGTTATTGTGTGAAATATTATATATATTGCCTTGCTTTCAAGACTAAACGTCCTTTCTTTGTGCTTTGTGAACACTCGTCTATAATGAACTTGCCTTTTCCGCGGATCGACAGAATGTGTCCCGGCTTTAGTGGCATACTTCCGGAAAGCTGCAGACGATGATCTACCTGCACAAGGCCAGCCTTCACCAAATCGGCAGCCTGCTCACGGGAGCAAGAAAGAAGCACTTTCAAAACCGCATCCAGCCGCGGTGACGCGACGGTTCCCACGATAGGACGAAACGACACACGGCAGGGCAGTTCACCTACATACGGCCATTCAACCGATACCCCTTCTCGGCCGACTCTATCGAGCGTATCCGCGATATAAGGCGCAAGCTCACGATGGACATACACCACAGCGAAACCGTCGCCGCATATTATGTCGCCGATCGCTTCTCGCCGCAAGCCGCACCCAAGCAGACTTCCCAATATATCTCGATGAGATATCGTTGCCTGCCTGCGATAGCGGATCGCTAAAGGCAGGATAGGAAAATCCTCATTTGACAGCAAATGCTCGCTATCGGCAACGCCCCATACGACTCGCTGCGCAGCCGTCGCCCCGCCAAAAAAGCGCCAAACGACATCGTGCCCGGAACACAGACGCGGCAGCACCTGCAAAATCTCCGCCGTTTCTTCTTCGCTTAAAAAGCCGATGAAGGTAGGGATAGCCAGCTCATCCGCTCGGCAAACCGCATCTTCTACACGCGCCAAAAGCCGTGCTGTATTCGGATCAGAAATACAGCCCATTGTTCTCCAATTCATCAAGCAGATCGCCCATCACACCGATATTGCTCGGCGTAATGATATAGGTAGCGTTTGCCACCCGTTTGATCTGTCCGTCATTCGCATAAGCAACGCCGCTCAAAAAATCAAGAATGCGGCGGGAAACGTCCTTGGAGGCAGATTCCAGATTAAGAACGACGGTACGTTTTTCGTTCAGATGATCGGCGATGGAACTGGAATCATCAAAGCGTTCCGGCTTGACCAGCACCACCTGCAACTGCGTAGTCGCATGGATGTTGACAACTTTGTTGCGGCGGCTGTCCGTCGTAGTAGTCTCGCGGCGTTCGCTGTGGCGCTCACTGCTGCGGGACACAAAGTCCGTCTCCTGATCGTAATCGTCATACTCTTCATCTTCCGTACCAGTGAACAATCTCTTTAATTTTTCAAAAAGCCCCATTTTTTTCTCCTCCGAATTCGTAGTACTCATATCTTTTCCCTCCGTCTTATATAATAAACCTCAATAAATTTTGCACAAACCGAAGTGTGGATCGTTACACATAGAAGCGCTCTCCGAAAATGGCTGTACCGACCCGGATCATCGTCGCACCCTCCAAAATGGCGCTGACATAATCACCGGACATTCCCATCGATAAAACACGCATATCTATATTATGGATGTTTTTGCCCCGAATGTCAATAAACAGTTGCTTCATTTTTGAAAAATAATGTCTTTTTTTTGTTTCCGTGTCGGAAATCGGCGGGATGGTCATCAAACCATGGACGGAAATGTGAGAAAAATCCGCCATTTTATACAAAAGCTCCTCCAGTTGCTCCGGAGCGACGCCGGACTTGCTTTCCTCTCCTCCAATATTGACTTCCACCAAAACCGGTGTCACGATCCTGCGCTCAGCCGAAACTCTCTCGATCGCGCTTGCCAGCTTCTCGCTGTCCACCGATTGGATCATATCCACTTCTCCTACGATTTGCCGCACTTTATTCGTTTGCAGATGTCCGATCAGATGACGTGTCACGTCCTCGAGGTGAAGATCCTCTTTCTTAGAAAGGTATTCCTGCACCCGGTTTTCGCCGATTGCCCGCAGTCCGGCGTCAATTGCCGCGTTGATAAGCGGCGGCGCCACTGTTTTGGTCACACCGATCAGTGTCACATCTTCAAAAGCCCGTCCAGCCTGCGCACAAGCTGCCGCAACCGTTTCGCAAACGCGCTGATATTGTGCAATCACGCGCCGCTCATCGTCAGTGTACAATTTTTCCGTCATACAAATTCTTTCCTTCCACCACCATATCGTCGTACAAGCGGAGGTACTCTTTATCCCCGTCTTTTTTCTCTTGTTCCTCATCCGACATGATCGCGCAAATCGAATATGCTTCCGTTTCGCTGTGATAGATCACACGAATATGCCGGAACAAAATCAAATTGCCCTCCTGAACAAACACACCGACGTCGCCGTTTTCATCAAAATGCACCGCCTCGTCCGGTACACGCAGGCCGCTGTGCTCTTTGATCAGGATCTGCACCTGCTCTTTGCGGATATTGGAGAGTTCGGCCGACATGTAGTCCGACCGAAATACCAGGGCGGCATTTCCGTCACGATCGCGGTTTTCCGCAACCAGTGTAACCGGGATCGGGTCACTGGATACAAACGGCAGCCGGATACGCATACTGCTGCCAATCGACAAAGCCGACAGTTTTTCCACCGGTACTACACATGTTAAATACCACTCGTAACTGCTGACTACTTTGCCGATGTAACCGTTCGGATTCTCCGGCGTTTCCTTCAGGGCATTTTGGATTTCGTCGACCGTAATATTTGTTACCATATCCGCTGTCAGCGTCGTTTCGTACCCATCAATCGTATTGACAAAATACCCAGCTACAGGCGATTTTACCGCCGTACCTGCTCCTTTTACCGATGCTGCCAGCTGCGCACGCTTCTCTTTGAGCAACGCAATCCGTTCATAAAAATCCGAGACTCGTCCGATCGTAATCTGCTGTTTGTTGAGAATGGACAAAAGCTGAGAAGACAAGTCGTCGAGTCCGGAGAAAGACGATGATGAGGAGACAGCAATCAATTCCGATTGCAGTCGCTTCATCTGTGTATTGAGCATATTCACACTGGTAGGGCTGTTCTTGCCCTGCTCCTGAATGGCTGTCAGATCGTCGATCATCTCATCAAGATGCAGCATGGCCTTCTGCGCAGTCGCGCTGTCTTCATCCGCATAAATATCGGCAATCGAGCCGTTTTTTGCCACCCGGCTGCCGTTGGAGGTCACATAATACACATATCCCCCGGTATTCAGCGGCACCGTCGTCTCGCTCCGGACAATCAAGCCATCGGCATCGATCGTCTCATATTCACTCCACGAGATCGCTGTCTCCACCTTCACAGGCGTATACGCCACCAAAAAGATTTGATATCCGACGTATCCGAGCAGCAACAATGCAGCAATCACCATCAGCAAACGTTTTGCAAAATTCTCCACGTTGTGTTCTCCTTCTTACAGCATCATTTCAAAATCGCCAACACCGCGTTGAACAGCGCAGTGGCCGACGGGTATTCATCCACATAAAGGCGTGTCGCCGATTCCAGCCGACGAAACCACGACAATTGCCGTTTGGCATAGCGTCGTGTACCTCTTTTCAACTGTTCAATCGCTTCTTCCAAAGTGCAGCTTCCTTCAAAATAGGGACGAAGTTCCTTGCATCCGATCGCCTGCGCCGCCGTCGGGAACGGCGAAGAAAGAACCGATTTTGCTTCTTCCAGCAGCCCCTGTTTCATCATTTGATCGACGCGGCGGTCAATACGATCATACAAAGCAGCCCGATCATGGAAGTCCAAAACGAGCATTTCAAAAGCATATCGAGGCGTTGCAGAAGCTTGTCGACGCTGCAGATCACTCATCCGCTCCCCTGTCAGCTCATACACTTCCAGTCCGCGTATGACCCGCCCTCGATCATTCGGGTGCAGCTTTTCGGCCAGCACCGGATCAACCGCACGCAGCCGCTCCAGCATAACGTCTTCGCCGACACGTCGACACTCGGCCTGCAAGCGTTCTCGAATCGCTGCCGTATCGGACGCATCTTGGCCTTCATAAAGAACATTATCGGTCACCGCCGCAATATACAGCCCGGTACCGCCGCACAGGATCGGACACTTTCCCCTCTTGAGGCAATCGTCGATTGTTTGACGTGCGTCAACCGCATAGCGAGCGACACTGTATGGCTCCGAAAGCGGCACATACCCGATCAGATGGTGCGGAATGCCCCTCATCTCCTCGGTGGTTGGCTGAGCTGTAGAGATAGGGATGCCTTGATAAACCTGCATGGAATCGGCCGATATGACCTCACCGTCAAGCGCTTCCGCCAGCGATACGGCCAACGCCGTCTTTCCGGACGCGGTCGGCCCCGCTATCACGATCAAATCCTTGTGTGCCGCATCCGCTTTCACGTTTTCCATATCAAACAATCCGTCCAAACCGTTTTTCTATTTCCTGCCGGGTCATCGCAAAACATACCGGTCGACCGTGCGGACAAGTGCGGATATCGTTGTTTCGCAAAACTCGCTCTGCAAATTTTGCCAATTCATACGAACTGTTGATATTGCCGGCTTTGACAGCAGCACGGCAAGCGGTCGATGCATAGATCCACTCCAGCTTGGATACCTTCAGCGTCTGGCCGCCATCCAGGAATCCGCCGGCAATTTCCTGCAGCGTAGCAGCGATATCACAGCCGGACAGCATCATTGGAATCCCACGAACCAATACTTCGCTGCCGCCGAAATCTTCCACATCGAAACCGGCTTCTGTCAACACAGAAAGTTCGGCCAGCAGCGCCGCATATTCCTCCCGTCCGAGAGTGACCGGAACCGGCGACAACAGCTGCTGCGTGTCTGCATGAGACGATTCTTTCAGCTGATTATAGATCATGCGCTCATGCGCCGCATGTTTGTCGATGATATACAATTCGTCATTCATCTCCGCCAGGAGATAGGTCTTAAAAAATTCACCGATATACCGCACCGAGAGCGCCGCCGTTTTCTGCTCTACCACTGCCACGGTCGTTTCCGGAGCTTTTGTCGGGGCAGCCGTTGGCTGTACCGGGGGGTTTGATGCTTTGGTCGGTTCTTTCGGAGTCGTAGTTCTCGGTAGCGACGCCGTCCAATCTTCTCGCGGCAGATCGCCCCATTGAGCCGATGCATCCCGGATCGTTAAAACAGGGCCGGCCTCCGGCTCGTCCACAAAAATATCCGGCGCCGATGTCCTAACAGGTGATTTCGGCAGATTAGAAACAACAGGAGTCGCAGGAGGCTGTTCTTCCCAGCGCATCTGTGCGATCGGCGGCATCTCTTTTGCCGGCGCTGTTCCTGTTGCTTTTATGCGTGTTTGGCCTTCAAGCGCCGTTTTAACAGCATGGAAGACCGCTTGAAAAACCGGCTTTTCATTGACAAAGCGGATCTCCACTTTGGCCGGATGTACGTTGGCGTCCACCAATTCCGGCGCAAGCTCGATAAACAGCACACACGCCGGAAACTTGCCTCCCATAATGGATCCTTTGAAAGCTTGCTCAAGCGCCGCCATTGCCGTGCGGGTCTTGACATACCGGGAATTCACAAAGAAATGCTGCATCGTGCGATTGGCGCGAGGCGATGATGGTGCATTGACGAATCCCTTGACCGTCACGCCGTCAAAGGAATAGGAAACCGGCAGCAGCGATTTGGCAAAATCGCGGCCGAGAACCGAGTAAATACAAGCATGCAAATCCCCGTCGCCCGCGGTATTCAATTCCTCGCGGCCATCCCGGATAAAGCGAAAGCGAACCGCAGGATGCGACAGCGCCAGTCGGTCGATTACCGCCGCCACAGCGTTGCCTTCGCTGACGTCCTTTTTAAGAAATTTCATGCGAGCCGGAACATTGTAAAACAAATCCCGCACAACAATAGTCGTGCCTTTCGGGCATCCAAGGTCGTCCAGTTCTCCGGGCTCGCCTCCCTCGATTTGATAGTGCGTCCCCGCCAGGTCTTCTTCCCGTCTCGTAGTCAATTCCACACGGGAGACCGCCGCGATGGAAGCCAGCGCTTCTCCGCGAAACCCAAGCGTGCCGATCGCTTCCAAATCATCGGCAGTGCGCACTTTGCTCGTAGCATGACGCAAAAATGCGATCGGAACATCCTCGCGTGCCATTCCTTCGCCGTTATCCGACACACTCATCAGCGTCACGCCGCCATTTTTGATCTCCACAGTGACAGCCGTTGCGCCGGCATCCAGACAGTTTTCCACCAGTTCCTTGATCACGGAGGATGGACGCTCTACTACTTCACCGGCCGCGATCAATTCCGCCGTATGTTTATCCAATACTTGAATTTTTGCCACATCGTCCCCTCCTTGCCAAAAAATTTCACAAAGACTGTGCTTCTTTTACAAGCTCATAAAGCGTTTGCAGCGCCTCGATGGGCGTAAGTGTATTCACATCCATTTCGCGCAACCGCTCCACAATCCCGCTCTCCGCCATTGGCAAGAGCGACAGCTGCCCGGCGGCATCTTCCGACACCGGCTCGAGCACCGGCTCGAATCGCTGCTGCACGTTGACAGGGCCGGGCGTTCCCTCTTCATCAAGCGAACGCAGAATCTCTTTGGCGCGCACCACCACATTATCCGGGATTCCGGCAAGCTTGGCCACTTCAATGCCATAGCTTTCATCAGCCGGGCCGCGCACAATGCGGCGCAGGAAGGTGATGTCGTCGCCGCGCTTTTTCACTGCCACGCTGTAATTCTTCATACAGGAGAACTCCTGTTCCACCACCGTCAGCTCGTGATAGTGCGTGGCAAACAGGGTCTTGGCACCGATTTTGGCCGGATCAGCCACATATTCGAGAACCGCTCGTGCGATGCTCATGCCGTCATAGGTCGATGTGCCGCGGCCAATCTCATCAAACACCACCAGGCTTTTTGATGTGGCATTTTTGAGAATATCCGCCACTTCGCTCATTTCCAGCATAAAGGTCGACTGACCGGCCGCCAGATCATCGGATGCACCGACGCGGGTGAAAATGCTGTCAACCACGCCGATCGTAGCGCTTTCCGCCGGGACAAAACTGCCGATTTGCGCCATTAGTACGATCAGCGCCGTTTGACGCATATAAGTTGATTTGCCCGCCATGTTGGGGCCGGTGATGATCATCACACGATCCTGGCGGTTCAGAGCGGTATCGTTTGGTACAAAGGGCGTATCAAGCAACGCTTCCACCACCGGATGGCGACCGTTTTTGATGATAATCTCATCGCCGTTGTCCACGATCGGACACACATATTGGCTTTTGGCAGCCACCTCGGCGAAAGACGCAAGCGCATCCAGTCTGGCGATCGCCTGCGCGGTGATTTGCACCCGTTGCAGCTCCGATGCCACCTTTTCCCGCACTTCGGTAAACAAGCGATATTCCAGCGCGATGACGCGTTCTTTTGCGCCGAGCACCCGCGCTTCCAGCTCTTTGAGCTCTTGTGTAATATAGCGTTCACCGTTGACCAGCGTTTGCTTGCGGATATAATGCTCCGGAACCTGATCGGCAAACGAGCGGGAAACTTCAATATAATATCCGAATGTGCGACTGTAGCCCACTTTGAGCGTACGGATCCCGGTTTTTTCTTTTTCTTCGGCTTCGACGCGAGCAATCACGCCTTTGCCGTCGTTCATTTCAAAATTCAGTTCGTCAATCTCTTCGTTATAGCCTTTGCGGATCATCCCGCCTTCCCGCACCGAAAAGGGCGGGTCATCCACAATCGCCCGCTCAATCAAATCGCGGATATCGTCCAATGTATCCAACTCGCGGCGAATATCCTGCAGCATCGACGCTGAAACATCTTCCAGCAATTTCTTGATCGGCGGAAGATAGGTAATGGTTTGTGCGAGCGAGCGCAGTTCTTTGGCATTGGCGCTGCCATATACGATCCGCGTCATAATGCGTTCCAAGTCATAGATCGCGGCAAGCGATTCACGCAGATCGCCGCGAAGCACCGTCTTTTTCACCAGTTCCCCCACAGCGCTTTGCCGACGGGAAATCTGGGCGGGATTCAACAGCGGACGTTCGATCCATGTGCGGATCAAGCGTTTGCCCATCGCGGTTTTGGTGCGATCCAGAACCCCCAAAAGCGAACCGCGTTTTTCCTTGCTGCGCATCGTCTCAACCAATTCCAGATTGCGGCGCGCCGTCAAATCAAGGTGCATATGCTGCACATCGGAATACACTTCCAGACGATCGATACGCTCCAACCCGTTCATTTGCGTTTTATGGAGATAGTCGATCAACGCTCCGATCGCCGTCACAGCCGCCGGCGCTTCTTCCAAAGAAAGCTCGGTCAGCGAACGTTTGTGAAAATGCCCCAGTACACTCGCGCAAGCGGTCGGATAATCCAGCACATCGGGCGACAGCACCTGCGGTTTGATCAGCAGGCGCTGATAGAAAAAGCCGAGCAGCGTCATATCGCGTTTGGTCGTCTCGTCGATCAGAATCTCGGTCGGACGGAACCGCCCGAATTCATCGATGGCACGTTTGGAAACGTCCTCACCGGACAGCTGCGTCGCATAGATTTCGCCGGTAGAACAATCGGCAAAGCAAAGGCCGGCTCCGGCGACGGTTTTGATCATCACGGCCAGATAATTGTTTTCGCCTTCGGTGAGCATGCTGCTCTCAATCACCGTGCCGGGAGTAACCACCCGAATCACTTCCCGCCGCACAATACCTTTTGCCGATGCAGGATCTTCTGTTTGCTCGCATATTGCGACTCTATAGCCTTTAGAAACCAGTTTGGCGATGTAGGTTTCACATGCATGAAACGGCACACCACACATCGGCGCCTTTTCCGGGAGTCCGCAGTCGCGGCCGGTCAGCACCAATTCCAGTTCCGCAGAGGCAAGTTTGGCGTCGTCAAAGAACATTTCATAAAAATCGCCGAGACGGTAAAACAGGATCGTATCGGGGTATTGCTCTTTGATTTGCAGATATTGTTTCATCATCGGCGTCATTTCTGCCACAGATGATCCCCTTCTTTCCGAATGAAATGATCAATGACAGCCGCCGCAGCTTCCGCAGTTGCCGCCGCAAGTCGCCGCGCCTTCGATCTTGCGCGGATCTTCCCCTTGGGCCGACAGGCGCAGGATGCGGCTGATATCCGAAAGCAGCGAATCCATCGCCGCACGCGCCGCCGAAAAGGCCTGCATGCTTTCGTTAGCCATCACACGGTCATACGCCGCACGCAGCTCGTCATCGAGCCGTTTCACTTTTGCTTCGTCGCGATCGTCCTTGGTGCTTTCTGTGGTCAAGGCGATGCGCTTGACGTTGAATTCTCCGACAAGCGCCTGCAGCTCTTCGTCTTCATCCGCTTTGGCTTGCGCCATCTGCAATTCCACGAAACGATCGTCCATTTGGATCGCTTCCCCCATATCGCGTGCCATTTCAAGCAATTGATCTGTCATCATAGTGTTTCTCCTTATGCTAAAATCTCGCCGGTCAATACCCAGCTTTTGGCCTTGGTGACCATGACATCCACATGCTGCCCGATCAGAGAATCGGGGCCTTGTACCCGCACGACCGTGTTATCCGGCAGTCGCGCTTCCAAAAACGCACCGGCGGACGATTCGATCAGCGCCGGATACGTTTTGCCGACCATCGCCGCTGTGCGGCAAGCCGACAATTGTTCCTGCAGCGCCGTCATCTCCTGAAACCATTGAACCTTTTCCTGCGGCGAAACGGGATCCGGCATCTCGGCAGCCGGGGTACCCTTGCGCGGCGAATAGATAAATGTGAAAAGCGACGTAAAGCCGACTTCCTCAATCAAAGACAGCGTTTGTTCAAAATCCTCGCGGGTTTCACCCGGAAATCCGACAATCACATCGCTGGTAAAGGAAATATCCGGGATCACAGAACGGGCATATTTGATTAACTGCAAATAATCTTCCCGCGTATATCCGCGATTCATAGCCTTCAGTACCCGCGTGCTCCCCGATTGAAACGGAAGATGAAAATGGCGGGAAACTTTTTGGCATGCGGCGATCGTATCAAACAATCTCGGTGTAGCGTCCTTTGGATGCGACGTCATGAACCGGATCAAAAAATCGCCTTCGATCGCGTTGATACGCCGCAAAAGCTCTGGAAAATCCACGCCGTGCGCCTCGCCCTTTCCATAGGAATTGACGTTCTGACCGAGCAGGGTAATCTCTTTATAGCCATCCTGCACAAGCTGCCGTGCTTCTTCCAAAATGATTTCCGGTGAACGGCTGCGTTCACGACCCCGCACATATGGCACGATGCAGTAAGTGCAGAAATTGTTGCAGCCGTACATGATGGGCAACCACGCTTTGAAATGGCCGTCACGCCGCACCGGGATGCCCTCGGCGACGTTACCGTCCTCCTGCGGAATGACAACCGACGTCTTGCCGGACAGGAGAGCACCGGCCAGCAACTCGGGAAACCGATACAGCACATGCGTGCCGAAAACAAGGCCGACAAACGGATAGCTTTGACGAAATTTTTCGGCAATATGTTCCTGTTGCACCATACAGCCGCAAAGCGCAATCATCAAATGCGGCTTGCGGCGTTTTAGATTCTTCAGCGCACCGACATTGCCGAACACGCGATCCTCTGCATGTTCCCGCACGGCACAGGTATTGAACAAAATCAAATCGGCTTGTTCCGGATCGTCCGAAAAGCCAAACCCCATCGCGGCCAGCATCCCTTTAATCCGTTCCGAATCGCTGACGTTTTGCTGGCAGCCGTATGTGCGTACACATGCGATCGGCACCAAGCCGCCCAGCCGCTCTTCATAAAACGCGCGAACAGTTTCTTCAAACGAGTGCTGCGCAGCCAATTCTTCTGTTGTTATGACGCGCACAGCCGACATCGTTTTACGCCTCCCCAGATCCCATATGTCACATGCGAAAAAGGCAAAATAGCCTTCTTCTCCTTTTAGGTTACATTTAAAATTATTGTATCAAATTATTCGATGATTTTCAACGGCTTTTGCAAAGAAAAATGCAAACAAATTATTAATTCTGCAGGGGCGCAGAATAAACATCCACCCGTAAAACGGGTGGTTTTTCTTATGCGGGCATAGCCCTCTGTTCCTCGCAGACGCGTCAAACGCGTAATGCGGTCTGCCAGCCGCGTCTTTGTTACTTCTTTTCTTTAAATGGTCCGTATCCTGTC
>JAFTBJ010000074.1 GCA_017455295.1 Clostridia bacterium
ACGAATGCCCGCTCTCTCATCCGCGGATGGGGCAGCGTCAATTCGGGATCGTTGCTTTCCGCGCCGTCGGCAAGCAGCAGGTCGATATCGATCACGCGCGGGCCGTTTTTGATGGTGCGCAGCCGATGAAACGCCGCCTCAATACCGAGGCAAGCGCCGAGCAGCGCGCGCGGCGAGAGCGACGTCTCGATCTCCGCGACCGCGTTGAGAAAATCCGGCTGATCGAGAACCCCTATCGGCGCCGTGCGATACCGCCCGCTTTGCCGCAGCACCGTCGTCCCCGGCAGCGCGGCGATCGCGATGAGCGCCTCGTCCATCGTGCCTCCCACATCCCCGAGGTTGCCCCCAAGTCCCAAAAGCACCTTCATCGCCCATCCCTCCGGCGGGTGATCCGCACCGCCATATACTCAAAATCGGCGTTGACCGGCGCTTGCGGTTTTTTGAGGGTCACGGTGACTTCGTCGGCCGGAAATTCCGTGAGAATCGCCGCGGCCACCCGCTCGGCCGCCCGCTCGATCAGGTCGTTTTTCTCCGAGAGCATCGTGCGGGTGGCGCACTTTGTGACGGCGGCATAGTTGATCGTGCGGCTCAAATCGTCGGTCGCGCAGGCCTCGCGCAGATCGGCTCGAAGCGCGATATCCAGCTCAAACGGCTGGCCGTTTTCCTTTTCCTCGGCGTTCACGCCATGGTAGGCGTACACCCGCAGCCCGCGAATGAGAATCTCGTCCATCGGTCGTCTCTCCTTTTAAAGTGTCTTGACCTCGCTGTCCAGCCAGGCCATCCGGTTGCGGACATACCGCCGCAGCTCGGTCAAATCGTCCTGATAGCCGCCGTCCGGCCAGCATTTACGATTGCGCTCGAAGGCGCCGGAGGCGTGCACCGCCGTTTGCGCGTCCTCGATGTAGCCCATCAACGCGTCGTCGCTGATCACCGTTTTGCGGAGTGTTTCATACCGCTCCCGCAGCCGGGCGCGGAAATCGTCCGGGTTGTTCCGAAGCAGCCGGTCGGTGATCCAGAACGACCATTCGGTATCGGAGGTATTGTAATCCTCCGCTGTCAAGAGCGGCGGTTCGCCCGCCCAGCGGTTGCCGAAGGTTTGGTCGAAATCCCACGGCACAAATTGATATTGGTAGCTCCCGTCTTCCTGCTTATAGGCCGCGTAATAGGTGTTTTGGATGAGGTTGTCCACCGCGCTCGCCGTCTGCACGAAGATCCAGTAGTCGATGATGCTGTCGAAGTCGATCATCTTCGCCGCTTCCGCTTTGAAGGTCTGGTTGTCGGCGTTGTCGATCAAATAGACGAGATCGGAAAACGGCTGCCACTCGTCATAGGGCGCTTTGCGCGTTTTCGGATAGCGCAGTTCATATCCCCGACGCACCATGCGGTCGTTGTCCAGATTCAAAAAGTCGGTGTACCACTTGCCGGTATCGCCTTCCGAAAAATACATCCGGTCGCCTTTTGAAAGGCCGAGCTGTTTTTTGTCGATGCGTTCGCCGAGGAAGTAGAGCCCGCGATACTGCCCGTTGATAAACAATTCCACATATTGGAGCTGAAACCCGGTGCTGACCCCTTTGGCTTCGCGGTCGGCGGTGATGGCGAGCCACACGTTCGCCGCCGCCATATCCCGCAGCTTGGTCGGCTCGGCATACATCCCGCCGAGCACCCAGTCGCCGTCCGACCGCATCCCGAGCAGCGGCAGATCGCGTTCCACCAGCGCGCCCGGGTTTTCGGCGTCTTCCTCGAGCAGCTCCAGCTTATAGTTGTGCTTCGGGTATTCCCGGCTGCTGCGCCCACGGATATGCAGCCGCGCGTCGGACGTCCAGTTTGGCTCGTAGCCGTGCTCCTGTGCCAGCGGATCGAGCAGCCGCACCGAGGCAAACGTTTCTTCGACCCCGATGGGATCCTCGTCGGCAAAGGCCGCCTCGACGGGTTCTTCCTCTTCCTCGCCCTCGTCAAAGTAATGCAGCGAGGCGGGCAACTCTTTCGTCTCCACCGCGAGTAACGGCAGCGAGGAAAATTTCAGGTCGTACATCTGATAGCTCTCGCTGTCATAGATCATCACCGGGATCGGCTCATTTTTGCGCAGCAGCGCCGATTTGCGCTGCGCGGAAAAATCGGCGGCAAATACCGCCGTCTTGCCCTCGTCGTCGGGCAGCTCGAGCGGCAGCACGCCCCATTCGGCGTCGTCGGTCACCGAGGCGTAGTAGCACTGCTCCTCCGTCTCGAAGATCGCTTCCATTCCGCCGACCAGCAGGGTGGGCGCGGGCATGTCGGTCGTCTCGACCCGCGCGCTCTGCAGCGAGGCGAGCGTTTCCTCCGCCGCGATCGGCGTCGCGGGCGGCGTCGGCGTGCAGCCGCTGAGACACCCGGTCAGCAGCGCCGCCGTAAGCAGCGCCGCGATTGTTCTATTTCTTGCCATTCTCTCACCTTTTTTCTTGTCAATTTGCGCTGGGTATGTTATACTGAATTTATATAGGTAAAAAAGAAAGGGGCTATCTTTATGAAACGCCAAGATTATATCTCGTGGGACGAATATTTTATGGGAATCGCGGTGCTGTCCGCGATGCGCAGCAAGGACAATTCGACGCAGGTGGGCGCCTGCATCGTCAGCCCGCAAAAGAAAATTTTGTCGCTCGGCTACAACGGGATGCCGACCGGCTGCGCGGACGACGAGATGCCGTGGGGACGCGAAGGAGCGCCGCTCGACACCAAATATATGTACGTCTGCCACGCAGAGCTCAACGCGATTTTGAACGCGGCGACCACATCACTGCAGGGCGCGACCGTCTATGTCACCCTCTTTCCCTGCAACGAATGCACCAAAGCGATCATTCAGGCGGGTATCAAGGAAATCATCTATTACGACGACAAATACCACGACACCGACGCGCAGCGCGCCGCAAGACGGATGCTTGACATGGCGGGGGTCAAGACCCGCCGCTATGAACCGTCCGGCCGCTCGATCACATTCACGGTGTAATTCTATCACACTTTCGGGTTCTTGGCAAGGAGGCCTTGCGTTATGATCGCGGAAATTATCGCCGTCGGTACCGAGCTGCTGCTCGGCGACGTGCTGGACACCAACAGCCGCTATTTGTCGCAGCAGCTCGCCGCCCGCGGGATCGCGCTGTGCCACCGCCAGACGGTGGGGGACAACCCCGCCCGGCTGGAAGCGGCGCTGACGCTCGCTTTGTCGCGGGCGGAGCTCGTGCTGCTGTGCGGCGGACTCGGGCCCACGCCGGACGATCTGACCAAAGAGATCGCCGCGAAAACCTTAGGCGTGGAGCTTTGCCTCCATCAGCCGAGCCTTGACCGCATCCTCGACTATTACGCCCGTTCGGGGCGGATGATGCCGAAAAGCAACCAAAAACAGGCGATGTTGCCGATAAGTGGCGGCGTCGTCTTCCCAAACGACCACGGCACCGCGCCCGGCTGCGCGATGGAAAAAGGCGGCAAACGCGTGCTGCTGTTCCCCGGCCCGCCGCGGGAGCTGATTCCCATGTTTGAATCCTACGCCGCGCCCTATCTCGACGCGCTGGCAGACGGGGTGCTGCGCTCGCATTATGTGCGGGTATTCGGAGTCGGCGAATCGGCGGCGGCCGAAAAAGCGGCCGCATGGCTTCAAAGCGAGAATCCGACCGTCGCGCCCTATGCGAAGGACGGCGAGATGTATTTTCGTGTCACCGCGCGCGGCGACACCGCCGCCGAAGCGGACGCCCGCTGTCAGCCGACGATCGTCGAGCTGCTCTCTTTGTTCGGGGACGCCGTCTATGGCGTGGACGTCGACTCGCTCGAGCAAGCGGTCGTCGACGGCCTGAAAGTCGCCGGTAAAACGGTGGCGACGGCGGAATCCTGCACCGGCGGGCTCATTGCCGAACGGATCACGTCTGTTCCCGGCGCGTCCGCCGTCTTTGGCTGCGGCGTCGCGGCTTATAACGCGGAGATCAAGCACCGCGTGCTCGGCGTGCCGCAGGACACGATCGACCGCACCGGCACCGTCAGCGCCGAAACGGCGACCGCGATGGCACAAGGGGTGCGGGCGCTTTCGGGTGCCGATTTCGGCGTCGCCGTCACAGGAGCGGCCGGGCCCGATCCTTGCGAAGGGCATCCGGTCGGCACCGTGTTCGTCGCCTGCAGCAGCGAGCGCGGCACCGAGGTGCGGGCGCTCTCGCTCGGCTCGCGCGACCGCGCCGTCATCCGCACCCTCGCCGCCTCCCACGCGCTCGATATGGTGCGGCGGGCGCTCGCAATAGGGCAGTGAAAAGTGAAAAGTGAAAAGAGAAGAGACAAGGAGTCGCGCTCACGCGCGACGGAATTTGAAGTATCTTTTGGCGTGTTCGTAGGGCGGGGGTTGTCCGCTACCGCGGGCTTATGCACGAACCTGCGGCGTGCCGTAGGGGACGATTCTATATCGTCCCGCGAGGATACCGCCAATTTGCGGCGATGGGCGGGTATAAAATCCGCCCCTACACCGGCACGGGAGAGGGTGCGAACCTTCGCTGTCGAAGAACCCCATGTGGCTGCGAACCAATAGGAGATCCTTCGACTCCGCGCTGCGCGCTCCGCTCAGGATGACAAAGGGTAGCGTGCCGTAGCCGCGGGCTTGCTCACGCCGCAGGGTTCGTTTCCGGCGAGGAAAAGGTGGGTGAACGTGAGCGAACCCGGATGAGGTGGAAGTGATTGTCCCCGTCATTTTGCGGCGGGAGAGTATGCCTTCTCCTTGAGGAGAAGGTGGCGCGA
>JAFTBJ010000011.1 GCA_017455295.1 Clostridia bacterium
CTCGGCGCGATCTTTGCCGGTCTTGTCTATGTTGTCATTGCAATCGTTGTGAAGTTTGCCGGTGTTTCGTGGATCAATAAGCTCATGCCGCCGGTCGTGATTGGCCCGACCGTGGCGATCATCGGTCTTTCTCTGGCCGGCAACGCTGTGGGCGATTCGCTGCACTTTGCTGTGAACGAAGGCGGTTCCTATATTATGGATACCAAAGCATGGCTGTCTCTGATCTGCGCGATGGTGACGATGCTTGTTGTCATGATCTGCTCCGTATTTGGCAAGAAAATGACCAAACTCATCCCGTTCATCATCGGCATCCTGGCAGGTTACGCGGTTGCGGCGATCCTCACGGTGATCGGTCTTCGTACCGGCAACGATACACTCCAGATCATCGACTTCTCCCTGTTCCAGAATATGCAGTGGTATCCCGATTTCAGCTTCCTGAAAGCAGCCAAAGGCCTGAGTGCCGTGGACGGCAAATACATCGCTTCGGTTGCCGTGGCCTACATCCCTGTGGCATTCGTGGTGTTTGCCGAGCACATCGCCGACCACAAGAACCTGTCCTCCGTCATCGGTTCCGATCTGCTTGAAGAACCCGGCCTGCATCGCACGCTGCTGGGCGACGGCGTCGGCTCGATCGTGGGCGCGATCTTCGGCGGCTGCCCCAATACAACATACGGTGAGAGCGTCGGCTGCGTTGCGATCACAGGCAACGCGTCTGTCGTAACAATTCTGACAACAGCAGTCATGGCGGTTGTCGTGTCCTTCTTCGCGCCGTTTATCACGTTCCTTGCCACGATCCCGGCCTGCGTTATGGGCGGCGTATGCATCACGCTCTACGGCTTTATTGCGGTCAGCGGTTTGAAAATGATCCAGAACGTCGATCTCGGCGACAACCGCAACTTGTTTGTGGTGTCCGTGGTTTTGATCACCGGTATCGGCGGCATGACGCTCAAGATCGGTCAGGTCACGCTGACAGAGGTTGCGGCGGCGCTGATTCTTGGCATCATCGTCAACCTGATCCTCAGAAAAAGGGAAGAGAAGAAGGCAGCGTAAGCCTCTGCAATAAACAGGCGCTGTACCGGTTCTGCTTTGCGGAATACGATACAGCGTTTTTTAATTTGTTTTTTATTTTAAAAAACCTTTGAATTTTGCGGCAGGATATGTTATACTGTTTTTAAGATCATCATTCGGATTGGAGGTTAGGTCGGGATGCAGACGCAGTTTCAAAAAGGGGAATATGTCCGTTATGCAGCCAACGGGGTTTGCTTGGTAGACGATATCCGGCAGATGCCGGAACTCAAGCGTGAGGAATATTTTTATATTTTGCGCCCGATTGCCGACCGCAACTCCACGTATTTTATTCCCGTTGATAACGCAAAGTTGACGGCAAAGCTGCGCCCGCTGCTGACCAAGGAGGAGATCGATGATCTGATCGACTCGGTGCGCGATGTGCACGAACCGTGGATCGAGGATCGGAAGGAGCGCGCAGAGCTATTTCGCACGATTTTGCGGGAATGCGACATGCGGGCCGTCCTTTCACTGGCAGGCACAATTTATCTGCGCAAGCAGTTTTTGGATCAGGAAGGCAAAAAACTGTCGCCGTCAGACGATTCCGTGCTCAAGCAGGCCGAGTCGATGACCGAAAACGAGTTTGCCTTTGTGCTGCACATGCAAAACACTGAAGTCGGTCCCTATGTTCGTGAAAGACTGGGGATCGAAACATAAGGATAATCAACAAAAAGGGGCTTTCAAACGAAAGCCCTTTTTATATGCGTTGATCAGCGTCAAGCATTTGGATTTGTTGTAGTGCGTCCGTCAAGTCATCCAGAACAAGGTCGGCACCGGCGTTGTACAGTGAAGCCGTATCGAACGAAGACGTAACGGCGATGCAGCGCATGCCGCCGGCTTTGGCGGCCTGTACACCGGAAATGGCGTCCTCAAAAACAAGACAGTGTTTGGGGTCGACTCCGCTTTTTTCGGCGCAGCGCAGGAAAATTTCCGGGTCCGGTTTTTTGCGCACAACTTCGCTCGCTGTCACCAATGCGGAGAAAAGCGACAAATCCAAACCGATGGTATTGATGTTGCAACGCACTTTAACGTCGTCTGCCGCCGAACCGACAGCGATTTTGTAGCCGTTTTGTACCAGAAGCTGCGGCAGTGTTCTTGCCCACGGAAAAACAGCGACGCGTTCAGAAGCTGTGCGGCAGTAGATTTCGTACGTGTCTGCGCGCATATCCTC
>JAFTBJ010000075.1 GCA_017455295.1 Clostridia bacterium
AGAGATAAAGACCTTAAACTCTGCGTTCCGAGTTCAACAGTAAGGCGCGGGCGCAGCATCCGCCGGGGGATTACCGCACATTTTCCAACATGCGGCGCCTTCTCCTTGAGGAGAAGGTGGGTGAGCGTAAGCGAACCCGGATGAGGTGGAACCAATCATTATCGCGAGCTGGCGGCAAACACCTCATCCGTCTCGGCGTTACCGCCTCGACAGCTTCTCCTCGAGGAGAAGCCTTGAAGACACGCCGCCGCTATTTTCGGCAACCTTTGCAAACGTCCCCACATCGTGCCGGGGGATTACCGTAAATTCCGGGGCTTGAGCTTTTATCTCTGCACTCAGAGTTCTAAACTCACATGACGCCCACCCTGCTTTTCTAACCTCTCAACAAAAAATCGGGCAAACTTTTATATAGATTTACTATGGAAATGAAGGCCATCTATACGGTATAATATAATCTGTATAATTAGCAGCCGCAGGCTGCACATCGTCAGCCGTCACGATTAGGGCGGCGGAAAGGTGGAAAAGAGGATGAAGAGATTGGCAAAACGGATCGGCGCGCTGCTGCTTTGCGGTGCGATGACCATGATGCTGCTGTCGGCAGCGGCGACCATGCCCGCGTCAGCGGCGACGGGGGAGGCGGCAACGCCGTATTCTCCGTGGCACAAGCATGCGGCGACGGCGGCGCCGGACGTGGCGAACAAGGTGGATCTGCTCAGCCTGATGGGCAAGACCGCCGACTACACGGTGTCGCAGTATCAGGTATACGGCGAATTGAACGATGCGTCGAAGTATCTTGCAACCGGCATCGACCTGGCGGCGACACCGTATCTCTATTATTCGATCAGCCAGCCGGACAGCGCGCACATCAACTTCGGGCTGCACACAAGCAACCCGTGGTATTTCCACCGCGACGCGAAAACCTATCCGGATTCCCCCGGCATGTCCACCGATACGACGGTCGCGACCGACAACGATATCTACGGCTGCGAGACCGGCTGTCTGGATCTGCGGGAGCTTGTGGATAGCTCCCATCAATCGTCCTTTAACATCATGCGTCTGTCGTTCTATCGCGGCTCGGCGGATACCGTGCTCAACTATTTCTTCATCGGCAGCGCCCCCAAAGCGGAGGCTGTGGCGGATGGCCCGGCGATCTCGCTGAACATTGACCAGCAGCAGTATGTGGGCGCGTCGACCACCATCACCGCCTCAGCTTCCGTGACGAAATACGCGGTCGGATCGCTCAAGGTGCGGCTGGAAGGTCAACAGATCGGCTCGAGCAACCCGTTCAGCTTCACCCCCGCGTCGCAGCATTTGTCTGCCGGCACCTACACGATGGTGGCCGAAGCGACCGACACCCAGGGGAACACCACCTATCGCTCGGTCACCTTCCGCTTGGTGGATCGGCTGGATCCGGATTATACCGTCTCCGGCGGCAATGTGGTGTCGTCGGGCGCTTCGATCACGGCTTACGGCGTGACGCCGCTCTCGGTGACGCCGGGCTTCGGCGCCACCACCGACGGTACGCTGCCGGTCGGCGGCTCCACCGCGTTTGATGAACTGTCCGCTTATAAGATGAAATATGAGATCGGCGGCGGCGTGACCACCAAGTCGGACGCGGGCATCCCCTATCAGACGTTCGACGTGGCGCTCGGCGGCAAGACAAGCGGAACGGTGGCGCTCTCCTACAGCGGCAAGACGCTTGACGGCGAGCGGATGGCGCTCAAAGCGTATAACGTCAAAACCAAATCGTGGGATACGCTTTCCACCTTCGTCGGCAGCGGCAAAGCGTCGGCACAGGTGGACGTCGCGACCTATAACGACGGCGGCGTGATCCACGCGGCGGCGATGCTCGATTATGTCACCAATGGCAGCGACAAGATGATCTGGGTCACCGACCCGCAGCACTACACGAAATTCGACGACCTGAACGAATACTATTATCGGGTCTATGAGTATATCCGTGACCGGTATCAAAGCGGCGACGCCGCCTATGCGTTCAACACGGGCGACCTCGTCGACAACATGCCGACCAATATCATTCCGGCGCAGTGGGTCGTCTCGAGCAACGCCCTCAAGATTATTGACGATGCGGGCATGCCCAACGGCGTTGTGTCCGGCAACCACGACGTCGGCAACTACAAATATCCCGACTATAACGGCCGTACCAACACCTCGTCCGATTACACCTATTTCTGGCAGAACTACCCGGCGTCCCGTTACAACACGACGGCGTATTACGGCGGCAGTTTCAACAACAATACCTGCCACTACGACCTCATCACGGTGGGCAACATCGACTTTGTCGTGATCTTCCTCGGCTATGGCATGGAAGCGACCGACGAGACGATCGAATGGGTCAACAGCGTGCTCAAAACCTATCGCCATCGCTCGGCGATCCTCGCGACCCATGCTTATATCACCAGCCACATCGCCGATTATAACAAACAAACCCGCGCACAGCTCATCTATGACACGATGATCGACCCCAACCCGAACGTGTGCATGCTGTTCTGCGGACACGATGACGGCGCGCAGTGCATCGAGCGCACCACGTCGGACGGCCGGAAGGTCTATGAGATCCTGTCCGACTATCAGTTCGTGCAGGCGGAGGATCTGTCCTTTTACAACGGCGAAGAGCATTACATCGGCGCGGTGCCCAACTGCTGCGGCGACGGCTATCTGCGCGAGATGACCTTCACGGGCGGCCGGATGCATTCGACCACCTATTCCCCGATCACCGGGCGGTATAACCCCTATGGCACGCGCGAAGAGCTCGACCTGAAGCTCGCCTATGTCAACACCTCCGGGCGGCTCTTTACGACCTATCACTTCAGCGCGGGCGTTCTCGGCAGCAAGATCACCTCTGGCACCGGCAGCATCTCGGTGGATTATGCCGGCGACTGGATGGCGCTCGTCACGAAAAACGGCGGCACCTCGGTGACCAACATCGTTTATATTACAAAAGGCAACACCCCGGCGACCGGCAGCAACAAACCGACCGACGCCGCGGCGCTGAGCGTGCTGGCAAACAATGCCAAAACGATCGAACGCGACAAATATACGAACGCGTCCTATGCGGCGCTGCAGGCGGCGATCTATGCCGCCGAGCAGACCAATAAGACCGACGCGGCCGCCGTCAAAGCGGCGTATAAAGCGCTGGAGAATGCGATCGCCGGGCTGAAAAAGATCACCTCGCCCACCACGGCAAAGAGCAGCCTGCGCTCGATGTACAACGTCAATCTGACGGTGTCCAACTGGAACGTCACCAACCCGTGGGGCTCCATCACGTCGAGCGGCTCGTACCTCAAAGCGGTGCAGACGTCTTCCGGCGGCCTGCAGCTCTCCTTCTCGGATAAAGCGACCACCCTCTTCCCGTCGGCCTTCCCGAAGGATTGCCAGGCGGGCAGCACCCAGACCATTTCCCCGAGCGGCGGGATCTATCTCAATCTCGACATGGTGGCGGAGTGCAACTGGCTGATCTCGGTCAGCGCCAAGCAGGGCGACCTGCAGGCGAGCGTCGCCATGTGCAATGCGGTGGAAAACTCGTTCTACAACGGCACGCAGGGCATGGCGGGCACCTACAAAGGCATCTATGACGTGACCGAAGCGTTTACGAATAAAGGCTTTGATACCACCAAACCGATCGAGTTTGTGTATCTGTATCTCTATATCATCACGGGCTATTCGGACATGACGCAATATCATGTGACCTATAACCATATTGAATTTATGACCGACGAAGGCGGCAGCCTCATGCCGCAAGAGAGCAACACCCAGTATCCGGCGTTCAGCGGAAACGGCATCACGGGCGGCATCGTCCCGTTCTATGACCATGACAACGCGGTGAAGCTCACCGATTCGCTGTCCTTCGGTACCGGCTGGCCGCGGGCGAATGTGGCGGTGAATATCGCGGTCAAGGCGTCGCAGGCGCACTGGTATCTCGAGGAATCCGGAACCGCCAAATTCAACGTGTCGCTGATGATCTCGAACGGCACCAAAACCAAAGAATTTTCGCTGTCGCAGATCCTGAACGGCAACGACTGGGATCTGCCGGCGGGCGGCGGAAAATATGCGATCGACCTCGGCGCGTATCTCGTCAACGCCGGGTTCTGCGCCGCCGACGATACCATTACCATCCACCGCGCGGCCTATTACGCGGTAGGCAGTGACGGGCAGTATGTGATTCTCAACGACAGCCGTATCCTGCCGCGCACCTCGGCGCCGAACGGCGTGATGACGCTTTATGGCCCGGACGATATCACCCAAAGCGGCACGGGATCCTATACCTATCAAAACGGCGTGCTCAAGATGACGGGTGCAGGCGATCAATACACGGTGACCACCCCGGTGAATAAGACCTTCCGTCCGGCGTATCTGCAATATCTCGCGACGAAACTGTCGTCTACCGTACCGTTCAATGTGACGATCAACCTCACGACGAAAAACGGCAACGCGAATGTAGAGCTGCGCAACGAGTATTATCCGTTCTTTGACCTGACCACCGGCGTCGATAAATTGCCGGCGGGTAGCTGGAACATCGCCACCATGTCGCTGTCGGGGCTGTATCCCTATTACGGCGGCGCGGTGGATCAAAGTACGGTCAACAGCGTCACGCTGACGGTGTACGGCAGCGGCACCCTGACCTTGAGTGCGCTGCAAGCGGTCAGCGGCGGATCTCCCGCCACGGTGGCGGACGGCC
Organism: Clostridia bacterium; assembly: GCA_017455295.1. GTDB lineage: Bacteria > Bacillota > Clostridia > Oscillospirales > Acutalibacteraceae > RGIG1959. The sequence continues at coordinate 4,700 of JAFTBJ010000075.1, forward strand.
GCTTTGCGGCGGGGAAATACCCGGTCAGCACCGCGCCGACCGCGGTGACGTCGAGCCGGTACACCGTCGATGACAGCTACATCCACCGTGTTGCGGAAGGCACGACGGCGGACGGCCTGATCGGCAGCATGGATCAGGATGCCTCCTATCTGCAGGTGCAGAAAGCAAACGGCGAGAAGGTAGCAAGCGGCAATCTCGGCACCGGCATGCGCCTTGCGATCCTGGATGGCGGCACGGTGACGCGCTCGTATGAGATCGTGGTCGTGGGCGATATCGACGGCAACGGCGCGGTCAGCTCGACCGACACGCGGCTGATGCTCAAAAACGTCGTCTCGCCCTATTTGAGCGGCGCGCAGGCGCTCGCCGCCGACTATAACGGCGACAAGGCGTGCAACGCGACCGATATTCGTCGCGCGCTCAAAGATTTGATCGGTTGATGCAGGGGGCTCTATGAAAAAAGTAATTGCTGTGCTGGCAGCGACGGTCATTCTTTGCGCCGCGCTGTCCGTATCGGCCTCGGCGTTTGCTCCGCATGTCGTGTATGGCGGACAAGCGGGCTGCCGTCTCCTTTCCTGGTCATTCACACAGCAGAAGAATATGTGGCTGCTGTGGGATGTGACCTTCAAAAAAGTCAGCGGCGATCGCGTGTGGGAAACCGAAAAGGAGCACCCGAACCTGATCGGCCGACAGGTGATTCCTACGTTTTCGTTTGAAGGGGAGAGCGTCTCCTTCAACGGGATCACCATCACATCGGGCGTCACGTCCATCGTGCTCAAGGAGCAAAACGATGTGGTGATCACAGCGGGCCGTGTGCGCGCGGAATATCAAATCGCGATCACCGAAAAAACGAACGGCCTGCCGGTGGTGCTGATCGACACAGCAAATGCGGCGATCAGCAACAAAACCGACTATGTCAACGCGTCCGTTTCGGTTCTCGGCGGCAGCGGCCGCGATATTTATGCCGCCACCGCCGGTGTGCGGCTGCGCGGCAACTCAACGCTGGGATTTCCGAAAAAAGCCTATCGCATCAAATTCGGGAAAACGCAAAACCCCTTTGATCTCGGCCAGGCAAAAAACTGGACGCTGATCGCGAATTACATCGATCCCGCCTTTATCCGCAACGAGATCGCCTATAGTTTCGCGTCCCGCCTCAATCAAATGACGGCGGCGACCCGCGAGGACGGATTTTTGATGTTCACGCCGCGGATGGTCGCGGTCGAGGTGTATCTCAACGGCCATTACCTCGGGTTGTATGATTTTAGCGATCATATGCAGGTCAACGAGATCCGCGTCGACATCGACGAAGGCAAGGGCGGCGGCGAAGACGTCGGCTATTTCATCGAAGCGGAAGCGGAAGGGCGCGTGTTGGAGGAATACGAAAACGAAGGCACGCCCTATTTCACCGTCAAAGCGGGCGGCTGGAAACAGGAGGAGATCTATTTCCAGTTCAAATCGCCGGAAGAACCGACGGCGGCGCAGATCGCCTATATTCAAAACTATATGCAAACCGTGAGCGATCTCGCGATGGCGAAGGATCCCGCGGTGTGGGATTATGTAGACCGGGACAGCTTTATCGACTGGTATCTGGCCAACGAGCTGTTCAAAAATCCCGATTCTCCCTTTCAATCGAGCTGTTTTTTATATAAGGATAAAGGCGGCCTCCTGCGGATGGGCCCCGTGTGGGACTTTGACCGGTGCGCCGGTGCGGTCGCGTATATCGGGCTTGCCGATCCGGAGGGCTGGCGCACGAAGGATTCCCGCTTTTCGACGTGGTATAAAAATTTCTTTGAGATGAGCGAATTTGCCGACGCCGTACACGCGCGGTGGGCGAAGCGGCACGAAGAGGGACTCCTCGATCAGATCTTTACCGATATCGACGAGCGGGAGCCGTATCTGCTCGCCGCCGCGACCGAGGATTATGCCAAATGGCATGAGCGGTATGCGAATACCGCCCGAAAAACCATGGAGGATTTTGCAAAACCCGACTGCCTTGATCCCACCCGTTGGGAAGAACAGCTGCAGTATGTAAGAAGCTTTATGCGCGCTCGCATCCAATGGATCGACAAAGAGTATGGGTATGCGCCGAAGACTTCGGACCTCGGCGGCACGCTCGCCATTCGCGGCATCCCGGAATGCGACGTGACGGTCAAAGCGGATATGCTCGCCGTCATGAACGCCGGGACGGACGTCACCTATCAGTGGTACCGGAACGGCATGGCGATCGACGGCACGGCGGCGGAGACCTATACGCTGACCGCCGAAGACGTCGGGAAACAGATCACGCTGCAAATCACGACGTCGAAAGGCTCGTTGACGTCCGATCCCGTGACGGTGCAAAAAGCCAAAAGCACCGAACAGACGACCTATTCGACGCCGCTGATTTTCAAATCGTCCAATCAGATCGTGGTCGATGCGATTGCCGGTTCGGAGTACCACATTGACGGTGGCGACTGGCAGACAAGCGGTGTGTTTGACGGCCTGGCGCCCAACACGTTTTATCGTGTATACCGACGCCGTGCGGAGACGGACACAGGGCAGGGCAGTTTGCCGGGCGGCAAACCGCTTTATGTGATCACCGATCCGGCGGAGGTCGGAGACCTGGACGCCGGCGGCGTGCGGAATATGGCGGATGCCTTTACGCTGTATCGGGCGGCATCCGGCCAAATCGCGCTGACCGATTGGCAGCAGGTACTGGCGGATGTCGAAGAAAACGGCATCATCAACATGGCGGATGCGTTTGCACTCTATCGGCAAGTCTCCGGCGGATAACAAGCCGGGATTTATTCCAAACAGGCAACATCACCAATAAGGTGAAGGAGGTTTTTCTTTATGACAATGAAAAAAGCAATCGCGGGTTTGCTCGCGCTGGCGCTGCTGCTGATGGCGCTGCCGTTTGGCGCGCTGGCCGAGGTGCCGGAGGACGCCAAACTGCTCGACGGCGCGACGCTTGTCACGCTCGGTGACAGCATCACGGCGATGGGCGTGTGGCCGGAAGCGGTCGCGACCGATCTCAACATGGTGCTTGTCAACTCCGGCATCGGCGGCGACACGACCGAGGACGCGCGCAACCGGTTTGACCGCGACGTGCGCGCGAAGGACCCCGATTTTGTAACGATCGGACTCGGCACCAACGACTTTGTTCGTCCGAGCAGTTCGCCGCAGGTGTCGCTCGCAAGATATCGCGAGAACCTCGAATATTTTGTCGATGAGATCCGCGGTATGGACGCGGTGCCGCTGTTCATCACGCCGCCCTATGTGCGCGAAGGCGCCTATGGCGGAAATTATCCCGATGGTCTGAATGCGGCGCTTGACGAGTATGTCGCCGTCATGCGGGCGATCGCCGAAGAGAAAAACGTGCTGCTTGTGGATATCCACAGCGCGTGCGACGCTTATGCGGTTTCGGACTTTCTCGTGAGCGACGGCGTGCATCTTTCGGCACTCGGCAAACAGGTGTATGCCGAAGAGATCGAAAAAGTGCTGACAGCGAACTTCCGCACCGATCCGACCGCTCCGCGTGTGGAACAACCGGCGGCTCCCGAAGTGGAAGATGGTTACTGGACCAAGAGCTTTGTTTCGTTTGACCCGGCCGATTGGCTGATCCTCAAGCAGGGCACCATGACCATCACGAACCAGGATGGCGTGCTCAAGATCGCCAATACCAATGGTCTGTGGCCGGAGGCACACTATTCGCCGAGCCTTTCGGACACCATCGCGGTGCCGGTGGAAGGCAGCGTGCTCAACATCGACTTCACGGCGAACTGCGGCACCAACGTGTTCTTCTATTTCAACGGCTCCACCCCGACGACCCATTATGACACCAACTTTGTCAATATGGTATCCTATTTCAAACAGGCGATCCCGGCACTGCGGGTGAACAGCGCGGGCGATATCGAGCCGGGCCAGACCGTCAAATGTCAAATCAAGCTGTCCTCCATCCTGTCGGACGATATGATCGACGAGAACGGCAACGTCTTGATCTCCGGCGCGAAATTCTATGCCGTCGGCACAGCGGGCGCGACGCTCGATATCCGCGAGCTCAGCGTGACCCGCGTCGATCCGTCGACGCTGCCGGCAGAGCCGACCTATGACGACGTCGTCGATCTGCTTCCCGCGGACGCGTCGCAGGTGGCGCAGGTCAGTAACGGTTATGTCGATTATGAGTGGACGGCAACCGGCGGTTTCCGCATGGCGCGCGGCCAATCGAGCAGTATCGCGTGGCCGTCGGTGATGATCACCGAAAACAAAACGGTGGGTCTCGCCGAAACGCCCTATCTGCATCTAAAGATGTCCCCCTCGAACGGCGCGGCGAACGGCTACCTCTATTATCAGGTGAATGGCGGCAGCGAGCAGAATATTCAGCTGTCGCAGCTCTTCAACGGCTCGGTGTATGACGCAACTTCGCCGCTCGATATGTACATCGACTTTGCGAGCGCGATCGGGCAGCCGACGGCGACGGTCACCATCACGAGAATGAGCCTGTCGGTGTACGGCAACGTGGGTGACGCGATCACCTGGAAAGCCATCGCCTTTGCGAAAGAGCATGAGGACGTGCCGCCGGTGGCGGGCGACCTCGACGGCAGCGGCACCGTGAATATGGCGGATGCGATGCAGCTGTTCCGCGGCGTGTCGGGTCAGGTGACTCTCACCGATGCGGAGCTGGCGGTGTCCGACTTGAACGGCGACAGCGTGGTCAATCTTATCGACGCGCTGATGCTGTATCGCCAAGTGGCATAAGATAGAGATCAAAAACGATCCACCCACAACGCAGTCGCGGGTGGATCGTTTTTTGCACCTTGCAAGAGGCCGCACAGTATGGTAATATGATACCAACACCGATGTTTTGATCCGGGAGGTCTGTTTATGAGCACGAAAACCGCAATGGTCATCATTGCCGTGCTGTGCGTGGTGATTCTGGTATTGGCCGGAGGCTTGATCGCGATGAGCCTCTCCGCACCGACGACCGGCGATACGGCTGTCGAGCAGACGGGCGAGTCGGACGACAAGAGCGTCTCGACCGATGAGTATAAACTGTATAAAAACGTCCTGTCGCAGGATGAGGTGGAAGCGACGCTGTTCGATCAGCCGATCTCCAAAGAGCGGGACGGCGAATACCGCATCGGCATCAAAACCGCCATCAACGGGGATTTCCACGCCACCCTCACCGTCTATCAGGCGCAGGACGGCCGGTATGTGCAGGTGTTCCAGTGCGACGCGGTGGTGGGCGAAAACGGCCCCGGCAAGCAATCGGAAGGCGACTCCAAAACCCCGCTCGGAACATGGGAGATCGGCGAAGCCTATGGCATCAAGGACGATCCCGGAAGCCTGCTTCCCTATACGAAGATCACCGACGATATGTATTGGTGCGCCACCGGCGCAAACGGCAAGAAGTATAACACGCTGCTCTATAAAAGCGATGACCCCGACAACGATTATTCGGAAGACGAGCATCTGATCGAGTATACCGGTGCATACAATTATCTGATCGACCTCGGCTACAACAAAGCGGGTGCGCCCTATGCGGGCAACGCCATCTTCCTCCATTGCTGGGGCGGGCGGCACTATCCGACCGGCGGCTGCGTCGGTGTGGCCGAGAAGAGCATGGTCACCATCCTGCAGACTGTCACCCCCGGCACCACCGTCACGATCTATTGATACAGCATATATGAGGACAGCCTATGACGACGATCTATAAAATTGCCGAACGAAATATCCGGGTGACGTCGCTGCACGCCTATGTGCACCGGCTTTGCGGGGCCTATCAAACCGATGAGACGGCGGTGGATTTCTCCGTGTCCGTCACGCAGGCGGACATCGACTTTGAGCGGGAAAAATCCGCGCAGGAGCAGCACCCCGACACCGGGCTTTGCACCGCGCCGGACGACTATCTCGAAACGCTGGCGGTATACCGCCAAATCGCTGAACAGATGCCGCGGTATGACACGGTGCTGATCCACGGGTCGTGTGTGGCCGTGGACGGGATCGGGTATCTCTTTGTTGCACCGAGTGGCACCGGCAAAAGTACCCATACCCGCCTGTGGCGGGAGCGGTTCAGCGAGCGGGCGGTGATGATCAACGACGATAAACCGCTCGTGCGGGTCACCGAGACCGGCGCCGTGATCTATGGCACGCCGTGGGACGGCAAGCATCGCCTCAGCACCAATACGGCGGTGCCGTTGAAGGCGATTTGCCGCCTCGAGCGGGGCGATGAGAACCGCATCGTGCCGATGACCGCCAAAGAGGCGTATCCCATGTTTTTGCAGCAGGCGTATCGCCCGGCGGACGTTGCCGCGACAGAACAAACGCTGACGCTGATCGACCGCTTGATCACGCGGGTCGGTCTCTGGCGGCTGTCCTGCAACATGGACCCGGAGGCGGCGCTGGTCGCCTATGACGCGATGAAAGGATAAGAAATCGGCTGCCGCGATTTTGCTCGCGGCAGCCGTGCTTTCGTCTTGCACAATATCAATGCGTGGGGTATAATAAATCGGAAGGAGCGGATCGGGCATGAAAAGGCGAGCGGTTGCCGGGATGCTGGCGTTTTGTATACTGGCCGGGTGTATGCCCGGCTGTGGCCAAATGAATATCCCGCGGTCCATCCCGCTGTCGGGTGTTACCGATGTGGCGGGGGACGACGGGCAGCGTTGCTATGACATGAGAGCGGACGAGACCGACGACTATACCTTTTCCTGCGACGCGGCGACAAGCATCGCCGTGACCGTCGGCGAGACGACGGTTACCGGGACGCACGAGGTGACGGCGGCGATCCAAAAAGGAGAGGACTGCCGCGTGGAACTGACCGCTGCGCCGGGCGCGCTTTTGGAGATGGAAACGACCGCCGATCACGCGACACGGCTGCCGTATCAGCCGTCTGCGTGGAAGATGACGGGCGCGACGGCGAGCGATCCCGCGAGCGATCCGCTCACCCCGGCCGAGGTGTTCTATCGCGGTGCGGGCGGAGCGTTTTGGTATCATACGTTTGGTTTGACGGAGCAGGACGAGGCGCTGGCCGCCGTTTCAGGCCTGACAGGCGATGCGACGATCGTGTGCGCCTGCTACAATGGGACCAAAGCCCCGCGCTATCTCGGGTATCGGCTGGAGAACGACAGCGGCAAGGATGCGTTTGTCACCGTGCAGAACATCGGCTGGCAGACGGGCGCCGGTCGGCGGCACATGGCCGCCTGGTCGCAGTATGAAAACCACCTCTTTCAAATTCCGGGACAGGATCAGCCGGATGCTGCGCCACGGATATTTCAGCCGATGACCTATCGCCTCCCGACGGGGGAGAGCCTCTATGTCCTCGGCGGCACGACGGCGGACGCCTATTTGTCCTGCAGCGTCGACGGCACGGCGGATAACGCGATCCAGCCGGGCGAATGGGTGACCGGCGTCGTCAAATTCCATGTGGAAGGCCGCCTGCGCGGCACGCTTTGCAGTTATGCCGATTCTTCGGGGGCGGGAGCGCTTCCTGCGCCGCAGGAGACGGCCGCCGCCGGGACGGCGTGGATGGAGAGTGATATCACCTGGACGGTGAACGATCGCACTCCGTCGGGCGAGTTGCCGGTAAAAGACGGCGACGACGAGCGATCGTATTGGGGCACCGACGGCCATGGGATCGAGTATCACGAGCACTATACGATCCGCAACGACGGGGAGCAGCCGCGGATGGTCACCTTCAAAAAGGAGTCCGACGAGGTGTTGTTGTCGCTTTGCTATGACGGCGCGGGCGAGCTGCTCGACAGCCGGACGCTGGCGGCAGGCGACCGGGACGCGTACACCGTCGTGATACTGCCGCACACGGAAGAGCACCTGACGCTGTGCGTGCTGGCGATCCACGGCGACAGCGCGGTATGCCACTCGGCGACGCTGACCTGAAAAATGCAACTTCCTCCTTGACTTTTTCTCGTTGTCGTGGGATACTAATATCGGTATATTTTGGAGTACGGCGTCGGGAAGGACGGGATGTCGTGAAACTGAAAAACGGATTTTTACTCAAAGAGTTGGCCGGGGATCACGTCGTGGTGCCGGTCGGACAAGCGGCGCTCGATCTGCGGGGAATGATCACCCTCAATGAGACGGGAGCGTTTTTGTGGGAGCGGCTGCAAACCGGGCAAACGGAAGACGCGCTTGTGAGCGCGATGCTGGAGGAATATGATGTGGCGCCGGACATTGCTCGGAAGGATGTGCGGGCGTTTGTGGAAATGCTGCGGCAGCAGCAGCTTCTGGAAGACTAAGGAAAAGAGGGACAAACTTTGAAACGAGTATGCAGCGGAATCTGCGCGGCGGTGTTGACGGTCGCGCTGTGGATGATGGCGGCGCCGTCGGTGCTGGCGGCGGAAGGCTATGACGAATACGGTTGTCTGTCGATTGTCACCGAACCGGGCCAAACGTCCGAATACGTCGCCTGCTATAAAGGCGACGAGACGGTGCCGTCCGAGCAGATGACGTGGGTGGACGGCGTGCATGGCAAAGCGCTGTCGCTCGACGGCGCGTCCAACTATCTGGAACTTGGCTTCGGGCAGATGCGCATCGCGCAGATGACCTTTGCGACCTGGATCAATTTCCGCGGCGCGCTCACGCCGAGCAATCCCGCGTCCGCATATGGACAGCGCCTCTTTACTATCCACGAAGGCGAGATGCGCTATTTCACCGTGTCGCCGCATGCGTTTGACGCGAATCTGCGCGCGGCGGACGGCGGCCAGCTCGACGGCGTGTATCTGGAATTTTATCGCGGTGACGATGAGGAGGGCGGCTCGGAATTCACGCTCCAATCGTTTGTCGGCGCTCGTCCGGGACAAAGCCAGCTCGGCGTGCCGCAGAATGAATGGCACCATATGGCGGTCGTGGCGGATGGCCAGACAGCCAAAGTATATATCGATGGCACGCTGATCCTCGACGATGTGCTGATGGAACCGATCGTGCAGATGTATGCCGACGGCATGATGATCGGCAAAGGCTTGTGGAACGATCCGCTGCTCAATGCGGCGCTCGACGACACATATATATATGAAAAGGCTCTGTCGCGCGACCAGATCCTGTCGCTGATGCAGACCGGCGACCCCGCTCTGCGTACAGCGCCGACCGAAGAAAGCCGCTATTATCCCACCGCCGCGCCCACGACCATCGCGCCGCTGGAAACGACCCGCCCGGTCGACAAACCGGATGTGCCGTTCGGCCTGCCGGAGTGGGGGTTCCGCCTGGTGGTGATTCTGCTGGCGATCATCGTGGTCATCACGGTGGCGGTGAATTTGTATGAGTCCGGGTGGCGCCGCCGCTATGGAAAAAAGGCGGAGAACGAAACGGCCGATGAAGAGCCGCCTGCGATGAGCATCAAGGAAGCCGCCAAACGGAAACGGCAGGCGGACAAAGAACAATTTGAACAGGAAGAACGCCGAGAAAGCGGAGAGGAGTGATGGCGATGAAGGCGATCAAAGCGACTGCGGCGCTGCTGCTTTGCCTGCTGCTGTGCGCGGCGGGATGGACGGTGACGGCGGAGGAAACGACCGACAGCATGGCGGTCACCGCCAAACTCTATTCGCTGGAAATGAATGAGACGCAGGGGGTCATCACCCAGTCGCCAAACACGCCGGCATTTTGGGAATATCCCATCTTTCGCGCCGGCGAACGACTGAAAATTACCGGGCAGCTCACCGTCCGCAACGACGGCGCCGTTTCCGCGTCGATGGAGATGGACGAGATTCGCCTGCCCTATGGCGACACGGATAAACTGGATTATCTCAATGCGCTGATGATTACCGTGAGCGAAGGAGACCAAGTGGTGTACACCGGCTCGTATGCGCATATCAACGACGCCGAGGGCGGCCTGTCACTCCGGTATGAGGACATGGCGCCGGGCGAGGAACACACCTATACCATTTCGATGTTTTGTCTGTATAGTTATACGGGCGACCCTTATGCGGACGCCGTGATTATGCCGTGGACGTTTTCCGCTGTGCGGCAGGTGACGGTGATGGAAGCGCAGCAGCAGGGCCTGCCGCTGTGGCTGATCATTACGCTGGGCGTGATGCTGGCGGCGATTGTGGTGATGGTGATCATCTCGCTGGTGCGCCGCCGCACTCGGAAAGTCGTCGAAAGGACGGACGAAGACGCCCCCTACGAGGCGGAAGATTGAAGACGGCATGCCGCCGTCGTGAGGTGAGACACGATGGTTCCTGTGATCATCCCGGCCTATGAGCCGGGTGCGGCGCTGACGGATTACTGCCGCCGTCTGCTGCAAACTTTCGACACCGTGGTGGTGATGGATGACGGCAGCGGCGACGCCTATCGCGCCGTGTTCGACGAGATCGGGCAGCTTCCCGGCTGCATTGTGCTGCACCACGAACAAAACCGCGGGAAAGGCCGCAGCCTGAAAGACGCGTTCCAATATGTGCTGGATGCGTTCCCGCAGGCGGCGGGATGCGTGACGGCGGATTCGGACGGCCAGCATCTTTGTGAGGACGTATACGCCTGCGCGCAGGCGTTTGAACAGCATCCGGATCATCTGGTGCTCGGCGCGCGGGATTTTTCCAAAGCGGATATCCCGCCACGCAATCTTTACGGCAACCGCATCCTCAAAACACTGTACCGCCGTCTCATCAAGATGGATCTGCAGGATACACAAACCGGCCTGCGCGTCTATCCCCGCGCCTATATGCAGATCTGTGTGACCGTCAAAGGCGAGCGTTTCGATTTTGAAAATCGAGCGCTACTCGCAGCCGACGAGCATCATGTTCCCATCTTGGAACACCCCATCGAAACGGTGTACGCGAAGCGGGAGGATTACGTCAGCCACTATGCCCCGGTGCGGGACAGCCTGACGGCATATGCCATCCTGTTCGCCGCGTTTTTCAGGCGGCTGTTTACGAAAAGAAAATAATACCGATACAACTTCCCGCGGTGACCGCTCGTTGCCGCGGGTTTTTGTCGCCTTTTTCCAAAATATGGCGGGGCGGTGAAGATTTAACAAAAGTTTCACATTTGGGTGTTGACAGTTTCTGGAAAGCGTGGTACAGTATCGTTAGCACTCAAAGGGCAAGAGTGCTAACGATACAAAAAAGGAGGTCGACGAGGCATGGAAGAACTGGGAGCCCGCAAACAGGCAATCCTGAAAGAGATCGTGGAAGCCTATATCCGCACGGGCGAGCCGGTTGGGTCGAAATGGCTGTCTGCGCGGCTGGAAAACGCCGTATCCTCGGCGACCGTACGCAACGAGATGGCGGATCTGACCGCTCTCGGATATCTGTCTCAGCCGCACACGTCGGCGGGACGACTGCCCACAGCCGAAGCGATGCGGCTATATGTCGACCGGCTGATGACCCGCCGCCCGCTGGAAAAGGAGCGGCAGGAGGAGATCGACCGGCGGCTTTCGCTCTCGACCGGCGATCCCGAGCGGCTGCTTGGCGAGACCACGCGGCTGCTCAGCGAGACGACCGGCTATGCGGCGCTGACCGCCGCGCCGGCGGCGGCCGGAGTGCTGCTCAAGGCCGAGATGCTGCGGATGTCCGAGCGCACCGTCATGCTGGCGGTGATGACGGCAAGCGGCGCCCTGCGCAGCCGGTTTTGCCGCATCGACGGCGATCTGTCGAACGAGGCGCTGCGGCGGCTGTCAGATGCATTTGCCCGCTTGGCGGGACAGCCGCTTAGCGACATCAGCCGCGCGCAGATGCAGACGCTGCTGTCTTCGCTGGGCGAAAACAGTTTGCAGCTTGCCGGGATCGTCGCCGGATTTTATGAGATGATCGGCGAATTGCAGCAAAGCGATGTGCATCTAACGGGCGAGTGGCGGCTGCTGCAAAACCCCGACTATCCTTCCGAAACCATCCGGCAGTTGCTCGGTTTTTTGTCCAAAAGAGAACGGCTGTCGGCGATGCTGTCCGCCTGCCCGCGCGAGATGCAGGTGCTGCTCGGCAGCGAGAGCCGCTGCCCGGAACTCAGCGGTTCCAGCGTGATCCTGACGCGGTATTCGTCCGGCGGACGATCGAGCGGATCGCTCGGATTGATCGGCCCGGTGCGGATGGATTACGCCCGCACGATCCCGCAGATGGAGTATCTCGCCAAAACGGTGAGCCGTCTGCTGTCGGCAGCGTGGTAAAGACGACCGATTACGGTGCGGCGTTTCGCCGTATACTGAACAAGTGAAAGCAGAAAGGAAGCGATCCCGGATGGCAAAGGAACAAACCGCTCCGGAAACCACGGAAGAGGGCGTCCCAGCAACGGAGCCGGAGGAAAAGCCCGTAAGGAAAAAGAAAAAAGCGTCGGCGGAAACGGAGGAACTCAAAAAGCAGCTTGCCGAGCTGCAGGAGCAATACACCCGCATGCTGGCCGAATATGCGAACTACAAGCGCCGCACCGAACAGGAAAAAGAGGCACTCGGCGCGTTCACCAAAGCAGAGACGCTGCGGCAGATTCTCCCGGCGCTCGACAATCTCGAACGTGCGGCGGCGGCGGACGACGGCGCCGAATATAAAAAGGGCGTCGATATGACCATCCAGCAGCTGTTTGAGCTGCTCTCGAAACTCGGCCTCGAAGAGATCGACGCGGCCGGAGCGCCGTTTGATCCCGAGATCCATCACGCGGTGATGCGGGAAGACGCGGACGGCGTGGAACCGGACACGGTGACGGAAGTCTTCCAAAAAGGCTATAAAGTCGGAGATCGCGTGATCCGTCCGGCGATGGTCAAGGTGGCCAACTGACCGGCGGATATTTACCACGTTCAAACACATATTCATCATATAGGAGGCAATCATCATGGCAAAAATCATCGGTATCGACTTGGGAACCACCAACTCCTGCGTAGCGGTCCTTGAGGGCGGCGAAGCCGTCGTCATCCCCAACGCGGAAGGCGCGCGCACGACCCCGTCGGTCGTGGGATTCAAAAAAGACGGCGAGCGGCTTGTGGGCCGTACCGCCAAACAGCAGGCGGTCAGCACCCCCGACCGCACCATCTCGTCCATCAAACGCGACATGGGCAGCGGCCGCAAGGTCACCATCGACGGCAAATCGTACACCCCGCAGGAGATCTCCGCGAT
>JAFTBJ010000076.1 GCA_017455295.1 Clostridia bacterium
CAGTGCGAATTTATAGGTGACTCAAACGATTTCGGCCTGAAGATCGGTCTTGAGGGATTTGAGAACAGTGCAAATGTATTGGGTAAAGTGAGGTGATCGATGTGGACAAAGCGTATATAGCCGCCGTGATTGCGGCGGCGGGCGGCTCGACCCGGATGGGGCGGCCAAAACAACTGATCCCGCTTTGCGGCGTGCCCGCGCTGCGGCGGACGCTACTGCGTTATGACGCGGCCGCCGTCGATGAGATCATCGTTGTGGCGCCCGCGCCGGACATCGACGCCTTTCTCCCGCTCACAACCGGTCTGCAAACGCCTTGCCGCATCGTGCCGGGCGGCGCGACGCGGCAACAGTCGGTGGCAAACGGGCTTCTCGCGGTGTCGCCTGCGGCGACGCATATCGCGATCGCCGACGGCGCCAGACCGCTCATCACCACTGAAGAGATCGACCGTGTGATTGCGGTTGCAAAGGAAACCGGTGCGGCGGCGGCCGCCGTGCGCTGCAAGGATACGATCAAGGAAGCGGATGCTGCGGGCGTCGTCACCGCGACCCCCGACCGCACTCGGCTTTGGCAGGTGCAAACGCCGCAGGTGTTTTCCCTGCCGCTTTACCGCCGGGCGATGGAAGCGGCGGCGCTGAGCGGCGCCGACTTCACCGACGACTGTCAGCTGGTTGAGGCGATCGGCGCGCCGGTCACGCTGGTGGAGACGAGCTATCGCAACATCAAAATCACCACGCCCGAGGACGTGGTGATCGCTGAAGCGTTATTAAGAGAAGGGGAGAGACCTATGCGGGTAGGCCATGGATACGACGTGCACCGGCTGGCGCCGGATCGCGCCCTCATTTTGGGCGGCGTGACCGTCCCGCATGAGACCGGGCTTTTAGGCCATTCGGACGCCGATGTGCTCACCCATGCGATCATGGACGCGCTGCTCGGTTCCGCGGGAAAAGGCGACATCGGCGGGCTGTTCCCCGACACCGACGACGCTTATAAAGACGCCGACAGCATCGACCTGCTGCGGCAGGTGATCGCACTGCTTGCGACGGACGGTTTTGCGGTAGAAAACATCGATGCGACCGTTATCGCCCAGCGCCCGAAGCTGAAAGCCTATATCCCGGCGATGCGGGAGACGATCGCCGCCGCCTGCGGCATTGCGGTTGAGCGCGTGAACATTAAAGCGACCACCGAAGAACGCCTTGGTTTCACCGGGCGGGAAGAAGGCGTCGCGGCGCACGCCGTCTGCCTGCTCGCTTGAGACGAGACATAAGCGGCGACAAATCGACATATGGTCAAACAAAGCGTAAACAGGAGGATGCGACATGAGTGACGCGGTAGAATTCCGGTATGACACCCAGCTTTTGATCGAAGGCGAAGGGCTTGATGAAGACGAGATCTACGACTATTTTGTCGGGCATTTCAAAGGTGATTGCCTGATTGCAGCCGGAGACGAGGAACTGGTCAAGATCCATTTCCATACCAACGAACCGTGGCAGGTGCTGGAATACTGCGCCACGCTCGGTGAAATCTTCGACATCGTCGTCG
>JAFTBJ010000077.1 GCA_017455295.1 Clostridia bacterium
AGCAGTTTTGTAAGACACTAAAATTTTTTGCAGTCGAAGCCGCAAAACGTAGGCATACTGCCGTATGTCAAGGCTTTGCGGCAAAGGCTGCGGGAAATTTTGTCTTCCAAAACCGTTTGTCCTTACCAACAGTCAGCCATCATTGACGAGTGCACAACCATTTCGTTCGATCACGCTATACTCTTCTTTGGTAATGTTTTGTTTCACAACTAAATTTTACCACAAAAAAAGGCACCAGCCAACCTCTTTTTGAGTTTTGCTGATGCCTTCTTTGCTTTTTGGCCTATTTTACAACAAGCCCTTTTCCTTTGTTAGTTTACAGCGCGTCGATGATGCTGCGGAGCATGTCGCGCGCCGCGAGGATATCGACCGCCTGCTGGTCGCCTTCGATCTCGCGCTCGATCGTGATGCTGCCGTCATAGCCGAGAGCGTGCAGCCCTTTGATCAGCGCCTGAAAATCCACCTTGCCCTGTCCGAGCGGGGTCTCCTCGCCGAGTTCGCGGCCGTTTGTCGGATATTTGCCGTCTTTGCCGTGCACGCCGCGCACATACTTCCCGAACACGTCCAGCGCGTCGACGGGATTGGCCTTGCCATAGAGAATGAGGTTGGCCGGATCGAGGTTGACCCCGAGGTTGGGCAGCCCCACATCTTCAAACAGGCGCAGCAGCGTGACCGGCGTTTCCTGCCCGGTTTCAAACAGCAGATATTGACCGTTTTGCTGCAGATGGCACGCCACGCTGCGCACGGCGGCCACCACGCCCGGATAGTTGACATCGTTCGGATTTTCGGGGATGAAGCCCATATGGGTCACGACGTCGGTGACGCCGAGCTCTTTGGCAAAATCCGCGCCGTTCATCAAGTCCTGCATGCGGGAAAAGCGGTAAGCGACCGGCACAAGGCCGAGCGTTTCCTGCCCGGAATAGAAGTTCCACTCCGCCGGGCCGCCCCATCCGCACCAAAACGCGGTGATGGTCACATCAAATTCTTTGCAGGCATTCCGAATCTCCTGCACTTTTTCCGGGGTGCGCAGCGAGCGATCCCAGCTGAGAATTTGGCAATGATGGAATCCCATGTTCGTAATGTCCCGAAAACATTCCGCGATGGGCTTTTTTGACAAGGTCACACAGACGCCGATGGTCATCATAGAGGCAACCGCCCTTTCTCAAAAGTGTTGTCTCTATTATAGCATGTTCCTTATCAAAAGGCAACGGTTTTTCAAGAAACCGGCATGCCGGTCGTGCCGGTCGGCATGGTGTCGCTGTTGGCGACGGTGGTGATCGTGTCGGCGCTGTTGTTCGACGAGGTCATGTCGGTTAAGATCGACAGCGGGTCGAGGGTGGTAGCGGTCGAGCGGTTGTCCACCCGTCCGTCTTCAACGGAACAGCCGGTCAGTACCAGAAGCAGCAGCGCGCACACAGCCGCCAAAAAACAAGATGCGGCGTTTTTCATTGCGTATCATCCTTTCTTCAATGGGATATTCCTAGTTTGCCCGGAAAAACCCGGGATAAACCGTGAAAAATCCGGCAAAAGCCTTTTCTTTTTTTAAAAAAATTGGTATACTAAATATGATCGTATTTTTTATACATGAAAAAGCGAACGGAGGCTGTGGGATGGAACCTGTAGTGTACACGATCCAGGACGGCGTAACCTTTTTGAATGTGCCGGACGATCGATTCACAACGGCGCTGCTCAGCGTCAATTTTTATGTGCCGCTCGCCATGGAAACGGCGGGCACGATGGCGATGCTGCCGCCGCTTCTGCGGCGTGGCTGCCGGGCGTTCCCGAGCATGATGGCGATCGGCCGCGAGCTCGATCGGCTTTACGGCGCGTCCATCGGAGCGACGGTGCTGCGCGCCGACGAGGCGCAGGCGCTGAATTTGACTTTGGCCTGCCTGGACGATCGGTTTGCACTCGAAGGCGCACCGGCGCTGGCGGACGCGGTCGAGCTACTGGGGCAGCTTTTGTTTGATCCGCCGCTTGAAAACGGTGTGTTCCGCGAAGAAGACGTGGAACAGGAGCGCCGCTGTGCGCTGGAGGCGATCGCGGCGGAAATCAACGACAAACGCCGCTATGCGCGTAACGCGTGCGAGCGGCTGCTGTGTGAGAACGAGCCGTTTGCCGTGCCGCTCCACGGCGTCAAGGAGCAGGTGGAAACGGTGACCGCCGACGTGCTGACCGCCGCTTGGCGGGAGGTGCTGCAAACGGCGCCGGTGCGCATTCTGTATCAGGGCGACCCGAACGGAGTCCCGATCGCGAAAGCATTTGCCGAACGGTTTGCCGGACGGCAGGTGAAGCCGCTGCCGCCGATGGTGATCGGCGCCGCCAAACCGGAGGTCGCCGTGCAATGCGAGCGCATGGATGTCAATCAGTGCCAGTTGGTGCTGGGCCTGCGCAGCAGCGTGCAGGAAGGGCACCCGCTTCATGATGCGATGTGGCTTGCGATCACGCTGCTCGGCGGGACGGCGCATTCGCTGCTGTTTATGAATGTGCGGGAGAAATACAGCCTTTGTTATTATTGCTATGCCACCGCCTACACGAAAAAAGGCGCGACGCTGATCGACAGCGGGGTGGAGCCGGACAAGGCCGAGCAGGCAAAAGCGGAGATTCTGCATCAGCTTGAGCGGCTGAAGACCGGCGATTTTACCGACGACGATTTGGAAAACGCCCGGCGCAGCTTGTTGGATACGCTGCTGTCCTATGAGGATTCGGCGATGAGCTTTGTGACATGGTATATCGTCGACGGGCCGATTGGCGACGGCCGCAGTCCCCGGGACGTGCGGGAGTCGATCCAAGCGGTCACAAAAGAGCAGGTGCTCGCCGCCGCTAAGACGCTGACGCTCGACTGCGTGTACACGCTGATGCCAAAGGAGGAGATCGCATGAAGCAGACGACGTTTTCTCTTGTGACCGGCGAGACCGTCACGCAGGTGATCCACCCGTCTGGCCTGACCATCCTGGTGTATCCCAAAAAAGGGTTCCGGTCGGCGTATGCGCTTTTCGGCACGCGGTACGGCTCGGTGGATACCGTGTTCGAGCGGGACGGCAAACGCATCGAAGTACCGGCGGGCATCGCCCATTATCTGGAGCACAAGCTGTTTGAAAACGAGGATTGCGACGCGTTTGTGCGGTATGCCGCCACCGGCGCCAACGCTAACGCGTTCACCAGTTTCGATCAAACGGCGTATTTATTCAGTTGTTCCGATCATTTTGAGGAGTCGCTCGAGATCCTGCTGGATTTCGTGCAGAAGCCGTATTTCACCGAACAGACGGTGCAGAAAGAGCAGGGCATCATCGGCCAGGAGATCCGCATGGGAGACGATGATCCCGATCGCCGGGTGCTGTTCAACATGCTGCGGGCGATGTATGTGGTCAATCCTGTGCGGGTGGATATTGCCGGAACGGTGGAATCCATCTCGCACATCACGCCGGAGTTGCTGTACGATTGCTATTATACGTTTTATAATCTGCACAACATGGTGCTGGCGGTCGCGGGCGGCGTGACGGTGGAGCAGGTGCTCGCCGTGGCGGATCGGATGCTGCAGCCGGCGAAACCGCTGCAGCTGGATATGCCACTGCCCGATGAGCCGGAGGCCGCGGGAGACAGCCGCATCGAGGATACGATGCCGGTGGCAGCGCCGCTCTTTTGCCTTGGCTTTAAATGCCCGATGACAGCGTCGTATCTGTCCGCCAAGGATCAGTTGGCCGCGCAGATCATCACCCGGGTGCTGTCCTCCTCTTCGTCGCCTTTGTATACGGCGCTGATGGAAAAAGGGCTCATCAACGACAGCTTCGGCGGCACTTTCTTTGACGGCAGAGGGTTCGCGATGTTCCTCTTTGAAGGGGAGAGCGGCGAGCCGGAAGCGGTGGAAGCGGCGCTGCTGACTGAGATCGACGCGCTGCGGCAAAGCGGTGTGGACGCGGAGCGCTTTGCCGAGCTGAAGCTCGCGCTGTACGGGCGGCTGCTGCGGCAGCTCAACGCGGCGGAGACGGGCGCGATGATGCTGATGGACAATTATTTTTGCGGGCGGCGGCCCGGCGAAGTGATCGACGCCTGCATGGCGCTGACACCGGAGGATATCGACGAGCGGCTGCAGCGGTGGCTGCGGCCGGAACAGCGCACGTTGTCCATCGTGCGCGGGGAATAAAGGGAGGATATGATGGAACATTGGGTATCGTTTCCGCAGCTCGGCTGGACGTTTCCGCTGCCGCAGACGGTGGTGGAGTTTTCGCTGTTCGGGCTGCCCATCCATATACGGTATTACGGGCTGCTGATCGCTGTCGGCTTTTTGCTGGCGATCCTGTATGCCTATAAACGCGCGCCGCAGCTCGGCATCAATCGGGATCGCATGATCGACGTGGTGCTGGTGGCGGCCGTTGTGGGGGTGCTGTGCGCTCGGCTTTATTATGTGCTGTTTGCGGATCCCGGCTATTATTTTTCTCACCCCGACAAGATCCTGGCGATCTGGGACGGCGGGCTCGCGATCTATGGCGGCCTGATCGGCGGATTTGGCAGCGGCCTGCTGATGTGCCGCTTTCGCAAGGTGAACGCGCTCGCTTTGTTTGACCTCGCGGCGATCGGGTTCCTCATCGGACAGTCGATCGGGCGCTGGGGCAATTTCTTCAATCAGGAAGCGTACGGCGGCAACACCACGCTGCCGTGGGGCATGACCGGCGATCAGATCCAAAGCGGCGTGCATGGGCTGGTGGAGGATCAAACGCTGCCGGTACATCCGACCTTCCTGTATGAATCGCTGTGGTGTGCGCTGGGGATTTTGATTTTGCACATCCTGTTCAAAAAAGCGTACAAATTTAACGGACAGATCTTTGCGGGATATTTGATCTGGTATGGCGGCGGCCGTGCGCTGATCGAGTCGCTGCGGGCGGACAGCTTGTATCTCGGGCCTATCCGTATCTCGCAGCTTGTGGGTATCGTGTCGGTGGTGGCCGGGATTGGTATGATGATTTTCTTGGCTTGGCGTGCGAAACGTGCCGGTTGGGCGGAGATAGCGGTTTGCACCGGCTGCCCGACGGATATAGAAGAGATCACAAAAGAGGAAGCTCGTGCCCTGCGAGAGCAAGAGGAGCAGGAAGAAAGCGGAGAGTGTTTGCCGCAAGAAGAGGAGGCAGATAGTGATGGCCATACAGATTGACGGAAAAGCGATCAGCGCGGCGGTTCGCGCCGAAGTGGCGGCGGAGACGGCGGCGCTGAAACAAGAGGGCGTGACGCCGGGGCTCGCGGTTATCATCGTCGGGGACGATCCCGCATCGCGCGTGTATGTCAACAACAAGAAAAAAGCGTGCGCGGAGGTAGGGTTTCATTCGGAAGAATTTGCGCTGCCCGCCGACACGACCGAGGAGACGCTCTTGTCCCTCATCGCGGAGCTGAATGCCCGAAAGGACATCCACGGGATTTTGTGTCAGCTCCCGCTGCCGAAGGGGCTGTCGGATAAAAAAGTGATCGAAGCGATCAGCCCGCAAAAAGACGTTGACGCGTTCCACGCGGAAAACGTCGGACATATCATGATCGGGGATTACCAGTTTCTGCCCTGCACGCCGGCCGGTGTGATGGAGCTGCTGCACCGCACCGGCGTGGAGGTGGAAGGAAAGCGCTGCGTCGTGATCGGACGCAGCAACATCGTCGGCAAGCCGATGGCGATGCTGCTGCTGCATGAAAACGGCACGGTGACCGTCTGCCATTCCCGCACGCGGGATCTTGCGGCGATCTGCCGGGAAGCGGATGTGCTGGTCGCCGCGGTCGGAAAGCCGAAATTCGTCACGGCGGATATGGTCAAACCGGGCGCGGCTGTTATCGACGTCGGCATGAACCGGGATGAGAACGGCAAGCTGTGCGGCGAGGTGGATTTTGACGCGGTGGAACCGATCGCCGGCGCGATCACGCCGGTGCCGGGAGGCGTTGGCCCGATGACCATTGCGATGCTGATGAAGAACACCCTGACCGCCGCGAAGATGCAAACCGGAAAATAAGAGAGAGCCAAACGATTGGAGGCTGCCTGTCGATGTGACGGGCAGCCTCGTTGATTTTCCGAACAGCTGTTCGATATTCAAAGAACAAGCGTCGAAGCTTTGATTGGCGCGGGCACAAAGAGACCGGATAAAACCTGCTGAAAGATCTTACAATTTTGTCAATATCACGAAAAAACCGGCATTTTTTGCAAAAATGTCACAAATAAACGAAAATTAGCCCTTGATTTTTCAAAATGAGTGTGTATAATAGAAATATGAACATTTGTTCGATTTTCGTGTGAAGAAGGCCAAGAAACCGTCGCAACATGCGGCAAGAGGAAGGAGAAATAAATATGATCATCAGCATTCTCAGCATCACGATTTTTGTGGTGACCGGTCTGTATATGCTTGTCCGCAGCCGCTTTATGGCGACCAAGCGCGTGGCGCTTTTGGCGTTTGCCGCCGCCGGTGTCGAATGGTTGCTGTTCGGCTTAATCAGCGAAGGCTTAAACCCCACCGCGACGATGCTTGCGATCGCGGCGCGGATCGCGATCTTTGTGTGCTGCGTCATGGCGATGCGCTGCGACAAAGAACAGGCCAAAGCGAGAGTGCGCCGCCGCCATCGCTTTGCCGCCGATATGCACAACGTCATGGTGCCGCTGCGGATCGTCCGCCGGCAAAACAACGCAGCACAAGTTAGAGAAGTCGCCTAAACCGCAAATAGGAGCAGGGGCGTTTGGATTCCCTGCTGTGTACAACATTCCCCCAAAACAAAAAGAGAAGATCCCGAAAGCCATGCGACTTTCGGGATCTTGTCTTTTTTGAAGTTCAATCAGTCGGCCGTCGGAGCCGAAACGGGGCAAACGCTTTCGCAAGCGCCGCACTCGATGCAGGTATCCGCGTCGATCTCATATTTGCCGTCGCCTTCGGAAATGGCGGACACGGGGCATTCGCCTTCGCAAGCGCCGCAAGCGATGCAGGCATCGGTGATTTTATAAGCCATGGTGTTGACCTCCTTGGGATGGATTTTTTGAGAACAGAACGTCTCTACAAGACCATCATAGCACAAAGTTGACAAAATGCAAGCTTTTTTTTGCGGAATCTGCATTTTGGCGAACAGAGGGCGGATCGTGCAGGACGGGCAAGGCTGCGGCGATCAGGCGTCGTCCGGATCGGGCGTGCCGCCAACATCCGGATCTTCCGATTCGGCGGGGGCGGGTTTTCCTGCTTTGTCGGGGCGCGCGCGGCCGTCCCGGATCACCTTGACGTCGTCGCGATGGAACGCGACGGGAGGCGAGTCGGGCGATTTGTCGAGCAGCACTTTGATCTGCCCGGTCAACAGGTTGACTTCCTTGACCACGCCGTGTCCTTCGGCGGTGTTGACCAGTGCGCCGATCTTCGGCGTGATCTTGAGCAGATGTTCATAGGCTTCCTGCTCATATTTGAGGCAGCACATCAGTCTCCCGCAGGCACCGGAGATTTTGGTCGGGTTGAGGGACAGACCTTGTTCTTTGGCCATTTTGATGGAGACCGGTTCAAAATCCGGGAGAAATTGGTTGCAGCAAAACGGCATTCCGCAGATCCCGAGGCCGCCGAGCAGCTTGGCTTCATCCCGCACGCCGATCTGCCGCAGCTCGATGCGGGTGTGGAAGAGGGAGGCGAGATCCTTGACCAGTTCCCGAAAATCAATACGCCCGTCGGCAGTGAAATAGAACAGCATTTTGGAATTATCGAACGCAAATTCCACGTCGACCAGCTTCATTTCCAGCTTGTGCGCGTCGATGCGGGCCTGACAGGTTTGCAGCGTTTGACGCTTTTTCGCCTGCTGTTCTTCCGCGCGGCGCACGTCCTCCGGCGTCGCTTTGCGCACGACCGCCTTGAGCGCTTTCGGCGCGGCGGCGTCGTCGATCTCGCGGTTGGGGAGGACGACTTCGCCGCATTCCAGCCCGCGCGCCGTTTCCACGACGGCGTGATCGCCTTTTTCCAATACGATATCTTTGGGGTCAAAATAATAGATCTTACCGGCGTTTTTGAAACGCACTCCGACGATGATGGCCATACAATACCTCCGTTATTATCGTCCTGCCGCTTCCCGCAGCCTGGCGCAGGCGACGGTGAGCAGCAGCGTTTGATTCATATTGCGTTTGCGGGATGTCTGCAGATCGTCGATGACGGCGATCGCGTCCCGCAGCGCCCGTTTGGGCAGCGAGGCGGCGAGCATACGGGCCGCCTCGGGAGAAACGCTGATCGTGAGATCGGGGTCGCCGATGCTGATCGCAAGCGCGTCCCGCAGCACGAATTTCAACCCGGCGAGCACCGTATCGGTGAGCGGTTTGTCCCGCTCCAGCGGGGCGAACGCGGTCAGCAGGGTAACTTCCTGCGGCGCGATGATCGCGCGGGCGATCGTGTCGATCAGGTCGATCGCTTTGGAAAACTGTTCGTCTTCGGCGCTTTGCAGCACGGCGCCGATACAGCCGGAAAACAGGCGGATGCGATCGAGCAGATCCTGTTCGGAAAGGGTGGGAAACTGCGGTCGCAGCACGGGGAGCGCTTCCTCGTCGGTCACGCCGTGCAGGCTGACTGTGATGCAGCGGGACTGCACCGTCGGGAGCATCTTCGCCCGGCTTTCCACCGTGAGGATGAACAGCATATATGCCGGCGGTTCTTCCAAAATTTTGAGCAGGGCGTTTTGCGCCTGCGGGTTCATCGGGTCGGCGTCGGCGAGGATGATGACTTTGCGAGCGGCTTCGTTCGGCAGCACGGCGGCGTCCTCGCGCAGCGCGCGTACGGCGGCCACGTTCAGGGATTTTTGTGTGCCGTCTCCACAGAGCCAGGTGACGTCCGGGTGGCCGGAATCCACCTTGCGACAGGCGGCGCACACCCCGCACGGCTTTTCGCCCGCGCCGGTGCATACGGCGGCTTTGACGAGCAGCCGTGCCAGCGTTTTCTTGCCGCTGCCGGGCGGCCCTTCGATGAGTAATGCGTGCGGAAAACGCCCGCTGTCGATCGCCGCCGACAACTGCTGTTTTACATCGTTGTTTCCCGCGAATCCGTCAAATCGCATATCGCGTTGCTCCTTTGCCTGTTTTGCACCGCTTACAGCCGCTCAAAGCGTTCGACGTTGGTGACGAACACCGTTGCGCCGCCGACCGATACTTCCACCGGCACCGACAGTTCGGCGTCGGCAGGGGAGGTAGGCTGTGACAGGGTGGCCTGCGTGCGGTGGCGGCAGAAGGCGCGGATCACGTCGATCGCCGCATCCACCTTTTCGTCTTCCGTGCCGATCATCAAGGTGACGTTGCCGACCTGCAGAAAGCCGCCGGTCGTCGCGAGCTTGGTCACATAAAATCCGTTATCCGTCAGGCCTTTCGAGACCAAGGTCGCGTCGTCCTTGCTGACGATGGCGGTGATCATTTTCATAGTTTGTCCGCCTCCCGTTTTAGTTATAAGCGGCGATGATGTCGTCGCGCCACAGATAGTCGAGCTGGATATAGGACGGGATGGAGCCGTCGTCGATCACCGGGGCATACAGCACGACGACCTGGGAGATCCCGTCTCCGGTGTCCGCTGTCCCCATCGATTGATAATACCAAACAAGGTCGTCCATTTGCAGCTCTTTTGCAAACGTCAGCTGCATTTCATAAAATGCGCCGTTGAAGGTGACAGACGTTTGTACCGGCATGTCGTACAGCGATCCTTCCACATTATAGACAGCGGAGGTGTCCCGCATCAGCAGGCCGGTCAGGGCGGCGTTGTTGTGCGGCTTCATTTGGCCGGTCATCACGCCGAGCAGTCCCTGGTTGAACGCGTCGCCCGTCTGCGGGATCAGCACCACCGGCAGTGTGTCGGATGACGCATCGGCCGGTTCTGCTGCCTCGATTTCATCTGTCGCATCGACCACCTCGACTGCCGTGTCTTCCGGCATGGGGGCGGCTGTATTGGCAGCACAGCTTGCCGCCGTGAACGCCATCATCACACATAAAGCAACCAATAACCAACGTTTCATAACAAAGATCCTTTCCGATCGGGTTTTTGAAAAAACAAGTCTGGTTCATCGAACGACCGTCACGCGGTCGATTCCCGCCGCGAGCAGGCGGCGTATCAGCAAATTGTCCAGCCGCTCGCCGGGAACCGCTGCCGCCACGCCGGGCGGACAGGGACAGATCGACTCAGCGGCGATCCGGCCGACTGCCGAAGCGGTATCCACCACATCGCAGGGAGCAAGCGCCGCATCCCGCAGGGGGATCGCCTGCTCGGGGAGCGCGGTCGGCAGTCCCAAGGAGAAAGGCGACGGTGTTCCGGGCGGCAGTGTGTCGAGCGGGATCGCCGCAATCGCGTTTTGCAGGTGAGCAAGCTGCTCGTCGGTGTGAAACGGGGAGAGCAGCAGCACGACAAAGCGGCTGTCGGCATATTCCGGCTCGATGCCGCTCTCTCGCAGCCGTTCGGCGGCGGCGGTGGCGGAGCGGTCGTGACAGTCGAGCGTCAGGCGCACAGGGTCGCATCGGTCAAAGGCGGGCGAGAGCCCCGCTTCGGCGATCTGCGTTTTGAGCGGCTGCAGCCGCGTTTCGAGCAGACGAAAGGCTTCCTGTCCTTCGGTCGTCCACCATTGCTGCATCAAGTCGAGCGACGCGAGCACCGGAAAAGCGGGGGAGGTGGAGCCAAAGAGCGCCATGGTGGCTTTGAGCTCCTGCCGCGGCGTGCCGTCGAACAAGCCGCCACGGGCGACGTGCAGACAGGCGCCGCCGGTCAGCACCGGCAGAGTTTTATGCGCCGAGTCGGCGGTGAGATCCGCGCCGAGAGCGAGCGGATGCAGGTCGAATGCGCCGAGGTGCGAGCCGTGCGCGTTATCGACCAGTAGCGCCGCGTTGAGGCGGCGGCATACGGCATGGAGCGCCGGGATATCCGCGAGGCGGCCGGCATAGTCGGGGCTGGTGATGTACAAACTGCGGGCGTCGGGATGCGCGGCAAACGCCGCTTCCACCGCCGTTTTCGACAGGTCGCACAGCCAGATGATATGCAGATCAAGCAGCGCCGCCGCGTGCACCGCGCTGCGGTGGGCGTTTCGCGCCATGAGGATGGTGCGGCCGCGGCGGGAGGCGAGGCAGAGCATCGCCTGGATCGCCAAGGTACAGCCGCCGCCGGAAAAGAGCGTGTCCGCTGCGCCGAATGCGGCGGCGGTTTCCCGCTCGGCGGCTTCGATCGCGTCGCCGCCGTCATAAAGGCTGCCGGTGTCTGGCAGTTCGGTCAAATCAAACGGCAGGGCCGTCAAAGGAGCCAGCAGCGCCGCCTGCCCTTTATGGCCGGGCGTGTGGCAGGAAAGGCGTCCTTTGGACAGATGCCGGGTGAGTGCGTCATAAAGAGGTGTACTCATACTCTGTCGATCCTTACTTTGTTGAGGGTTCCATCAATTTCAAATTGCGGCGCAGTACCTGCTCGCCGCGCCAGGCGTATGCTTTGCCTTCGAGCGACGCGAGCGATTGCTCGGACAGCCACGGGTCATATGGCGAGAGCGCCGGATGCGGGGCGATCGGCTTTCCGGCGTTCATCGGGCAAACCTCCTGACAGCGGTCGCATCCCCAAAGTAAGCCGCCTTCTTTGACGAGGGCTTCTTCTTCCGGGGTTAGCGCGCCTTTCTTTTGGGTCAGCGCCGAGAGACAGCGGCGGCGATCGGTCCCCGGCAAACATCCGCCGGGGCAGGCGGCGGCGCAGGCGCCGCAGTGCAGACAGCCGCGATCCTCGGCGTTTGCCGCCGGCAGCGCGAGCGTGGTGACGAGGCACCCGATAAACACAAACGAGCCGAAGCGATCGCTGATAAACAAGCCGTGATCGCCTTTCACGCCAAGCCCTGCTTTGGTGGCGCAGTGGATCTCGGGGAGCGGGGAATTGTCCACAAACGGCACAAAGAGGTCATAGGGGAACGCATCCGAAAGTGCCGCGGCCGCCTCCTGCAGCACCGCACCGATTGCGTCGTGATAGTCCTTGACGCAGGCATAGCGGGAGATGTTGCGAGGGGCGGGATCGTCCACGGCATAAGGAAACAGCATGACGATCACCGAACGGGCGTTTTGCGGGATCCGGCTCATCGCCCGGCAGGGACGCAGATGGTCGCGAATGTCGTCAAATGCGCATACGCCGATTTCCGGGGAAAACGGCGCGAGAATGTCGCGCACCGTGTCCGCCGCCGTCATTTGGAGGCTCCTTTTTTGAAAAACGGCAGGCGCCGCAGCATGGAGAGAATCAACTCCCGATCCTCCTTCTGCATGCCGAGCGTCCACATGAAGACCGCTTCCACAACCACGATGGCCGCGCCCCAGAGAAGCAGTTGCCCGATCGAGCGGATGTCCGCAAAGCGGGCGATCGCGATCGCGCCGCCGAGCGGCACGAGCATCGCGAGCGCGATGCGGAGGATCGCTTTCCAAAACGCCTTGATGTCAAGGCCGATGTGCTTATGATAATACCAGTTCATCAGCAGGCCGTTGCCGACGGCGACGGTGAACGAGGTGCCCAGCGCCGCGCCGACGCCGCCCCACATCAGGGTGAAAGGGATGCTGATGCCGATGTTGGCAAGCGCGACCAGGAAATAGACGATCGCGCGGAATTTGTGCTTATTTTTCGCCTGCTGGATCTCGATGCCGAGGTTTTGGATGGAGGGAACGATGGTGGGCACCATCAGCATCAAGGCGATGATGTACACGCCCTGATCAACAAATTCGGGCTTGGTGTAAAACCGCATGAATCCCTGCCCGACAGCGACAAAGCCGACCAAAATGAAGGACAGCACCATAAACTGGATGCGGCCGACGCGGATAAAGAGATCGCTGACCTCCTTGTCCGGACGGTGGCTCGCGACGAGTCGGTGCACACGCGGGGTAAAAACGCCCGAGAACATGGTGGCCATCGACATGAAATAGATGTTGAGCTGCGACGCCGCGCCGTAGATCGCGATCTCCGTTTCCGGCTGGTAGCGCAAAGCGCCCAGCAGATACCGGTCGACCGACCAGTTGATCTGGTCGACGATGTTGCTCAGGAAAACGAAGAAGGTGAAGCGAAGCATGTCGAAAAGCAGCGCGAGATCGAAGTGGCGAAACTCGGTTTTCATCGCGAGCTTTTTGAAACAATACCAAACATCCGCGATCCCCATCCCGACGGTCAGCACAATGGCGAGGGTGGCGACAGCGACCGATTTGAAGCCGAGAAGCAGGAGCGGGATGGTGATGAGCGGGTTGAGGATCATCTTGATCGCCGCCGCGATTTTTTGGAAGAAATAGGCTTCGTTGACGATGATGTTGGCGGTGAAGACGTAAACGGGGAAGGACAGGCCCATGTTGATGGACATCAGCCGAATCAGCGTCGCGGCCAGTGACATGGACGCCGGTTTGAGGTCGGGGAACATCGACTCGACAAAAAAGGACGCGACAAACCCGATGGCCATAGCGAGCAGCCCCAGCACGGAATACAGCGTCAAAAACATCCCGTTGAGCCGCGCCATATTGGTTTCGTCGCCCTGCGTTTTGTAGATGGAATAGTAGCGTGTATAGGCGCTGCCGAGTCCGAAGGTCAGCACGCTGAGACTGGAGACGATGGGCAGAACCAGTTGATAGACGCCGAATTCGTCGTCCCCAAAATAGTGGATCATCAGCGGGGTGCAAAGGAGCGTCAGCACGACGTTGAGGCCATAGGATACATACGACGCGACGGCGCCGAACTTGATCTGGTTGATCCGCACGATCGTCCCTCCTTTCCCCGGCGCATACTACACCAATATAATCAAAGTCTATTATATCGCATTTTTGCCGATTTGTAAAGCCCGCGCGCCGGAAAAAGCGCCTTCTAAGCAGAAATTTGTCTTGTGTTACAGTCGGGGATATGGTATACTGGAATATGTCAGGAGCTGACACATTTTTACGAATCGGAGGGAATTCTATGAAATTTTACATTTGCGCGCATTGCGGCAACATCGTGGCGATGGTCAACGACACCGGCGCCCCGATCTCCTGCTGCGGCGAAAACATGAAGGAAATCATCCCCGGAACGGTGGATGCGGCGGTTGAAAAGCACGTGCCGGTCTATGAAGTCAGCGGCAACAAGGTCTGCGTCACGGTGGGTGCGGTGGAGCACCCGATGGCGGAAGAGCACCATATCGCGTGGATCGCGCTGCAAACCACGTCCGGCAACCAGCGTAAAGTGCTGAAACCGGGTGCGGCTCCGAAAGCCTGTTTCGCGCTGTGCGAAGGCGACGAGGTGGTCGCGGTATACGCCTATTGCAATCTGCACGGGCTTTGGAAAGCTTGATCGTGTGTGACACCGGTCGACGACCGGTTCATCATAAATCTTCATAATCAGGAGGACAACACTATGGCAAACAAATATGCGGGCACACAGACCGAAAAAAATCTGGAAGCGGCGTTCGCCGGTGAGTCGCAGGCGCGCAACAAGTACACCTATTTCGCGTCGATCGCGAAAAAAGAGGGATATGAGCAAATCGCGGAGCTGTTCCTGAGAACGGCGGACAACGAGAGAGAGCACGCCAAAATGTGGTTCAAAGAGCTCGAGGGCATCGGCAGCACGGCAGAGAACCTCGCGGCGGCTGCGGACGGCGAGAATTTCGAGTGGACCGATATGTATGAGGAGTTTGCTAAAACCGCCGAAGCGGAAGGCTTCCCGGTGCTGGCAAAGAAATTTCGCCTGGTCGCGGCGATCGAGAAACATCACGAAGAGCGCTATCGCGCCCTGCTCCAAAACGTGGAGACCGCGCAGGTCTTTGAGAAGAGCGAAGTCAAGGTGTGGGAGTGCCGCAACTGCGGTCACATCGTGGTCGGCACCAACGCGCCGCAGATCTGCCCCGTCTGCGCCCATCCGCAAAGCTATTTCGAAGTGAGCGCCGAAAACTATTGATCGTACAAAAAGCAAAATCAATCGCCCACCGAGGAAGCTCCTCGGTGGGCGATTGTTTTTGCTGTATATAGAACAGGATTTAGCCGTGGGTCAGCATGCGGAGAATATAGCGGACGTCCCCGGTGTTGATCTTTTTGTCGCCGTTCGCGTCGGCGACTGCCTGCTGCGCTGCCGTCAGGGCGGAGCCGCCGGTGAGGGATTTCACGAGGATCCGGGCGTCGGACGAGGTGAGCTTGCCGTCGCCGGAGAGATCGCCCGGTACGGCGGGAGTCTCTTCCACATAGCCGTCATTCAGCGCCGCCGACCCGAAATAAAGATAGCTGAAGGTGGCGCTCGAACCGGTCGTCGCATAAA
The DNA here is from genome assembly GCA_017455295.1 of Clostridia bacterium. Classification (GTDB taxonomy): domain Bacteria; phylum Bacillota; class Clostridia; order Oscillospirales; family Acutalibacteraceae; genus RGIG1959. The sequence continues at coordinate 15,213 of JAFTBJ010000077.1, forward strand.
GCGAGACGTTTTTGATCTGCCATTCGGTCGCCGACGGATCCTTGAGCAGCGTGCGCATATCGATGCAGCCGGTCACGCTGCCCGTGAAATATTGCCGGTTATTTGTGTAAGCATCCCATGTGTCGGCGCTGGTACTCATTGTGGCGGCGCCGCGGGTCGCATCCGCAAAGCAGAAGAACGGCGCGGTATCGTTTTCATTGTGCAGTCCGAAGGTACTTTGTGAGGTGCTTGACTGCGCGATCGAATAATAGAGATAGGGGGTTTTGGTGAGGTCGATCGTCAGGTGCAGCCGCTGCCATCCGTAGGATGAATACCCGGTGACGGTCGGCTGATGCAGGCCGCAGGCGGCGAGCACATCCACTTTTTCCGCGACCGAGGGGCCTCGTTTCGCGGCGTGATAGGCCGCGGGATTGTCGGGCGTGGCCGCGACGCCATAGGTCAGCGACGGATCAAACCGGTGGGTATCCAGCCGATCGACCCGCAGATTGCGGATGGTGACGGCATTGCTGCCGACTGCGCCCACCGACCAGATGCGCACCCCTTCGAGCGCGACCGCCGGGCGGTCGCTGAAGATAGTCGAGAGCGGCACAATCAGCGTGTAATCGCCTTTTTGGATATCGTCGCCGGACAGGTTGGACGACAGATAGCGGGTGATACCGATCCATTCGCCGTCCGCGAGCAGCAGGATGTTGGTGCGATCGGTCACCGTCATGGTCAGTTCCAGTTGGCTGTCGGCGGTCGACACGCGCCGCACGTCAAAGAAGTGATCCGCCGACGACCAGGAACCGTTGGTGTTGGCGATCGTCGTCGTGTCGTTCGAGCGGGATACGGTGACAAGGCCTTTGTTGGTGTGCCAGGCGGCGGGATCGGTGGCGAGCAGGCCGCCGTAAGGCTCCCGCTTTTCTTTCAGCACCAACGCGCTTTCGGCGTTCTTCAAGCGATACAAGGGCAGGTTGATCTGCGGCTGAGACAGCCCGGACGTCTCGACCGAAGTCTGCGCTTTTTCGATGGCGCTTTGCAGCGCATTCCACGACGCGGTGGTGTAGAGCGACTTGGTCAGCCCTTGCGCATAGCTGATCTCCTCGCGCAGCGCCGTATAGGACGCAGAGGTCTTGGCGCCGGTCAGCAGCTCAAGGTGGTAATAATAGTTCCAGCCGCTGCCGCTGCCGACGGTGGTGATCCCCGCGTTTTCCACCTTGAAGGTGGCGGTGGGATCGACGCCGTACTGGAGGAAGACGTCGGACACGTCATAGATGTTCTGATAGACGCCGTAGTAGCAATCCGCCGCCAGATTGTTGAACGAATTGACGATGCCGGCGTTCAGCCGCACACGGGTGGTGACGCCGTCCTGGGTGACGTTCAAAGTGATCGCCCAGCCGGTTTGCATCGACGCGTCCAGCTTCAGATATACGCCGCCGTACGGCTGCACGGTATAGGAATCGTTGCAGACGATGCTCGGCCAGGTGGTGGTGGCGGCGCTCGAACGGCGCAGCCGCATCCCGCCGCCGGTCGCGACGGCGGAGACGTGGGATTCCGAAGAAGAGAGCGCCTTGCCGGTCGCGCCGCAAAGCCAGGAGCCGGGGGTCATCGAATAGTTTTTCACCGATTGGAGGCCGGATGCCGAGACCTCGGTCTCAAACACCGGCGTCAGGCCGCCGACGGTAAAGGACAGCGCGGCATACAGCCGGGCGACGGCGAACGCGTCGGTGCGGTCGGCGGACGCGGCCGCCATACGCACCGCTTTCATTTGGTTGACCGAGTCGGTGGTCATACCGTCAGTCGAGACGGAGGTCGCGAGCATCGCGTCAAGAGCCTTGAGATCGGCCGGTTTGCCGCCGACGGCCGCTGAGCCGAAGAACAGGTAGTTGACCATCACGGGCGCCCCGTTCGGATTATAGAATTTCACCTGATCGATCGAGATGCGCTGCGAGCTTGTATCGGTGAGGAATTGCCGCATATCGATACAGCCGGTGGCGCTTTCCCGGAAGAACTGCGCTCCGGCGGCGGCGTCCCAGGTGTCGTTGCCGCTGTTTAAGGTGGCGCCGCCCAGACGGGTGTCGAGGAAGGTGATCCACGGCATATTGGAGGAGTTGCTGATCAGCGCAAAGGTAAATTTGGGGCTGCTGCTTTGCGAGAAAGAATAGTAGAGATACGGTGTTTTGGACAGATCCACCGACAGGCTGTTTGCCGAATAATGCACCGAGCCCCAGATCACGGCGTTGTCGTTGAGGCTTACCGCGTGGAGCAGGTTATTGACCCGCAAAACAGCGGGCGCGTCTTTCGCCGCATGGTGCGCATACGGCACAGCGGGTGTCGCGGGGCTGCCGTAGTTGCTGCCGATCAGATCGAGCGGCTCCGAGCCGAAGAACAGATAGGAGACCATGACGTCTTTTTCGAGGGAGCTAAACAGATTGAGCTGTTCCACCGTCCAGGTCGTGGCGCCGGATTTGGAGACGAGCTTGCGCATATCGATGCAGCCGGTGGCGGAGGTGGTGAGATACTGCGCGCCGCCGGCGTTGTCCCAGTTTTCCGCGCCGCTGTTCAAGGTGCTGCCGCCCTTTCTCATATCGAGGAACGTGATCCACGGCGCGGTGGACGTGTCGCTGATCAGCGCGAACGAGAATCCGGAACCGGCGGGCTGCGCAAACGAATAATACAGATACGGCGTGCGGTTTAAGTCGATCGCGAGGTCGAGCGCGTAGTTGCCGACGTGGACGCTGGGGTTATGCACGACCGGGTGCGCGCCGAGATCGCCTTTTTGCAGCAGATCGACTTTGAATTTCACGGTCGGCGCGGTTTTGGCCGCGTGGGCGTAATAGGGGTTGTCCGGCGTGGCGGCCGCGCCGTAGGTGGTGGACGGCCAGTTGACCGGATCGACTTCGGCGGGTTTGGTCGGGATCGACGCATAGGTGACAGCGGAATAGCTGTTGCCGTCTTTGGTGATGCGGTCGACGGTGGTCGAGGAGGTGGCGCTGCCCAGAACCGCCGCGCTGAACACATTGGTGGCAAAGGCGCGATCCGGCGCGTCAAGCTCCAGGTCGATCGACAGATTTTCGATGCTGCCGTAGGGGTTATACCGTCCGGTCACCGGAGAATAGGTCACGCTTTTGAGGAGGCTGCCCTCGACGGTCAGCAAGCGGATATAGCCGTCGCCGCAGCAGCTCCGCACTTTGCCGATGTAATGCTCGTTGGCATAAAACCCGCGATCCTCCGCTTCAACGTATTGATAGTCCGCAAGGACTTCATAGACGGTGCGGCCGTCGGAAGCGGTGACGGGGCGGCAGACCGAACCGTCGTCGTGTCCGCACACCACCAGCTTGACGTTGGGGTTGGGATCGACGATGGTGTCGTAAATGAGCTGGCCGCGTCCCGCGCGTTCCGCGGAGACCGCGTCGAGGTATTCGTGGGTCGCAACGACCGCGGCGCGGTGGGGATAGGTTTTGAGGACGTTGTTCGCCCACACGATGGTCTCATCGGTCGCTTCGAGGCCGTAGCCGAGGAACAGGAACAGGAAATCCACGTTGCCGATGGTGACGAGGTCGTAGTGGGAGACGTTGTTGTTGAGACTGCCGCCGTACCAGCGCGTGTTTTCGTAGCGGGAGGCGGGGTAGGTTTGGCAGAACAGCGAATAGTCCGCCGTCGAGGGACCCGACGAGAAGTCGGGGTTGTCAAACGTGTTGACGTCGTGGTTGCCGGAGACGACGCCGTTGGGCATACCGATCGCTTCCACCGGCTCCATCGCGCGGCTGGAGATTTTCCATTGATCCGGCGCTTCGCTGCTGCTCGGCCGGTTGTCTACGAGGTCGCCGGTTGTAAACAGATACCCGGCGCGCCCGGCGGCGTATTCGTCGGCGGCGTATTGGTAAATTTTATAGTAATATTCGTGGAGATCGTCGAATTTGGTGTAGCATTGCGGGTCGGTCGACCAGATGATGCCGTTCGAGCCGTTGGTCACATAATCGAGCATCGCCGCGACATGGATTTTCCCGCCGTCGTTATAGGTCGCGACATCGACCGACGCGGAGACGCTGCCGCTGCCCTTGAAGGTGCCAATCGTGTCCCAGTCGCGGGACTGCACGTTATAGGCTTTGAGAGCGACTCGTTCGCCTTTTTTTGTGGAGCCGCTGTAATGGAGCGCCACCTCGCCGCTTGTTCTGCCTCCAAGATCGACGTCGAACATCTGATAGGGGATACCGGACGTGGAGGCGAGCTCGGTGGGCTCGTCGCCGTAACGCAGATGATAGGTGTCGAGCGCGTCATACGCCGTTACGGCGGAGCGATTGATGCGGCCATCGGTTGTGGAAGCATATCCTGCTGTAAAGGACAAGGCCGTCACGGCATAGGTTGTCCCGGCGGCCGATACGGCAAACGGCGTGGCGGTCAGCAGCAGGCAGATCGTCAGCAAAACGGTAATCAAGCGCTTTTGAATCATCATGTGAACTCCTCCTCAAAATGTGGCAAAAAGTTTATATTTCAGTATACCATTTTCCCCGCTTTTCTGTCAATGAATGCGGCGCAGAATTTTCACTTGAAAACTATTTGCCTTTTTAAGGTAATTGTGTTATACTAATATAGATAATCGGTTATTTTAACTTTTTGACAGAAACGGAGGGGCACGCAGTGGTGATTGTGGGCATCGATCCCGGCTATGCGATCATCGGTTGGGGCGTGATCGAGCAGCGCCACGGACGGTTCGCGCCGCGGGCATATGGCGCCGTGACCACTGAAGCGGGCGTGCCGTTCAACCGTCGGCTGAAACAGATTTATGAAGAGATCACCCGCGTCCTGCAAGCCCATCCGGCGGACGCGCTGGCGATCGAAAAGCTGTATTTTACGACCAACAAAACCACCGCTATCCAGGTGGCGCAAGCGCGTGGCGTGATCCTGCTCGCTGCCGAACAGCAGGGGGTGCCGGTGTTTGAGTATACGCCGCTGCAGGTCAAAAGCGCCGTCACGGGATACGGAAAGGCGCAGAAGCCGCAGGTGATGGAAATGACCCGGCGGCTGCTCTCGCTCAAGGAAACGCCCAAGCCGGACGACACGGCGGATGCGCTGGCGATCGCGATCTGCCACGCGCAGACAGGCGGGATGGCGCAGCGGTTGCAGCAAGCGACAAAACGGAGATAAGGAGAGACAACGATGCTCTATAGCGTGAAAGGCGAACTCATTCATATGGAGCCGAACGTGGCGGTCATCTGCTGCGGCGGGGTTGGGTTTCGCTGCCGCATCACCGTCAACACGGCGCGCAAGCTGCCGCACATCGGCGAAGAGGCGATGCTGTATACGATGATGGATGTCCGGGAGGACGCGATCGAACTGTTCGGCTTTGCCGACCGGCGGGAGCTGGAATGCTATAAACAGCTCACCGCTATCACCGGCGTCGGGCCCAAGGCGGCGCTCGCCGTGCTGTCGGAGCTGTCCCCCGAAAAGGTGGCGCTTGCCGTGGCGGCGGGGGACTACAAAGCCTTCACCCGCGCGCCCGGCGTCGGGCCGAAGCTCGCCCAGCGCATTGTGCTGGAATTGAAAGACAAGGTGGCGGCTCTTGCCACGAGCGACGCCGCCGCCGGATTTGAAGTCGGCAACACGACCGTGTCGATCGGCAACGCGGCCGAAGCGGTCAAGGCGCTGGCGGTACTCGGCTTCTCGCAAAGTGAGGCGGCCGCCGCCGTCGGGAAGCTGGACGAGACGCTTCCGGTGGAAGAGCTGGTGCGGCAGGCGCTCAAAGCTTTGGCGAAAGGATAAGCAGCGATGGAAGAAATGGATTATGAAAACCGGCTGGTGTCGATGGAATTTCTGCCGGAGGACGACGGCGACAATCCGCTGCGCCCCCGCACGCTGGATGAATACATCGGCCAGCAAAAGGTCAAAGACAATTTGAAAGTGTATATCGACGCGGCGAAGATGCGCAAAGAAGCGCTCGATCATGTGCTGCTTTATGGCCCGCCCGGCCTCGGCAAGACGACGCTCGCCGCGATCATCGCGAACGAGATGGGGGTCAACTTCCGCATCACGTCCGGCCCGGCGCTGGAGCGCCCCGGCGATCTCGCCGCGCTGCTCACCAATATGGATGAGGGCGACGTGCTGTTCATTGACGAGATCCACCGCCTGCCGCGTACCGTGGAGGAGATACTTTACCCGGCGATGGAGGATTTTGCGATCGACATCATCAACGGCAAAGGACAGGGGGCGACCAGCATCCATCTGCCGCTGCAGCGCTTTACGCTGATCGGTGCGACCACCCGCGCGGGACAGCTTTCGGCGCCGCTGCGCGACCGCTTCGGGGTGGTGCTGCGGCTGGAATTGTACACACCGGAAGAGCTCGGGGCGATCGTCTCTCGCAGCGCCCGCATTTTGGGCGCGGCGATCACGATGGACGGAGCGCTTGAGATCGCGTCGCGCTCCCGTGGCACGCCGCGTATCGCGAACCGGCTGCTCAAACGGGTGCGGGATTTTGCGCTGGTGCTCAACCACGGCGAGATCGACGAGGAGACCGCCCGCGTGGCGCTCGCCCGCATGGAAGTGGATGAACTGGGGCTCGATCTTGTGGATCGCCGGATGCTGCGTGCGATGATCGAGCATTATCACGGCGGTCCGGTGGGACTGGAAACGGTCGCCGCCGTGGTCGGGGAAGAAGCGGTCACCATTGAAGATGTATATGAACCTTACCTGATGCAGATCGGGTTTTTGAGCCGGACGCCGCGCGGACGCGTGGTGCTGCCGGCCGCTTACGACCATTTGGGGATCCCCTACGGCGAAAGCCCGGCGGGGGGACAGCAAAGCTTATTCTAACAAGGAGGGATGCCGCGTGCGCACAGCGAACGGCTGGACGGATTATGAACTGCTTGACGCGTCGTGCGGCGAGCGGCTGGAGCGGTGGGGTGACAAGATCCTCATCCGTCCCGACCCGCAGATCCTGTGGGACAGCGGGCAAAGCCATCCGCTTTGGAAATCGGCGCACGCGCGGTATCTCCGCTCGAAAACCGGCGGCGGGCATTGGGAGACCAATCGACCGCTGCCCGATGTATGGGAGATCGGGTATCGCGATCTGCGGTTTCGCTTAAAGCCGATGGGATTCAAGCACACGGGCCTTTTCCCCGAGCAGGCGGTCAATTGGGACTGGATGGCAAAGGCCGTTCGGCAGGCTGACCGCCCGATCAAGGTGCTCAACCTGTTCGGCTACACAGGCGCTGCGACGCTCGCACTTGCCGAAGCGGGCGCGGCGGTGACGCATGTGGACGCGTCCAAAGGGATGGTCGCCTGGGGCAAGGAAAACGCCGCGCTGTCGGGGCTTGCCGATCGACCGATCCGCTGGCTTGTTGACGACTGCGGCAAATTCGTCGCCCGCGAACAGCGGCGGGGCAACACCTACGACGCGATCGTGATGGATCCGCCGTCCTATGGCCGGGGGCCCGGCGGCGAGGTGTGGAAACTGGAAGACCAGATCGACGGCTTTCTTTCGGAATGTCTGCGGCTGCTGTCCGATCGGCCGCTGTTTGTGGTGGTCAATTCGTATACGACGGGGCTGTCCCCGTCGGCGATGGCGTATATGCTCGCCCGGCGACTCGGTCAAACGGTGACGGCGGACGAGATCGGCCTGCCGGTGACACAGACCGGCCTGACGCTGCCCTGCGGTGCGACCGCTATCTGGATCCCGTAAATTCTACAGCTTTGCCAAGACGAAGCGGCAAAAAGCACCGAAAGGTGCCGATGAGAGGCGCATGGGGGTCGACTCTCTTTCCCTATGGCGTCCACACAAGAAATGAAAAAATGAAAAAATGAAAAAAGGAGGCGAGGGCGATGATCGACGATCTGCTGCAAGCGCAGGAGGTATATTTTCATTATGACGTCGAGGATGCGGAAGATGTGCTGCACGGCATCGACCTCACCGTGAAGCGCGGCAGTTTCGTTGCGCTGCTCGGCCATAACGGCTGCGGCAAATCGACGCTTGCCAAACAATTCAACGCGATCCTGCTGCCGACCGGCGGCCGGGTATTGGTCGACGGCATCGACACCGCCAACGAATCCGAGCGGCTGCATGTGCGCAGCACGGTCGGGATGGTGCTGCAAAACCCGGATAACCAGCTTGTGTCCACCATTGTGGAGGAGGACGTGGCGTTCGGCCCCGAGAATCTCGGGGTGGAGCCTGCGGAGATCCGCCGTCGGGTGGACGAGGCGCTGCGAGCGGTCGGGATGTATGAATATCGCACCCACGCCGCGCATAAGCTGTCCGGCGGGCAGAAGCA
>JAFTBJ010000078.1 GCA_017455295.1 Clostridia bacterium
CATAGACAACACAGAAAAGAGGACGGATTCGAAAGCCCGTCAAGAAAACGTGCCGGTGGCACGTTTTTAGGGCGTGGCGCTGAACAGACTTCCGATTTTGTCAGTACCAAAGCGCCGCTCCTCCCCGCCGCTGAAAAAAAGCTGCTCCCGCCTTGTCAGACAGGAGCAGCTTTTTCTTATTCCTTTCACAGTGCATCAATGATTGCTGAAAATGATCAAATTGTCCTTCGGCTGCAGTTCCACTTCTATGTCGGTCTGGTCGCCCGAGAAAATCGTCATCTTGCCGCCGGGGCTTGTATAGCCCAGTACGATGGCCTTGTTGTTTTTCGGCGAAGCCTCGTACACACTCAGGATCAGGTCCCGCGCCGTACACCGCGCCGGGATGGCATCCGGTGCAAAGAAGCGGCTGACTTCTTTGACATACAGTTCCTTGCTCTCGTATGTGTCGCTTCCTTCTTCATCATAGGTGAGGATGTCCGCATAGAACTCGAACAGCGCTTGCTTTCGGCCAATCTGCGTCACCATTTTACTGATGTACCGGTTGCTGATCACCACGTTGTCGACGCTATAATTGTGCACGACGTCGTAGTTCTTGGGATTGAGGATCTCCACCACCACGTCGATGCTTTCCCGGTCAAACTGCGGATCGCTTTTCTGCCGATCGAAAATGATGTCCTGCACATAAATCAAATATGTCAGCGCGGCGGCGTCGATGTCTTCCGTGATGGTGTTGTCATCCGAAAGGATCAGAAGGCTCGTGTCCCCCTTGTGTCCGTCAATGGCGTCTTCGATCGCCTGTCGGATGAGTTCCGCGTCAAACACGTCCGCCACGACCGTCTTTGTCACATACGGATACTCGCTGTAATACTGCATTTTTTCCAAGCTTTTTTCGTCGTCGATCACCGTGATGTTCAAAACTTCCTCACCCTGGTGATTGTGCTCGCCGCGGAATGCCGAAAACCCGTTCATGATATCCCGGCATTTGCTGTTGTGCCCGATGATGACGATGTTTCGCGGCAGGATGTAATAGTCCGGATTCAGCTTCACAGAAAGGCTCGGCACAGCGGGCGCGGACGCCTGCTCGCAGTCCCGGTTGGAATTGGCCACGGAAAAGGCATGGTCGCCAGACGCCGTGTGCATGATTGTAAGCGGGATCGCGTGCCGGTGCGTTTGCATATAGTTCCAGGTCGCTTCTTCCACGTCTTTCTCCTGAGGACACGGCCGGAAGAAAAATTCCGCTCCCCGGTTGGAAAAGAGCTCGCTGTATACGGTGTTCAGCTCCGGCATAATGGAAAACTGCGACAGGATCTGCCCCAACACCTTGTTGACATACACCGGGATGATGTGGCATTTTGCCAGATTCTCTTTGTGCAGCGTGATACGTTCCACCAGTTTGGCGGTCCAGTCGTCTTCCACTTCGACGATGATGGTCTGGTGATCGAGCGACATTTCGCTGGACGTCAGCTCCGCCACCTGCACCAGTGTCTTGATGGTGTTGGCGTTGCCTTTTTCAAGCTGTTCTTTCCGCTCGGTATTTCCGTAGCGGCACACTTCGTTTTGGTATTCTTTCGTCAGCAGGATGATCGAGCTGGCCTGTGAAATGGAGATATCGGTCAGCTGCTTGGTGGAGTAGGTCTCGCCTTCGCGGACGATCACCGTCACATTGTTCTTGAGGCGATGCTTCCGCCGATACATCAGCCGCGGCAACAGCGGCATATCCGCGCTTTCACGCCGAACAGCCGCCGTCTCGCTTTTCAGCGTGGCGGACAGCCGCTCGTTGATCTCGTGCAGAATTCCTTCGGGATCCTGTCCGGCCAGCACCACCACGATCTCGCGCTTGCCTGTATAAAGCAGGTCGTTCACAATCTCCGACGCGCGGGAATTCCAGTTGAGAATCACGGTGTGCTGGGATACTTTGAGCGCCCGATTGCCGGATTGCGAATCCTCGATGAACCGGGAGATATAGTTGGTCACATAGCCGACGACGGCGTCGGTAAACGTGATCATCCCGAGCAGCACCGTGAAGATGCAGACAACGATGAGCGCCACGCTGGCCTCGCCGATATCTGAAATAACATATTCCATACATCCCGCATCCAGGATCATGCTGATGGTGTAAAACACTGACGGCCAAAACCCGGTATACGCAAGCGATTTCGGCGCCAGACACGAGATGATTGCCGCCGCCGCTCCAAACAGCACGATGTTCAAGATCAAAATGGCGATCAAGATGGTGATCGACGGATTTTTCACCACAAAAATGCTGATGCGTTCCTTTATTTTCTTCAACATACATCGACCCTTTACTTTTGAAATACAATCAATCCGCCGCAAAACGGACGCGGTGTGTGCCTCTTTGCCGCACAGATTTCCATGCGAATATTATACCAATAAACTCAAAAAAGCGCAACCATATTCTCCTCAGAATCGACAAAATCTGCATCGCATCCTGTCTTGCAAAACGCACCGCTTAAATATGTGCGGCCGCAATGACAGCGATCCCCACGGGTGCAGGTCGTGCATCCGTGGGGATCGATTGATCATTCGGTTATCCCACCGCTTGGCGAAAGACCGGTTTATTTTTTATCCTTCGTCGCAATTTCAAGCAACGCTTTTTGCAGGAATTCGTCGATCGCCATGCTGCCGAGGTCGCCCTCGCTGCGATGGCGAACCGAGACGGTGCCCGATTCGGCTTCCTTGTCGCCGACGATCAGCATATACGGCACCTTCTGCATCTGCGCCTCGCGGATCTTGTAGCCGATCTTCTCGTTGCGCAAATCCGCTTCCACGCGGAGTCCCGCGGCCTTATATTTCTCGGTCACCGCTTTGACCGCGTCCGCCTGCCGCTCGGAGATGGGCATCACGCGCACCTGTTCGGGCGCCATCCACATCGGCAGCGCACCGGCATATTCCTCGAGCAAATAAGCCAGCGTCCGCTCATAGCAGCCGAGGCTGGTGCGGTGGATGATATACGGCGTTTTCTTCTGGCCGTCCGCGTCGACATATTCCATGCCGTACCGTTTGGCGAGCAGCATATCGATCTGGATGGTAACGAGCGTATCCTCTTTGCC
>JAFTBJ010000079.1 GCA_017455295.1 Clostridia bacterium
CAACCGGTCTGCACGATCTTGACTTCATCCGAAAGCCCTTTTTCCTCGAGCTGCTGTGCAAATAGCTCTTGAAGTTTATGACTACCGGAGGAGGTACAACCTGTGCCGCCGCAGATCAGAATGTGTGAACGAATCATGCTTTCTCCCTCCATTAAATATCGGTGCCGCCGATGGTGTATTCGCCAACGACTTGACCGCCTTTGATATGCTTTGCCACGATCTCCTTCGCCTTGTCAGGCGTCAGTTTCACATAGGTCGTCTTTTTGTCGCCTTCAAACACTTCGGCGACCGGCTCATACTGGCAAATACCGATGCACCCGGTTTGAGTGACGGTAGCTTTGCCGGACAGCCCTTCGTTGTTGATCTCTTCGACAAACGCATTGAGAACCGGACGCGCGCCCGCCGCGATGCCGCAGGTCGCCATGCCGACGACGATGCGGATATCTCCGGTACCTTCGCGCAGCACGACTTTGTCCTTCATTCTCTCTTTGATTGCCGCTAACTCTGCCAACGATTTCATAGCTTCCTCTATCCTTTCCTTAAATATTTTTATTGACTGTAAATTTATGAAACGGATGAAGCGTATTGTTCGTTCAAATACTCCTCGATCCATTTGATAACTTCATAACTGTCGAGCGGGACATCCTCCCCGAGCACCTCCCGCAGCTGCCGCGTATCCAACGAAACCTCACGCTGCGGCGCTTCGTGCAGAAACAGAAAATCGATGTGCGGCGAACCCATGATGAGGGTGGTCATGGTGGAGACCATGTCGCCGATGGGGGTGAAATCCAGATGGGTCTTGTCAAACGTCGCTGTGACCGTGGTGCCGTGGTCAACGGGATCAGCTTCCGCTGTGCGGGAGGCGATGGCGAACGAGCCGCTCGTCTGCTCCGCCGCCAGCTTGAGAAGCGGCACCCCCATGCCAACCTTGCGGGTGGTGCGGGTGGTATAAAACGGGTCGATCACCCGCTGCACGACCTCCTCACTCATGCCGCAGCCGTTGTCGCCGATTGTAAGCGTGAGGCCGGTTTCGGTTTCCAAAAGCGTCACCGTGACCAGTGTGGCGCCGGCTTTGATGCCGTTTTCCGCCACATCAAGTACGTTCAAAGACAATTCTTTCAAAGGGTTCTCCCCTTTCTGAGACACTCGAAAAGCGCCGTGCGGATCTCCTCTTCCGATTCGGCTTCCCCGAGCTCGATCGCACAGCATTTGTCGCGGATATCCCACAGATAGTGCGCGTCGGAACTGGACAGCAGCAGCTTATCCCGCAAGATCGGGTACTTCTCCCGCAACTCGTCGAATTTGGCCGGGTCGCGCACCTCCGCACAGCGAAAGGGCGGCGTTTCCGGGAAGGCGCCGAGCACCGCAATCACGCCGTTTGCCTGCCGATCGATGTGCGCCGGGTAACAAACACCTTGATATTTCGTCACAAGCGACAGGGATTCGTCATAGGTCACCGACGTCGCGTTGGAAAGAAAATGCGGGTCGCGGCCGATCTCGTTGTCGTCGCCGTCGACGATGATTTGATCGCCGAAAATGTTGACGCGATTTTCAATCAGCATCCGGCGCGGCTGCAGATCCGCGTCAAACGCCATCGCCGCTTCCACCGTTTCAAACAGGCAGACCACGTGGATATCCTCCGCGGTGGTCAGTTCCATCCCGGCGACGGGGACAATCCCCTGCCGCGCGGCGGCTTCAAAAAACGCCGGGCAGTTTTTGGCGCTGTTGTGATCGGTCACCGCCATGATCTGCAATCCCGACAGCTTGCCCATCCCCGCGATGTTGTTCGGCGTCATGTCGTTATCCGCACAGGGGGACAGGCAGGAATGCAGGTGCAGATCGTAATAAAACTCGCTCATAGGCTCGCCTTGCGCAGCGCATCCGAAAGCGCAACTGCCAGATCATAGGAAGACAACGGCGAGCGCAGCAGATTGATGTCGCGGGCATTCGCTGTATCGATGACCGCCTGATCCGGCATCACGTCTTCGGCAAGCAGCACACACGCCACGTCCGAGAGCGACGCGACCGCGATGACGTTCATATTGGTCATGATGGTGATCCACGCGTTGTCGGCGCGGGCTCGGCCCATCACCCAGCTAAGAAGATCGCCCATATAGGCGCCGTTGATCACGCGCTCGCCGTCCGGCAGCGCGACCGGGGTAAGCGACAAGGCTGCCGCCAGCTCCGTCACCGTCATGGGCGTTCCTCCTTCGTTATTTCACAGGCGGATTTTTCGGCGTCCTCGCCTCTTTTTCCGCACGCATTTGTTCATACATTCGGACGATGCAATCGTCAAGACCCGTATGCCCACGCACCACGTCTTCGGCCAGCGCCCGGCAGGTCGGCGCCCCGCAGGCGCCGCAGTCCAGACCGGGAAGCTCCTCGGTCAGACGCTGGATCTCGCTCATCATATGCAGCGATTCGATGATGCTGTCAGACAGGCGGGTGATCGGCTCAAAGGTCGGCCTCTCGCCAAAGAAGAAGGAATCCGGGATGGCCGTTTTGTCTTCCTCCTCCGGGAAATTCTGCGACACCGGCAGATATCGCCGCAGCGTCTGCAGCCGGGCGCGCGCGATGAACGGGTTTTCCACCGCCATCACCCCGCCGACGCAGCCGCCGTCGCAGGCATTGAGCTCGATAAATTCCACTTGGGGCAGCTTGCCGGTCTCGATCTCATCGAGCACATCGATGACGTTCTCGATGCCGTCGGCCGACAGATAGCTATCGTTGAAAATGGCGGACGCTTCGCCGCCGGTGGTCGCCCAGCTGACGCCGATCATGCCGGAATGGGACACCGGCGTCGGGGCTTCTTCCCGCTTCATCACGCCGATGAGGTGCGCATACACATCCTGCATCGACACGACTACATCCACCCGGCTTTGATAGGAGCCAAAGCCCTGGGTCACATAGCTGACCTTGGCGGGACACGGCGAGATAAAGCACACGCCGATCTCTTCCGGCTTCAGTTCCGGATGCGCTTTCGCGGCGCGCTCTTTGGCAAGAGACGCGGCGATCTCCATCGGGGGCAGCATCGGGAACACATTTTCATAAAGCGACGGAAACCGCAGGCCAATCAGCCGCACCACCGCCGGGCAAGCCGAGCTGATGATCGGTTTTTTGACGTCCGGCCGACTGACATACCGTCTTGTATAAGCGGAAACAAGCTCCGCCGCCGCCGCGACTTCGAACACCTCGTCAAACCCGATGTCCAGCAGTCCCTGCAACACATAATCGACGTCGTCCAGATTTTCAAATTGTCCGTAAAGCGACGGTGCGGGAAGCGCAATCTTCCACTTGAACGCGTCCATCGCTTCGATTTTACTATAGTGAGCCCGTTTGGCCTGATGTGGACACACGCGGATGCACTGACCGCAGTCGATGCAACGGTCGGCATTGATGACCGCGTGTTTGTCTTTGATCCGGATCGCTTCGGTCGGGCAATGCGTCACGCAGGTGGTGCACCCGGTGCATTTGGACAGATCCAGGCAAACGGAATGTTCATAACTGTTCATCGCGACACCTATCCTTTTTAAAGGAGGTTCGTTCAAAAATTCACGCGCATCCGGATGGTCGTACCTTCGCCGACGACCGACTCGATGGTCATATCGTCGGTGTAGCGTTTCATGTTCGGCAGGCCCATACCGGCGCCAAAGCCGAGCGAACGCACATTATCCGGTGCGGTGGAGAATCCCTCCTGCATCGCTTGATCGATGTTGGCGATTCCGGGGCCGTGATCGCTCAAAATGATTTCGATCCCCCGCTCATCCACGATCACATCGGCGTCGCCGCCATTGGCGTGAATAACCATATTGATTTCGCCTTCATACATCGCAATAGAGACGCGGCGGATCGTCTCGGCATCCACGCCGAGCTCCCGCAGACTTTTTTTGATCTTGACCGACGCCTGACCGGCCGATGTAAAATTCTCGCCGTCGACGTCAAAATGGAAGCGAAGGGCGTTATCACTCATACAGCCGCTCCGTTTCCGAGGCCCGCTTGATAGAGCCGCCCGCACGCTTCATACATCCGCATATCGGTCGTCATCAGCACGATGCCCTCGTCTTCGGCAAGCGCCAACATATCCGGCGTCGGCCGTTTGGTCCGCACAAACACAACACAGACCATGTCCATCATCTGCGCCGTACGGATGACCTGCGCGTTGACAAGGCCGGTCAGCAGCACCGCCTGATCTTTGACATACGCCAGTACATCGCTCATCATATCGCTGCCGCAGGCGGAATGGACGTCCCGCTCCAGATCCTCGCTGCCGCAAAGCAGTTCGGCGCCGAGAAGCTCTTTGATCTGACAAATCTTCATAGGTTGTCGTTCCTTTCAGCGCCTGTTGCGATTACGCGCCGTATTTTGCCAAAATCTTCGGCACATCTTCCACTGTCAGGCGGCCATACACATCGTCGTTGACCGTCAAAACAGGAGCCAGACCGCACGCGCCGATGCAGCGGCAGGCCGTCAGCGAGAATTTGCCGTCGGCCGTGCATTCGTCTGCGCCGATGCCGAGTTTTTCAGACAGCTTGTTGAAGATGTCGCCGCTGCCCTTGACATAGCACGCGGTGCCAAGGCAGACGGAGATGTTGTACTCGCCTTTCGGAGACAGCGAAAACTGTGCATAGAACGTCGCCACGCCGTACACCTTTTCGACCGGCACGTTCATGCCGTCCGCAATCATTTCCTGCACTTCAAAAGGCAGATAGCCATAGATCTCCTGAGCATCCTGCATCACGCGCATCAGGCAGCTTGAATCATCTTTATACTTCTCGATGACCGCTTTGAGCTGTTGTTCCTGCTCCGGTGTACCTTTGAAAGGCAGCGTACTTCTTTTCTTTTGCATATCGCATATCCTCCCTTAAAATCGTGCTTTATTTTATAAAATATTACACTATTACGCGTATTATAAATTATACAATACTCTGCTTATTTTTGCAATAATAATTTTATATTTTCGCCGTTTTTCCACGAATTGCCGACGAATCGTCCCTGTTTTTGTCAAAAAATTAACAATTTTATCAAAAACATACAAAAACGGGCGGATCGCGCCGCAACGCGTCCGTCCGTCAAAATGCTTTTTGGATGGTCTGTTGATGCTCAAGAGCCGCGGCGGCGGCGCAGATAATCCTCCAGAATGATGACCGCCGACACGGTGTCGATAATCTGCTTGCGCTTTTTGCCGCGAGTATCGGTTTGATTGAGATAGCCGGCCGCCGACACGGTGGTCAGCCGCTCGTCCCACAGGTCGACCGGAAGACCGGTAGCCTCGCTGATCGCCGCCGCCAGTGTCCGCGCATGAGCGGCGCTCTCGCCTTCTGTACCATCCATGTTGCGTGGCAGGCCGACCACGATGCCGCCCGCCTTTCGTTCGGCCGCAAGCTTCGCGATGGTCTGCACCAGCACGTCGTCCCGCCGCTCGGCGATGGTGCCGACCGGCGACGCGATCAGCTCCATCTCATCGCACACGGCCACGCCGGTGCGCGCTCGTCCGAGATCGATCGCCAAGATCACCATAATCTATCACCTCATTCGAAGGCGCTCGGCGAATCCTTGCGCCACCAGGTTTGTTTTTCCAGCGTCGACGTTTCGCTGTCGAGGTGTGATGCGTCGTTGAATCCGAGCAAGGTCGGGACGCCGTCCTCGATCGCGATGGTGGTCACCGCGGTATTGTCGCACCACGGCGTATCGCCCAAATGAATAATGTCTTGACTTTTTGCCCAGCATAGTGCGTTGCGGATCGCGCAGCCGTGAGAAGCGACCGCGATCGCTTTGCCCTCGTTCGCCGCCGCGATGTCACACAGTGCCTCGCTCATGCGGTCATACACCTGCTGCATCGTCTCGCCGCCGGGCGCTTCAAACAAATGCGGACATTTTGCCCATGCCTCCCCGCTTTCGGGAAACAGCTTGGGCAGATCCGGCCAGGAATGGCGTTCCCAAAGGCCGCCGTTCAGTTCCATCAGACGGTCGTCAAACGCAATCGGCAGGTGGTGATAGGTATTGATGGCTTCCGCCGTCAGCCGCGCACGGCGCAGCGGGCTGCTGACGATCCCGTCGATCGGGATGTCCCGAAACCGCTCGGCGAGCAACTTGAGCTGTGCGCGGCCGTTGTCGGTGATATCGCTGTCAAAGTGCCCATGAAACTCACGATCGACGTTACCGCGCGCCTCGCAGTGCCGCACCAGATAAATTGTGGTCACCATTCCTGCACCGCTCCTGTCAGCTCGGTGATCGACGACAGCCTCTGGCTGTCGGCAAACGCCTGCAATCCTTCGATGATCTTGATCGACGCATAGGGGTCATGGAAGGTGGCCGACCCCACCTGCACCGCCGCCGCACCGGCCAACATCATTTCCACCGCGTCCTCCTCGGTGCTGATGCCGCCCATCCCGATGATCGGAATGCTCACCGCTTTGTATACATCCCGCACCATCCGCACAGCAACCGGCAACACCGCAGGACCCGACAGCCCACCGATGTTGTTTTTGAGGATCGGGCGACGGGTGCGGATGTCGATCCGCATACCGGTGATGGTGTTTATGAGCGACACCGCATCAGCGCCGCCCGCTTCCGCCGCTTTCGCGATCTCCGCGATGCTCGTCACATTCGGCGTCAGCTTCACCATCAGCGGACATTTACATACCGCGCGCACCGCCGCCGTTATCGCTTCCACGCTTTCGCAGGAGGTGCCGAAGCTCATGCCGCCCTCTTTGACGTTCGGGCAGGAGATGTTGAGTTCCACCATATCTACGCCCGCGTCGCTGACCTTTGCGGTCGTCGCGACATAGTCGTCGAGGCTATGCCCCGCGACGTTCGCGATCACGGCAACGTCCTGCCGCCGCAGCAGCGGCAGATACCGCTTGATAAAGATATCCACGCCGGGATTTTGCAGGCCGACGCTGTTGAGCATCCCGGCCGGCGTTTCCGCGATGCGGGGGCCGGGGTTGCCAAGGCGCTCTTCCAGCGTCACCGCTTTGCAGACCACGCCGCCAAGGCGGGACGCAGGATAAAATTCATTGTATTCGAGGCCGTAGCCGAACGTTCCCGACGCCGCGATCACGGGGTTTTTGAATTCTACGCCCGCAATATTCACACGCATATCCGCCATGTCTCAGCCCTCCCAGTCGATTTCGTTTGCATCAAAGACCGGCCCGTTGAGGCACACCCGCGTCATGGTCGTGCCGCCGTCTTTGGTTTTGGTTTTGCAGGCGCAGCCGAAGCAGGCGCCCACGCCGCAGCCCATGCGTTCTTCCATCGAGATGTAACACGGCACGCCATGTGCTTTGGCGACCGCCGCGACCCGCTTCATCATCACCTTCGGGCCGCAGGTATACACCACGTCCGCCGCTCCTTCGGTCAGCACCGTTTCCAGCGCGTCGGTCGTGAAGCCCTTTTGTCCCGCCGTGCCGTCGTCGGTGCACAGCACCGTTCTCACGCCGAACGCTTCAAAATCCTCTTGCAAGATGACCGCTGACGCCGTTTTGAATCCGCTGATTGCGGTGGCATTTTGGCCGTAATGCCGGGCGATCGGCATCATCGGCGGGGTGCCGATGCCGCCGCCGACCAGCACGGCCTTTTTGTCGGGATCGAGGAGCGGAAAGCCGTGGCCAAGCGGGCCGTTCAGCGTGATCGCATCCCCCTCTTTGAGAGCGGCCATCCACGCTGTGCCCTTGCCGCGCACTTCAAACACGATGCGAACGGTTCCCGCCTCTTTATCAAAGCCCGCGATCGAAAGCGGACGGCGCAGCATAAAGGGCTCGCACAGCACATGCACAAACTGTCCGCACTGCGCAAGCGACGCGATTTGGGGCGCTTCGATCGTGAACGAATACACCGTATCGGTGAGTTGATCGACACGCGCGAGCGTGCCGGTTTCCTGACAATACCTCATAACGCATATCCTCCTTACAGTACAGCGGTTAGATCGGCTTTCATCCGGAGTGCTTCCCGCCTGGCCGCACCCGCAAAATCGGCGGGATCACATTCTTCTTTTTTCCAGGCGCATAAAATGGCGCGGGACGAATTGACCACAGCACCTCGGCCGTTTTGATCGAACGCGCCGGCGACGTCTTTGGCGCCGCCGCCCTGCGCACCGTAACCGGGCACGAGAAAGACTGTATGCGGCAGGCGCTCCCGCAATTCTCTCAGCTGCTCGGGGTAGGTCGCGCCCACCACCGCGCCGACCGCGGAATAGCCGAACGCGCCGCGCGTGTCCTCTCCCCACCGTTCGCAGCGATCGCCCATCGCGGCATACACCGGCGTGCCGTCGATCCTCTTATCCTGCAGCTCACCGGAGCCGGGGTTCGAGGTCTTACACAAGACGAAGATGCCGCGGTCGCGCTGCTTGCAAATGTCGAGCAACGGCAAAATGCCGTCGCTGCCGAGATACCCGTTGACGGTCAGTGCATCACCATCAAACGCCGCGAAGCGTTCGCCGCCCACATCGGTCTCCCCGAGATGCGCCGCCGCATACGCTTCCATCGTGGTGCCGATGTCGTTGCGCTTGCCGTCGGTGATAACAAACAGCCCTTTATCCTTCGCATAACGGATCGTTTTTGCAAGCGTCCGCATCCCCGCCCAGCCATACAGTTCATAATAAGCCGCCTGCGGCTTGACGGCGGGCACGACGTCGCAGAGCGCATCGATCAGGCAGCGGTTGTATTCCCACACCGCTTCGGCCGCGCCTTCCAGCGTTTGGCCGTACTCGGTATAGGCCCTTTGTTTCAAAAAATCCGGCAGGTAATCAAGGCGCGGATCAAGTCCCGCCACCGTCGGGTTTTGTTTTTGATCGATCGCCTCGATCAATCGGTCCAGTCCCATAGTCATCCCTCCGCTCGATATACGATCTTGCCGCCGAGAATGGTTGCTTTCACCCGCCCTTTGAGCGTCATGCCTTTGAACGGGGTGTTTTTGGATTTGCCGTGGAGGCGGTCGGGATCGACCGTCCACTCCTCCTGCTGATCAAACAGCACGATATCCGCCGGAGCGCCGACCTGCAGCGTGCCTGCCGGGATTCCGGCCAGTGCCGCTGGAGCAGTCGACATCGCCCGAAGCAGCGACAGCAAATCCCACCGCCCGGTATGCACCAGTGTCGTCAAGCAAACGGCGAGCGAGGTTTCCATCCCGATCGCGCCGTTGGGAGCTTTTGCAAATTCGGCTTTTTCTGCCGGGGTATGCGGCGCGTGATCGGTTGCGATCGCCGACAGCGTACCGTCGAGCAAGCCCTCGATCACCGCCTCGCGGTCGTCGCTCGTCCGCAGCGGCGGGCTCATGCGATAATCCGCGTCCAGCGATCGCAGGCACTCATCGGTGAGGGCGATATAATGCGGCGCGGTCTCGCCGGTGACAGGCACGCCCGCCGCCTGCGCTGCGCGGATCATCTCGACGCTGCCTCTTGTACTGACGTGGCAGATGTGCACCGGGCAGCCGGTCGCCGCGCACAGCGCGATTTCCCGCGCCGTGCCCACTTCTTCCGCCGCACGGGTTACGCCCGGAACGCCGAGTTCTTCGGACACGGCGCCCTCATTCATCAGGCCGCCGCGCGTGAGTGTCAATTCTTCGCTGTGCGCAAAAAGCGGCAGGCCGACCACTGCCGCAGCCTTCAGAGCTCGCTCCATCAAATCGGCGGTCAGCACCGGGCGACCGTCATCTGAAAATGCCGCCGCCCCCGCCGCTTTCAGCGCCGCAAAATCGGTCAGCGTTTCGCCGCGCAATCCTTTTGTGGCAGCGGCAACGGGATACACCCGCGCCGAAGCCGACGTCGCACGGGCGCTGAGATCGGCGATCAAGGCAGGATCGTCCAAAGCGGGCGTCGTGTTCGGCATGCAAAAGAGCGACGTCACGCCGCCTGCCGCCGCCGCGCGGCAGCCGGACAGCAGATCTTCTTTTTGCGTTTGACCGGGGTCGCGCAGATGCACATGCAGATCCACAAGGCCCGGGGCCGCGATCCACCCGGCAGCGTCCAGCACCGCCGCATCGGCAGCATCCATCTCGCCCAAAGCGGCGATCGCGCTGTTTTCGATCAGGATATCCGCCGATCTATCATACCCGCACGACGGATCGATCACCCGTGCGCCGCGGATGAGCAGTCGCTCCATACGCTCCCGTCCTTTCGCATTCATGGTTCATGGATTTCATTATACCATAATTTGCATGAAAATTGCAATCAAAACCTACAAGCACAGGCAAGTTTTCCTCTTTCTACATGGGAAAATCGCCGATTTTGCATTTTTTAAAAACAAAACTTGCAAAAAGGACTTGCAAAACAAAATCAAACGGCGTATAATATAGCACGTTCAGTAGAATAGGGCGCAATGGTGTGCCCAAAAACGAAATTTCTCAGCAAAGGAGTTGCAGAAAGTATGTCTTACGTATCCAATGTCCTTGCGGAACTCGTCCGCAAAAACCCCGGTCAGGAAGAATTCATCCAGACCGCCACCGAGGTTCTCACCTCGCTCGAGCCGGTGATCGAGGCTCATCCGGAATACCAGAAAGCCGCTCTTCTCGAGCGTCTGACCGAGCCGGAGCGTGCCGTGATGTTCCGCGTGACCTGGGTGGACGATCAGGGCAACGTGCAGGTCAACAAAGGATATCGCGTCCAGTTCAACGGCGCGATCGGCCCGTACAAAGGCGGCCTGCGGTTCCATCCGTCCGTCTATATCGGCATTATGAAATTCCTCGCATTTGAGCAGATTTTCAAGAACAGCCTGACCGGCCTGCCGATCGGCGGTGCGAAAGGCGGTTCCGATTTTGATCCGCGCGGCCAGAGCGACGGCGAGATCATGCGCTTCTGCCAGGCGTTCATGACCGAGCTGTATCGCCACATCGGCCCCGATGTGGACGTACCGGCGGGCGATATCGGCGTCGGCGGCCGCGAGATCGGCTATCTTTACGGACAATACCGGCGCATCCGCGGTCGTTTTGAAAACGGCGTGCTGACCGGCAACGGCCTCTCCTATGGCGGTTCGCTGATTCGTCCGGAAGCGACCGGCTTCGGCGCGATCTATTACACGGTCGAGATGCTCAAGCATTTCGGCGAAGACATCAAAGGCAAGACGGTCGCGATCTCCGGCTTCGGCAACGTGGCGTGGGGCGCCGTGAAGAAGGTCACCGAGCTCGGCGGCAAAGTGCTGACCATCTCCGGCCCGGACGGCTATGTCTATGACGAAGACGGCATTAGCACCGAAGAAAAGATCAACTATATGCTCGAGATGCGCGCTTCCGGTCGCGACAAGGTGCAGGATTATGCCGACAAGTTCGGCGCCAAATTCTTCCCCGGCGAGAAGCCGTGGGGCGTCAAAGCGGACATCATCCTCCCCTGCGCCACTCAAAACGAAGTCGGTGTGAAAGAAGCCGAGCAAATCATCGCGAACGGCGTGCCGTATTATGTGGAAGTGTCCAACATGCCCACCACGAACGAAGCGCTTGAAATGCTTAGAAAAGCCTGCAAAGCGGTCGCGCCCTCCAAAGCGGTCAATGCCGGCGGCGTCGCAGTTTCCGCGCTGGAAATGAGTCAAAACTCGATGCGGTACAGCTGGACGGCAGAAGAAGTCGACGCGAAGCTGCATCAGATCATGAAGAACATTCACGACAACTCCGCGGCGGCAGCCGAGAAATACGGTCTCGGTTATGACCTGGTTGCCGGCGCGAACATCGCAGGCTTCTTGAAGGTTGCGGACGCGATGATGGCACAAGGCTTGATCTAATCTCGTTTCTTTTCGAATTTCACGCAGTATGATCGATCCGGCGGGCTTCGACAGATTTTGCTTTTTGCTTGGCGTATACTCTTCTCGTGTAAGTGTTTTTCCCACTTTCTGTTCGTCAAGAAAGGACGATACACCATGTCGATACTGCCAACCCCCGGGTCGAGTGATCCCGATTTTGAGATTGACGGCAGCGTATTGCTGCGCTATCACGGCTCCTCCGTGACGCCGACGGTTCCCGACGGCGTCACCGCGATCGCGCCCGGCGCCTTTGCCGACACAGCGATCACGGCCGTGACGCTGCCGCGCTCGGTCAAAGAGATCCTGTCCACCCGCATTGATGACGACGCCGGTGCATTTCAGCGCTGCCATCAGCTTCAAGCGATCGATCTGCAATATGTCACCACGATCGGGATCCGCGCATTTTCAAAGTGCTCCGGCTTAACGGACATACGTTTTTCCGCTTCGCCGACCGCGCTCGGCGCCGCCGCGTTTTCCGGTTGTACGTCGCTCAAAGAGGTCACCTTGCCGCCGATCCTATCGGTGGGATACGGCCTATTTGACGGATGCTGCGAGCTGACGACGCTGCGACTGCAGGACAGCGAGATCGTGCCGTCGCTGCGGGATCTTCCCATGCTGGAAACTGTCTGCTTTTATGCCGACGGCGCCTATCGCGACATTTTGACAGAAGCGGACTATCCTTATCTTACCAAGCTGCAGCTGGACGATTGGCGCTACATCCGCGACCGCTTTTACGGGACGCCTTATTACGCGCGTTACCGCGAGGTACGGTGCGAGATGGAACACCGGTGTCCGCATTGCTTGCACCGCATGAAAAAGGGATTGCTGACCGGGCGATATCGCTGTCGGTACTGCCGTTGATCCGCGTTACAAAATCAAAAAACTCCCTGTGCTTGTCCCATAGACAAACACAGGGAGTTTTCTTATTCCTTAACCTCACATTATCCGAGCGGCGCACGCTTGATTTTGGCCGCGTCCCGTGGAAATCGTGCCGGGGTTTTCTCTGATTTATCAAACACGATCAGCCGCCGCTGATACTGTTCCCCGTTACAATCGTCCAGCAAGAGTGAGGCCGTCTCGCGATACCTGCCGCTCAAAGCAGCGGCCGCCGCTTTGGACGCATTGGTCTCGGCATCGCTTTCAGGGCCTTTCATGGCGACAAACACACCGCCCGGCTTCACAAACGGCAGACAGTATTCGCACAAGGTTGGCAGCGCGGCGACGGCGCGCGCCGTCGCGACGTCAAAATGTTCGCGCAAAGCCGGATTGTGCCCGCCGTCCTCCGCGCGGGCATGAACCGTCACGGCGGACAGCTCCAATTCTTCACACACCACATCGAGAAATCGCAACCGCTTTTGCAGGCTGTCGAGCAGTGTCATGTGCAACGCCGGAGACGCAATCGCAAGCGGCACGCCGGGGAACCCCGCGCCAGTGCCGACGTCGATGAGCGTCACAGCATCCGGCGGCAGGACGCTTAGGAGCGACAGGCTGTCCGCAAAATGCTTCAGCACCATATCGGCGGGATCGGTAATTCCGGTCAGATTCATCTTTTCGTTCCATTCGACCAGCATTTCGGCATAACGGTCAAAACGGCTAAGCTGTGTGTCGTCAAGCGCCACGTCGAAGCCGACAGCGAGACGGCGCAGATACTCTTTATCGATCATGGCTTTCCGCCTCCCGTCGCGAGGATCAGCACCGACACATCGGCCGGGCTGACACCGCTGATGCGGGACGCCTGCCCGATGCTGCGCGGACGGATGCGCGAAAGCTTTTCCTGCGCCTCTTTACGCAGGCCTGTTATCGCGTAATAATCCATGTCGTCGGGCAGCACCCGGTTTTCCAGCCGCCGCATCTCGTCGATCATCGCCTGCTGACGGCGAATGTAGCCTTCATATTTCAGCTCGATCTCCACCTGCTCAATCACGAGCGGATCAAGCGCCGGACGGGTAATATCCACCGCCGCAAGCGCGGCATAGTCCACCTGCGGGCGACGCAACAGATCGTCGAGCCGCACCCCGGTTTGCACCGGCGTAGTACCGCACGCGATCAGAGCTGCGTTCAATTCCTCGGACGGCGGCAGAATGATGTCGTGCAGGCGCTTTAACTCTTCCTGCTTTTGCTGCTGTCGCGCGGTAAAATGCCGGTAGCGTTCGTCGTCTACCAGTCCCACGTCCCGACCGATCGGGGTCAGCCGCTCGTCGGCATTGTCCTGCCGCAGGATGAGACGATACTCCGAGCGGGAGGTCATCATGCGATAGGGATCCTGGCAGCCTTTGGTGACGAGGTCATCGATGAGGGTGCCGATGTAGCTGCTCGCGCTGTCGAGCCGCAAGGCGGGGCGACCTTGGATATTGAGTGCCGCGTTGATGCCGGATAAGAGACCTTGTGCCGCCGCTTCTTCATAGCCCGAGCTGCCGTTGAACTGCCCGGCGCCGTAAAGCCCCGGCAGGTCGAGGAATTCGAGCGTACTGTCGAGCTGCAGCGGATCGCAGCAATCGTATTCGATCGCATAAGCGGGGCGCATCACCTGCACCGCTTCCAGTCCCGGGATGGTGTGCAAAAACGCATGCTGCACATCCACCGGCAGCGAGGAAGACAGGCCCTGCAGATACATCTCGTCGGTGTGGGCGCCGCATGGTTCGATGAACACCTGATGCCGCTCTTTGTCGGCAAAGCGCACGATCTTATCCTCAATGCTTGGGCAGTAGCGCGGGCCGACTCCTTCGATCTTGCCGCCATACAGCGGCGACCGGTGCAGGTTGTCGAGAATGACTTTTTTAGTTTTGTCGTTCGTCCAGGTGATGTGGCACAGTGCCGTGTTGTGCAACTCCTCCTCCGTTTCAAAAGAAAACGGCACGACCGGCTCGTCGCCCGGCTGTTCTTCCAGCGTCGAAAAATCAATGGACGAACGCAGCACACGGGCGGGCGTGCCCGTCTTGAACCGGCGCAGCGAAATGCCGAGTCGAAGGAGCGAATCGGTCAGCCCGGTTGCGGCAAACATGCCATCCGGCCCGCCGTCGAACGATACGTCCCCGACAAAGATCTTGCCGCGCAGGAAGGTGCCGGTCGCGAGAATCACGGCACGGGCTTCATATTGTTCCTCAAGCCGCGTGGTGAGCAGCCAGGAATCCCCCTGCCGCTCGAGCGATACCACTTCGCCCTGCGACACGGCAAGGCGCGGCTCCTTCTCCAGCACCTGCTTCATATACCCGGCATAGGCGCGGCGGTCGATCTGTGCGCGCAGGGAATGCACGGCGGGGCCTTTGCCGCGGTTGAGCATGCGCGACTGCAGCATATTGGCGTCCGCCGCTTTGCCCATCTCGCCGCCTAAAGCGTCGATCTCGCGCACGAGGTGACCTTTGGCCGTCCCGCCGATCGATGGGTTGCAGGGCATGTTGCCGACACAGTCGAGATTGATTGTGAAAATGCGCGTACCGCACCCAAGGCGCGCCGCCGCCAGTGCCGCTTCGATACCCGCGTGCCCGGCGCCAATCACCGCCACGTCGGTCTTGCCCGCAAAAAAGATCATACCCGCCGCTCCTTTCTTTTTATATTTGTCCTTTATTATACTCGTTTTTTCTTCTGTAGACAAGCCCTCCCGCACAAAAAGTGCACTCGCCAAAACAAAAACCGTCTGCATCTCTTTTTCGAGCATGCAAACGGCTTTTCGTTTTTTATTCTTTCGTTTTTTTGAGCGACAGCAAAGCAGCGGCAGCACCGGCAATGAATGCAACGGCCAGCAGCGGTATCACCACATACCAGTTGGCGCTGCCGATCGCCGTGATGTCAAAGCCTTCCTCCGTCTGGATCGCCATAAAGAGGCAGACGGCAGCCGCCGCGATCGCGAGGATCAGCACCACAAACGCGAGGATGGCCCCAATGCCGCCGCGTTGACCGGCAAGGCGCTTGAGGCTCTCTCCCCGAAAGTCGAGCGCGGAACCAAGGGCAAGCGCACCCGCCACCGTGAGGATGGTTTCCGGCACCATATAGGCTGCGTTGTAAGCAATGTCATAGATCAAGGCGTCGGTCGCGGGGATGGAGATGTCCCGCCAGACGACATAGCCGGACACCAAGTGGCAGGCATAGCGAATCGCGCAGCACAGCAGTGCACCGAGCGCCAGCTCGAGTGCCTGATTATTCCGGCATTTACCGCGAAAGATACCACCGAGCCCCAAGCAACCGAACGCGAGAAAATAGTCGAACAAAAAGATCATTACGACCGCCAGTGCCGATGTGGCATAGGAGAAATTGTTCAGTCCCATCGCCATTTGCAGCAATGCGCCCGCCGCGGCGGTGATTAGCCCCCATTTGATGCCGTGACGATAGGCAACCAGCAGAATCGGTACCATGCTGAACAGCGTAATTGAGCCGCCGAACGGCATCGCGATGAACGGAATGAGCGACAGCAAAAACGCGACAGCAAGCATGATGGCGCTTTCAGTCAGGCGAACGGTCGTCTTAATGGAGTTGGAAGACATGATGGGTCGATCCTTTCTGTTTCAATTCGGTGCACCACACAAAAAAAGCGCCCTTTGTCAACAAGGGCGTTTCGTATGGATCGCAAGCGGCGATCCGCCATATGGAAACGTCCCTCCGCCGGCATTATCCGGATCAGGTTCAGGGTTACGGAAGATTCCGTTCTCAGCCGACAGTGTGTCAGCACCCCTCGTTTGCTTTTTCTATGCGATGTGTTTTGCCTATCATACCGCGTTTGCCGGCTGCTGTCAAGAATTTCTGACAGTTTTTTCATTATTTGCCAAAACGATTGACGACAACTTGCCAAATCTTGTATAATACAGTTACCAGTTTTAAGGAGGTCAGTTTTATGTATTCCTACTCGTCCTATTCCTTTGCGTACGGCTACGCGATTGTCGTGGCGGTCCTCGCCACCCTGACGGCGCTTGCCGGTACCGTTTTGTCGTTCATTTTCCTACTTCCGGAAAAGAAGCGGGATCGACTGCCCGGCTTTCTGCGCATCGTGGCGGATATCTTCAACTTCAAATGGCTCCTGACCGAGTATATCATGCGGGCGCTGTATATTTTCACCACGCTTTACTGCATCGTGTATGGTTTCTTCACGATCTTCACCAATCCCGGGCTCGGTTTCGGCCTGCTGATCGGCGGCGTGATCGGCACCCGTGTGGTGTTTGAACTGATCATGATGCTGATCCTGCTGGTCAAAAACACCATGCAGATCAATCAAAAGCTCCGCCCGCAGACCGACGTTAAAACCGAAGATCCGTTCCAATCGTTCTCCTCCATTCGTGAAGAAGTCGGCCAATCGGCAGATGTGCCTCCGGCCGTGATCGTAGACACCTCAGCCGCTCCGGGAGCTCCGGCTGCCCCGGAAGCTCCGACTGCCCCCGTATACCAGCCAAACTACTGCTATTGCTCGCAGTGCGGCACGCGGTATGACGCGAATACCGGCGGCTGCCCAAACGGCTGCATTGAGCCCTGATTATTCTAATAAAGAGTTGACCGCCGCGGTTCCATTCCGAACCGCGGCGGTCTTCTTTTATTTTAGAACTATCAGATAATGTCAAGCAGCATCGCGCGGACGTCGGCGGTGTTCACCTTTGTATCGCCGTTGTAGTCAGCCACTTTTTGCTGCGCATCGGTGAGCGCTTTGTCGCCCATCGTATAGAGGAGCAACGTACGCGCATCCGCCGTCGAGACCTTGCCATCGCCGTCGAGATCGCCTTTTTTGACGGGATTAGACGGCGAGCTTCCGGATTTCACCACATTATCGGTATAGGTCAAAACAGCGGCCGCATCCGCCACTTGCAGCGCTTTCACGACAACATTCCCCTTGCCTCCGACATGGATCACGACAGACTTGATCGTGCTGATGCCGTCTTCGGGCAGGTTGTTGTTCCAAGTGTAGCAGCTGTAAAGGTCAACACTGTTTGTATACGAACCCGCCGGCAGACAATCGTTGTCAAGCTGTGTGCACAGTCCCGGCCAGAAGTCAGCTACCAGCGCATAGGTACGATTGCCTTCGGTGGTCGTCACATTCACCTGAATATCAAAGGGTACGTCCGCCTGCACGTCAAAAACCAGATTCGGCGTTGCCTGTGGCGTGAAATCCCAATCGGTGTTGAACGCTACATCATAGCCGCTCGTTTCACCGGAAGTCACTGTCAAGGTGCCGCGATCATACATATAGCTGCCGGTCTTGTTGCCGGAAATGATGGACAGCGTGTTCGGATCCATCAGGTTCTCGTTGCAAGTCGGTGTGGGATCGTTGGTTGCTGAATGGTCTTTCGAGAGCAGGTTGTAGGTCGTGTCGGTGACGGTGCCGCTGCCCACCGTAAAGTACATATGATCAATCGTGATGGAGGTGTTCGGGGCGAGATACACGCGCACCGTGTCGATGCGCTCGGCATCCTTCGGCCACCAATAGTCGACCTCGATGTCCAGCTTTTCGGTCGTTCCCATATAGGGCGCGGAATCTTCCTTGACAAGCTGATCGCTCTTCTCGCAATCGCGCATCATCCAATAGCCGGAACCGGCTTTCGACAAGCCGAAATAGTAGCCGGTGCCGCTGTTTTTCTTGATCTCGATCGAAAAATACGGCGTGGTTGTCGTGCCGATCTCGAGCGGCATATAGAATTCATAAGCCGCCGCTTCGGCGCTGTTGTTGGTCAAGGTCACCCGCCCGGCGTCATCCACCGATTTGGTCACCGTGCCGAACGCCGTCTTGTTTGTATACGCCAGCGCGTCAATGCCGATGTATTCGGAGTAATTCTTGATGCTCGCCCAGCCTTCGACACCTTTATTGACGGTGACAAATTTACCCCAGTTGCCGGAAAGCTCCGTCACCTTGATGACGTCGCCAAACACGGTGGTATCGAGGATCGTGCTGCCGCTGGTCGTCGGTTTATCACGCACGTTCAGCGGATCGTCCACCGGCGTCGTGATGCGATAAGTTCCGAGACGCGTCGCTTCGGACTTCGGCACGACTGGCGTGGGATCGCCGGCTTCCT
The DNA here is from genome assembly GCA_017455295.1 of Clostridia bacterium. Taxonomy (GTDB): domain Bacteria; phylum Bacillota; class Clostridia; order Oscillospirales; family Acutalibacteraceae; genus RGIG1959. Next base: position 18,710 of record JAFTBJ010000079.1, read on the forward strand.
GGCCGTAATCCAGGTTGATCGGATAGCCGGTGCCGGTCAGGAGGCAGAACCAGTCGAGCAGCATTTTACCGGTACTCATCGCCGACTGGGTCATCCACGCATCACCCGAACCGGTGCCGCGCGCGGTGGTCGGATAGCTGTCATAGACGTGGAACTTGTTGCTCGAAGAGCTATAGCCCACCAGAGCGATGAAGTGACCGGGCACGTGACCGATCGCCACGCCGCCGTTCGCCAAATGATTCTTCAGTTTGGTGGAAGACGCTTTCGCCCAATAGCCGTCGCCCGAACCGCAGTCGACCGTGAAGCCGTACTTCTTGCCGTATTTGGCCTGCAGGCGCGGATAAACCGTCGTGCGATAGGTGCCCGCATGAGAAGTGCCGGGGTTGTAGCCGCCGATGCTGTGCGCCCAGGAGGCCACTTCGGTGACACTCATCTCGTTACCGGTGAGGTACCCGACCGCATTGACGATCGCAAACATACCGCAACCGGTGCGGTACAACGTGCCATTGACCGGGTCGCCATAGGTATAGTTTTTCCATTTGGCGAGGTTTTGCCGTACCAGCGCCCGCGGTATCACCTCTTCCGCCGAAGCGGACAGCGGCGCTATCAACAGCGCCGATACCAGCAGCGACAACACGCAAAGCAGACCAATGCCGCTTTTCAGCCATTTTTTCATGTCGTGGTCCCCCTTTTCAAAGCACTCGTTAAGCAATCATATCGAGCAACATTCTCCGCGTATCCGCCGAGGTGACTTCGCCGTCACCGTTGTAGTCGGCGGCCTGCGTTTGATCGTCGCTAAAGGTAATCATACCGATCATTTGTTTCAAGATCATACGAGCATCCGCCGTCGTCACAACGTCGTCGCCGTTGACGTCGCCCGGAGTGACAACCGGCGTCGGGCGAATCGGATCGGGCGTATCCGACGGTGAGGTCTCGCTCGCCTGCACGCCGTCATAGAAAATGACGATCGCGTGATTGTTGGCAAGCTGCAGCGCGTTGACATACACTTTGCCTTTGCCGCCGAGTTTCACCGTCACGGTTTTCACGGTGGTCACGCCGTCGGCGGGAATCACGTTATTATAGGTATAGCAGCTCTTGAAGTCAAGACCGGCCGTATGGGTCATCGCGGGGATATAGTCGCCGTCGGGCGCGTCACAAATCGCCGGCCAGAAGTCGGCGCACACGCCGAACGTGCGGTCGCCGTCCGCCGTCGTCACCGTCAGCGAAATCTCATACCGCACCTGCGCTTCCACGTTGAGGAGCAGCTGGGTCACGTCGTCGAGGTCGAACGTCTTGTTGAGGTTGAACGCCACTTCGTAGCCGCTGTCCTCTTCCGAGGTCACGCACAGCATACCGTTTTGATAGGTATAGCCGCCGTGTTTGGTGGGATCCACGATCGTCAGGCGGTCGGGATCCATCAGCGTTTGGTTGATCGCCGCGACCGTGCCCTTGTTGAGGTTATAGGTCGTGTCCTTAATGGTGTTGCTGTTCACCGCAAAGTACATATAGTTGATGGTGACGTCGGAATGCGGAGCGAGGTACACCCGCACGGTGTCGATGCGGTAGTCGTTCGTCTTCCACCAATCCGCAAGCTTGATCTCCAGCGTCTCCGCAGCGTTCATATACGGCGCCGATTCCTCTTGAACAAGCTGATCGCCGGAATTGCAGTCGCGCATCATATAGTAGCCGGTGCCGGACTCGGTGAGACCGAAGTAATAGCCGCCGCCGCTGCTCGGCGCGATCTGTATCGCAAAATACGGGGTGGTGCTGGTGCCGACTTTCACAGGCAGTTTGAAATCATACGCCACGGCGTCATCCGACGTATTCGACAGCGTCGTGCGGCCGTTCTCGTCCACCGACTTGGCAACCGTGCCCCACGCGGGGTTGGAGGTATAGGCCTGCGCGTCGATGCCGATATAATCGCTGTAATTCTTCAGGCTTGCCCAGCCATCGGAGCCGTTCGGGGAAACAAAGCGTCCCCAGTTGCCCGACAGCGCCGTGACGTTCACGATATCGCCTAATTTGACCGTATCCAGGATGGTGCTGTCCGACGTGGTCGCTTTGTCGCGTACATTCAGCGGATCATCGACGGGCGCGGTGATGTAATAGGTGCCGAGCTTGTCGGCCACGCTGCCGCCGCCCTGCATGTTGTTATAGCCGTACTGCGCCATGATGGCGGGATAATCTTTATAGCAGATGTTCACATCGAGGAAGTTCAGGCCGATGCCGCTGAAAATCTTCTCGCCGCGCCAGGTGTACTGCCACATGCCGAAATTGGCGCTGTAATCATAGGTATTCCAATAGAAGCGATTGCTCGGGGTCTCGTTCGCTTTGACCTTCGCCGTCCAGCGGTCATAGCGACTGCAGAAGCTGCTGGACAGTTTGGACATGGAGGAGTTGGCGCCGTACATGGCGGGGAAATACCCCGCCGCTTCCATCGTCTCGCAGAAGCCGAGCGCCACGTTCGTGAACGCCGAATTGGACAGCGCCGTCTGCGTCTTTTCTTCCATATCGGTATAGATCGGGTACTCGAAATACATGTTGTTGCGCTCGATGACGTCGATCACCCATTTGGCTTCCTTCGCGGCGTGCGAATAGGTCGTCGCATGGGAATAGAAATTGATGCCGACCTTGAGGCCCGCCGCACGCGCACGGGAATAGTACGTCATAAACGCTTTATCCATGGTGCACGAGCCGCTCGAGCTGCCCAGTCCGATGCGCAGGATCACGAAATCGCAGCCGGACGACGCCAGCTGGCTGAAATTGACCAGCGAATAGTTCGTCGCTTTGTTCGTGTTCCAATACGACAGATCGACGCCATGCAGGCGGACATATGTGCTGCTCTTGCCGACGCCTTCCAACGCCGACGCCGTCATCATGCCGCTCGACACCAACAAACTGCCGAGCAAGGCAATAGTCACAAGAATCGCCACAAATCGTTGTGTATATTTCACAATAGCACCCTCTTTTGATTAAAAAAACTAGGAAAACTTACTGTTCCACTTGTAATATAAGACAAAAAGTGTTATAATGCAAGTCAATAAAACGCGATTATCGGTCAAAAAGTGCACAAAGGAGGGCCTTATGGAGCGGATTTTTCGGGAAACCAAACAAGAGATTTCCTTTTTCAAAACGACCTGTCTCGATTTTTCCGGGCATCTCCACGAGGACATCGAAGTGGTGCTGGTACGGAAAGGGACCGCTGTCGCCTATTGCGATGGGGTACAATACCGTCTGCGTGCCGGTTCGTTTTTCATGGTCTTCCCCAACCAGGTGCATCACTACATCGACAGCAACGCCGGCGAATACATTTTGCTGATTGTCAAGCCGGAGCGGCACAATCTGCTGTTTGACGGCCGTCCGCTTTCCTGCGTATGCGAACAGGCGGACGCCAATGCCATCGCGCTGCTGGAAATTGCCTTGTCGGAATATGAGAATAGCGGCTACACCGCCGTTGTGGCATCGTGCCTCACCGCTTTTTTTGAGAAACTGCTAACCTTTTATCAAATCGAAAAAGGCACGCCGCAAAGCAACATTGCACTCGGGATTCTGCACTATTGCAGCGAGCATTACACCGAAGATATCACCATCACCGATATCGCCAAGGCGCTTCACGTCAGCAAGAGCGCCGTGTCGCACACCTTCAAAAAACGGCTGGGCGTCGGCTTTATCGATCACATCCACGCGCTGCGGCTGATGGACGCGGTGCGGCTGCTGCAGGGCGATCAGTATTCGATCACCGAGATCGCCGACCTCTCCGGCTTTTCCACCGTTCGGACATTCAACCGCGCGTTTCAAAAACAATATGGCATGTCCCCGTCCGAATACCGAAAAAGACGGTGATGCCGAATTTTAGTTTTAAGTCCGTTTAAGGATACGGCGATATACTGATTTTATCAAACAAGGAGGGCCTACCATGCGCATATTACTTGCCGAAGACGAAAAGGCGCTGTCCAAAGCCATCGTCAAGATTTTGGAAAAGAACAACTATTCCGCAGACGCCGTCTATGACGGCGAGAGCGCGCTGGATTATCTGGAGACTGGGTGTTATGACGCTGCGATCCTCGACATTATGATGCCGAAAATGGACGGCATCACCGTCTTGAAGCGTGTGCGCGCCGCCGGCAATTCGATTCCGATTTTGATGCTCACCGCCAAATCCGAAATCGAAGACCGGGTACTGGGGCTGGACAGCGGCGCCAACGATTATCTGCCAAAACCATTTGATACGCGGGAACTTCTTGCCCGCCTGCGCAGCATTACCCGCAGCAAAACGGAATCCGACGCCAAACTGACCGTCGGCAACATCACGCTGGACCGGGCGACTTTCGAACTGGCCTCTCCCACCGGCAGCTTCCGACTGGCCAACAAAGAGTATCAAATGATGGAATACCTGATGGTGAATCCCCGTCGGGTTCTGTCGACCGAGATGCTGATGGAAAAGATCTGGGGGTATGACGCCGACGCCGAGGTCAACGTGGTGTGGGTGTATATCTCCTATCTTCGCAAAAAGCTGGCCGCGCTGCAAGCCACGATCCAAATCAAGTCGTCGCGGAACGCCGGCTATTCGTTGGAGGATGTCCATGATTAACAAATTAAAACGGAAATTTTTGACGATCGGCACCGTGTTCATGTTCCTTTTGATGACGTTGCTGGTACTGACTATGAATCTGGTCAACTATTATGAAGTGACGGCCGACGCCGACGCTGTTTTGGACGTTCTTCTCCAGCCGAATCTGCCGGACTTCGACGGCCAAACGCCGCGTGGCAACGCGGATGATATGCACGATTTCATTCCGCGCAATATGTCGGTGGAAGTGCCGTATGAATCCCGCTTTTTTGTCGTTATGGTATCGGCGGACGATGAAGTGCTGCAATCGGATTTGTCCCGGATCGTGTCGGTGGACGACGACGATGTGAACGACTATATCGACCAAGCACTGAACAGCTCGTCCGCCCGCGGGTTTATCGGCAACTTCCGCTATGCGAAAACGGCCGACGAAACCGGCACCCGGATCCTGTTTCTTGACTGCGGCCGAAAACTGGATTCTTTCACCGGGTTTTTATGGATCAGTGTGATCGTCGGGCTGAGCGGCTGCATCATCATTTTTGTGGCGTTCATGCTGGCGGTCGGCAAGATCGTCGCCCCGATCGCGGAGAGTTACGAAAAGCAAAAGCGCTTTATCTCCGATGCAGGACATGAGATCAAAACGCCACTGACCATCATCAATGCGAATGTGGATCTGCTGGAATCGGACGGCGAAAAAGAAGAGCTCACCGACATCCGCCAGCAAACCAAACGGCTGACGGAACTGACAAACAACCTGATCTTTCTTTCCAAAATGGAAGAAGCCGAACACACATTGCAAAAGATCGCGTTTCCTTTGTCCGATCTGGTGGAAGAAACGGCCAGTTCTTTCCGCGCACTCGCCGCCTCGCGATCGCTGCAGTTGGAGACGGATATCACGCCGCAGATGACGATGAACGGGTCGCCCGATGCGATCCGGCAACTGGTTTCCATCCTGCTCGAAAACGCCGTCAAGTATTCACCCGAGGGCGGCGCCGTGACACTCACATTGGCGCCGCACCGAAAAGCCGCGGTGCTGATGGTGCGCAACACGGCGGTGAATCCTGTAAACGACGCCGATTTGCCTCATCTTTTTGACCGGTTTTACCGCACCGACACGTCGCGTAACTCCGGCACCGGCGGGCACGGTATCGGCCTCTCGATCGCCAAGGCTATCGTGGACGCCCATGGCGGCGCTATCGCCGCCTCCACCAAAGACGGCCAGGATTTCATCATCACCGTCACCCTGCCGCTTTGATCTATATAATAAAGAATACCGGGGAGCAAGAGAGTCTCTTGCTCCCTTTTTTGTGTGTTTTCAAAAACTCTGACAATATTTTCAAAAAACAGCTCCCGGTTTTAACTGCATTTAAGTTTGGCCGGTACAATAGAACTTGTAAAGTACATGAAGGAGGTACACCACCATGTTGCAAAACGAGTATGATTACAGGATCCACACCTATCCGGAAGAGCCGGAGCACAAACCGGAACACAAAAAAACCAACAAGGCACAGCCGGGTAAAATCGTATGCGTCGTTCTTCTTTGCGGACTGCTGTTTGGCTCCTCCGCCGCGGCTGCTTTCATCGGCGTCAACGCGCTTTGGGGAGACAAGACGACGCAGGCTGCGGAAAGCGCGACTGCCGCTGCCAATGTGAGTGCGGTCTCCTACACGGCAAGCGACGCGGAATTGAGCCAAACGCTGGATGTCAGCGACATTGCGGAAGGCATGATGCCGGCGATGGTATCCATCACCAACATCAGCGTACAGGAAGTGCAAAACTATTTCGGGATGTTTGGTTCCAACAGAGCCCAGACGCAGGAATCGCAAAGCAGCGGCACCGGCATCATCATCGGCGAGAATGACAGCGAGCTGCTGATCGTCACCAACAACCACGTGGTGGAAGACGCCACGACCCTGTCGGTTTGCTTTGTGGATAACGAAGCATGCGAAGCCACTGTCAAAGGAACCGATCCCGACAACGATCTGGCGGTGATCGCCGTCAAGCTGTCCGACATCCCGAGCACGACTGCAAGCGCCATCAAGATCGCCACGCTGGGCGATTCCGACACCCTGAAGGTCGGGCAGCAGGTCGTGGCCATCGGCAACGCGCTCGGCTACGGGCAATCGGTGACCACCGGCATCGTCAGCGCGCTCGGACGGCAGATCGACACCACCGACGCTATCATGATCCAAACGGACGCCGCCATCAACCCGGGCAATTCGGGCGGCGCGCTGCTCAATATGAACGGCGAAGTGGTCGGTATCAACTCGGCCAAATTCAGCTCCACCGATGTGGAAGGAATGGGATACGCCATCTCCATCACCACCGCGATGCCGATTATTGAGGATCTGATGAACCGCACCACCCGGGAAAAGGTTACCGACGACAGCGCCTCCTATCTCGGGATCACGGGAGAGGACATCACCTCCTCCGTCTCGGCGGCGTACGGCATTCCGCAGGGCATCTATGTGACGGCCATCAATGACGACAGCCCGCTCAAGGGGACGGACGTCGCCGTCAAGAGCGTCATCACCCACTTTGACGGCATCCGCGTCACCAGCTATTCCAATCTGGAAAACCGCTTGCAGTATTATGCCGCCGGCGAGACCGTCGACGTCACCGTGCAGGTCATCGAAGGGAACCAATACGTGGAAAAGACGGTCACGGTCACGCTCGGCCGCGCATCGGATCACAGCGAAACGATCGCTCAAAACAATTTCGGATACGGATTTTTCGGACGAGTTTGAGCAAGACAAGATCCCGACACGCGACATAATCCAACACAAAAAAACGAAGGACAAGAGCGATTGATCGCTCTTGTCCTTTATCTTTTATCATATTCCATCAAAATGTTTGCGTACCGATGCAGCGCCATGCGCCGTCTTTTTGGGCGATCACGCGCATGACGGTATCACCGGCGACCGCCTCGGCCGGAACGGTGGCTTCAAAGCCGTATTCGCTTTCGGTCACGCCGCCGTTTACCATCGACCGCAGCGACGCTTCATAGCAGCGTGTCTCCCCGCCGCTTGTCAGGCAGATGTATATGGGAGAATCGTCGTCGATCTGTGCGGGGTCGGATACCACGCCGGTCAAATGCCCCTGCTCCGCCTCGGTCCTTTCAGTGGCAAGCGTGGTGCAGGCCGCGTCACCCGAAACATCCGGCATGTCCCGCTCGGGGGCGATCATCACCGGCACCTGCCATTGGAAGAACGACAGGCTGCGCTCGACGATCTCAAACACGACCACATCCGCCTGATACTGATCGATCAGCGACAAATCATAGGGCACCTGCCGGGAAAAGGCCGCCGTGCCGAACTGCTCCGCCATCAGCGGCAGCAGCGTGTTGCCGAAGGAATCACGGTACATCACCAGCGACCCTGCCTTGCCCTCGCAGGAGGTCACCGCCAGCGTGCTTTCCGGGCTGTCCCCGACCATATAGGTATAGGTTTGCGGGATATCGTATACATACTCTTCGCTGTAGGCCACAGCGCGGGGATACAGCATGATCTCCAGGTCGCCGCGATGGATATTTTGGATCGACACCGCCGCATCGGCATAGGTATCGTACGCTTTGCCGGTCGCGGACAGGATCGCGTTATACGCCATCACCGCCCCGCGATTGTTCCAATGGGAATCGGTCGGGTGATACAGGATATCCGACTCGGCTTGCAGCGCCGCAAACAGATCGACATAGGCAACGCCGTCCAGCGCCTCGGCCAGTGTGACCGCGTTTTTGTCGCTTGAAAGCGGCACATACCGATCGGGCATATACGCGGGATAGAGGCTGTTTTTGTTGGGCGAGATCGTAAAGAAGAACGATGCGCCGCGGGCAGCGGCATATTCGCTCATCAGCCGCAGATTGGTCGCCGCGTTATAGATCTGGCGGCCGGACATCAAATCCTTGCCGAGATAGTCGTTGACCGTGTCAACATAAAACAGCCAGCCGTCCTTGCCGACGATCACCGAACTGCCCGAAGACTCACCGAGCACATCGGCGGTCGCTTTGGCATTGGCGGTCACAAGCTGCTGACGGAACGCAAAATGATCGTTGAACCAGGCGCCGAGATCGGCCATAAAGTTCACGTTCGGCCGTCCGTCTTGGAACAATGACGGGAACGGCGTCGGCACCCGGTTCTCAAGTCCTTCGATCGGCTGGTCGAACGCCATGCATACAAACGGCGCCAGCGAACACGCCAAAAACACGACGATCACGAGAAGCGACAGCCCTTTTTGAAGTTTCGAATTCATAGACCATCCCTCCTCTTAAAACCGGAAATAAATAAACGGGTTATATGCACCGGCGGATAGGCGCAGCACGCACAGCGCAAACACCGCAAAGGTCGCAACATAGGACAGCACGACGGCGACGGGGCGCCCTTCAAAGCGCTCTTTCACTTTGGGCAAGATCGGCATGGCAAACACCGCTCCGACGATCAGAACAATCACCAACGACGGCACGACGATCGGACAAAACGCGGTGATCTGTTCGGGCGTCATCACAAATCCGGTGACCATCTGCTTGAACATCTGACCCGCCTGCGACAACGTGTCCGCACGGAAGATCACAAAGCCGCCGATCACGACCAGACAGGCATACAACTGCCGCACCGGCCGCCATTTGATTTTGCCGATCGGCACGATCTTCGCCTGCTCAAGCAGCTGAAAGAGGCCGTGATACAAGCCCCAGACGATGAACGTCCAGTTGGCGCCGTGCCAGAGTCCTGTGCAGAAAAACACGATCACCTTGTTCAGGATGGTGCGTGCCTGACCGCGGCGATTGCCGCCAAGTGGGATATAGAGGTATTCTTTGAACCAGGTGGACAACGAGATATGCCAGCGACGCCAGAAATTTTGAATGCTGTCCGCATAGTACGGATGATCGAAATTCTCTTTGAGCTGAAATCCAAAGGTGCCGCTGATGCCGATCGCCATATCGCTGTAGCCGCTGAAATCGTAATAGATCTGCAGCGCATAGGCAATGGCGCCGAGCCATGCGGCCGGAGCCGACAGTTCAGACGGAGCCAGCGCATAGATGGTGTCCACCGCCAGCCCCAGCGTATTGGCCAGCAGCACCTTTTTGCCGAGTCCCAGCATAAAGCGCCGCAGCCCCCGCGCCACGCCCGGCAGCGTTTGGGTGCGATGGTCGATCTGTGCGGCAACGTCGTGGTATTTCACGATAGGGCCCGCGATGAGCTGCGGGAACAGCAGGATATACAGCAGCAGTTTATAAAAATTGCGCTGCGACGTTGACGGGTCGCGATAGACGTCGATCACATAGGACATCGCCTGGAAGGTATAAAAAGAGATGCCGATCGGGAACGTCAGCTGCGGCACCGGGATCGCCAAGTGAAATGCGCCGTTGATCGTTTCGGTAAAAAACGCGCTGTATTTGAACACGGCAAGCAAGCCGAGATTGAGCACCACCGCGGCGGCCAGTACCAGCTTTCGCCAGGGTTTAGGCGATGCTGCCAGGCGTCCGAACACATAGTTCATCAGACAGCTGGCGAGCAGCAGCAGCAAATAGACCGGTTCGCCGTAAGCATAAAACACCAGACTGACGATCAGCAGCCAAATATTTTTCGGCAGCATTTTCGGCATGAGGAAATAGCCGATGAGCGCCACCGGGAAAAACACAAACAGGAATTCCACCGAACTGAAAACCATGGCGCGCCGATCCCCCTTTTCTTCTCTCGTGCATTTGGCAACATTATAGCATTCTCCCGTTGGAAATGCAACCGCTCTTCTCAATTTTCATCCGGACGATCAACGTGCCGCACACCTTCAAACGGGGATCGCTTTCAAGGTGTGCGGCAAGCGGCGGTCAAACGCGTCGCCTGACGGCTTCTAAGTATTCTTCAATCGTCAGAAACCGCCCGTCCATATCTTTGATATGGCGCAGCTTGACATAGCAGCGAGGAAAAGCGCGCTTGACGGCGGAATACAGATTCGGATAATCTCCTCCGTCTGCAAACCGGTTGGGGGACACATAAAACACCGTCACGCTGTGCGGGTCGCTTTTGGCCGCCCGCACCAGATAGATGGATATACCGAGCTCATCCATCATGCGCTGCCATCGGTCGACTACCTGCTGCATCGCGTCTTTCTCCGCTTCGGCTTTGGCTTTTTCCTCCCGCTTTTTGGCTTTGAGCGCTTCTTTTTCCTGCGCTTTTCGACGAAGCGCCTCCCAATAGGACGCCATGTCGTTGCGTTCGAAATACGGGCACGCTTTGCCGAGGCAATCGTGACTTTCCAACAGCGATTTTGTCAGCGCGCCGCGATGAATATAATGATGGCACCAGCCGACCACATGTTTGCGCTTGAGCGGAACGTACTCGCCGGTCAGCAGCTTGGTGTTTTTTACCTCGTTTGCCTTTTGTTCGACGGATTCCGGCCATTCCTGTTTTGCCGCATCCGGCTGCGGCACAGACAGCTTCTTTGTCGTCCGCTCACCCAGATCCGGCCGACACAGGCGGCACGGGCGGCGGCTCTTTGCCGCCGTTTCATAATAGACGGAGCCTTGAATATGTGAGACGGATCGCGCGTTCAGGCATGCGGTGCAGGTGGAGCGGTGAAATACCGGAGAACCCGCCAGGTACACATAGTGATACGCAGATCCCATCACCTCGATCCAGCGGCGATTATAGTCCCGCCGCATCAGAAAAGGCAGCCGGGCGCGACGATCCGGCGACACCTGCATCACATCCATCACCTGCCGCATCATGTCGATGCTGTTGACGCTGCGATGCATGGGAGAAAGCGGCGGTATATTCAAAGCGGTAACCACCGCGTACAAATTGGGGCTGTCGGCGCGCGGAAACGCACGCGCAATCGTTCGCGCCATGTCGTATAGCGGCGGACACGGCCGTTCTTTCTCATAGCGCCTCCAAAGCTTTCTCAAAAACCCGGCGTTGGATGCCGCCCACGTCCAGATCACGTCATCCGGCTGCAGCCATTCGATCAGATCCCGCACGACCTCCTCCTCGCTTTTCGCCTCTTTAAACCGGCTTTTCTCATACCCGCCGAGCGGCAATGCCGCCCATTCCAGCGCTTCTTTGGACGGATGCGCCAGCCGCGTGAACCGGTCCTGTTCTTCCCATTGTGTACTCACCCGCATCGCGGCCAGTTGCGTCAATTCCGCTTTTCCCGCTTCTGCCCATTCGAGATCCAGCAAAACAATCATCGTCGAGCACCTCCTTTAACCATATCTTATCAAAAGAGGTGTCCGATAAACCGGACAATCGAATTTTTTGCCGAAAATATCCCGAGCAATTTGCCGACTGCTCTAAAGGACAGTCGGCAGTTATGAGTTCCGCTGACGCGGAGCGCTATGAGCGCTTATGGCGCGTTATGATTGCTTTGCAAGTTATGAGTGCCTGCGGCACGTTTGCAAAACTCATATCATAACTTGCCCACAAAACGTGCCATCCTATCTGTAAGCGGTTTCTTTGCAGCGATATGCGACAAAAATACCGGCTGAATAAGGATCATTTTCCTTACTCAGCCGGTTATTCAACATGAAAGTACGCCGCTTTTGAAAATATTATGCAAGTCCTGCCGACAGCATATGCCGCACGTCGGTGGTGGAGACGGTGCTGTCGCTGTTATAGTCGGCGGCAGCGGTTGCCGCGGCGCTAAGCGGCGCCGATTGGCCGAGCAGTGAGCGCAGCACGGCGCGCGCATCGACAGACGTCACCCGCCCGTCTCCTGTGACGTCTCCTGTGACGGCGATGATCACGCGGTCAACCACCGCGCCGTTTTGGATCAACTCCAGCGTCATGCCGGTGCCGACAAGGCCGGTCACCGTGTTGCCTTTTGCATCCTTCACAACCAGCGACGCGGATTGATCCATCATGTTGATCAACCTATCGGCCGTCGTGCCCGCCGGGATATCTCCGAGCACACCGTCCTTGACGGAATAGCGGCCGGTGATCGTCGAAACGTCGCCCGCCTCATCGGTGAAGCGGCAGTCATACAGCCGCACGCAGGTATCGGTTTGCCCGATCACAAACATATCACAATAGAGAATCGGCACCAGCCCTTCACTGTCGGCATGGCCCATTTGGCGGATATAGGCGCCGAAATCGACGGTGAGGACGCCGCGATTGTGCGCCGGGAGATCGGTGCTGTCGATATTGGACAGCGTCGCCGCGTTGACATAGGCGAGCTCGCCATCCGGTTTGCGATAAGTCAGGGAAATATTAAACGCGGTGTCACTGGCAAAATCGATCCGCCAATAGGGCGTTTCGTCGATATCCACCAGCGCGTTGTTATAGGCCGTGGTGATCTGCGGCCAATAGAATCCGTCGCCGCCTTTATAGAGCGCCACCGAACCGTCGCCGTAGCCGTAATACGGCCAGATATAGGAGACGCCGTCCTTGGCGATCGGGGTCTTAGAGATGCCCTCTTTGGGCATCAGCGACAAACCGCCCGCGTCACCGGCAAGCGCGTTTTCGATCGCTGTCCGCCGTGCGCCGAGGCGATAAGGATCGGTCGTGCCGACGGCCAGTTCCGTCTCCGCACGGGCGACAGCCCCCGCGATCGTCGCGGTCTGCGTGGCGGCTTTGGCGGTGTTGATCGCCGAGCGCAGCTGCTCCGCTGTCGCTTTGGCCGACGTATAGTCGGACGGCAAAACGGTGTTCAAGAGAAAGTCGGAGAGCACGTCGCCTGCCGCTCGCTGCTGTGCCACTGTGGGATGGGTCACCGCGCCGGACATGCCCTTCGGGAGGATCAGGAAATAATACCCCGCCGCCTCGCCGCCGAGCTCGTTTTGCGCTGCGGTGATCTCGTTTTGATAAAATACGCCCGACATGCCGGTGCACCAGACGATCTTGGCGTTCAGGTTATAGTTTCGCGCCATCTGCATCAGGTTCTTCGCACCGGCTTTGAATTCCGCGTTGGAGAGGTTATTGGCCGAGCGGGTGGCATAGTCGTTGTCGCCGAGATTGATGACCACCACATCCGCCTGCGGATCAAACGCATAGGCGGATGTTTGATCGCGCCACCAGCAGGTGATCGGATACATCATCTGCAGATTGACATCGCGTCCGTTCCACCCGGCGACGCAGCCATAGCCGCTCGTCTGGGTCACGCGGACATCCGCTCCGAGCGTCTTGCCCGCAAAGAAGGCGTAGGTCTGGGTGCCGTCCTCATAATAGGGATCGTTGTCGCCGGGATCCGCGACGCCGAGCGACGAGTTCCACAGGCAGCCGTACCCGCCCGAAAGCGAGTCTCCGATCACGTCGATCACGAGCGGTTTATCGGGCGCGCCGCTCAGCAGATGCCCCGTGAAGGTGAGTGCCTCCGCACAGCAAAGGGAAATCTGCGCCTCGGTCTGGCGATACACCTCAATATGGTGCGCGCCTTGCGAAAGACCGCTTGCCAGTTTGATCCATGTCCGCTCGTGCACGTTTTTCTGCGAGCAGGAAACGCGCACGCGCGATGACTGCCCGTCTACGGCGACCAGCAGATATTGCTCCGCTTCAAACTCCGAATTGCACAGCACGGTCGCCGTCAGCGTCACATCCCCCCGCCCTTCGAAATAGACCTCAAAGCCGGAGGCAACATCATCCATATATAAACAGTTTGCCTGCTCGACCGTACGGCCGAGCGTGTGATAATAACCGTGCATCCGTCCGAACGTAAGCGTCTGCGTCTCATCCGCCGAAGCGAAAGCAACCGGCAGGCAAAGTGCGAGCAGACAAGCGATGCACAGAATGATCCACACATATCTCATGATCGTCCTCCAAAACACGATTCTCACATAACCCCCGCGGACAGGATCTGCCGCACGTCGGTGGTGGAAACGGTGTTGTCGCTGTTATAGTCGGCGGCAAGCTGCTGCGCGGTGTTCAGCGGACTGGCATCATCTAAGAGCGAGCGCAGCACGCCGCGCGCATCGGTGGAGGTAGCGCGGCCGTCGCCGGTAACGTCGCCTTTGACGGCGATGATCACACGGGCGAGCAGCGTGCCGTCGCCATAGAGCTCGAGCGCCATGCCGGTGCCGACCAGGCCGGTCACCGTATTGCCGCTGCCGTCTTTCACGAGGACCCCGGTGCTGTTATCCAGCGCGGCAAGCAGGCCGTCCGCCGTCACACCGGCGGCGATGTTGTACATCACGCCGTCTTTGACCGGGTAGCTGCCCGTGATGGCCGAAGGGGCGCTGTCCGCTTCGCTCGTGAAGCGGCAGTCATACAGCCGCACGCAGGTGTCGGTGCTGCCGATCACGTACATATCGCACGAGATGATCGGCACCAAGCCTTCGCTGTCGGCGTGCCCCATTTTGCGGATATACGCGCCGAAGTCGACGGTGGTGGCGCCGCGTGTGTGGGCGGGAAAATCGGTGCTGCCGATACCGGCAAGCTCCGCCGCGTTAACATACGCAAGCTCGCCGTCTGGGCGGCGATAGGTGATCGCGATATTGAAGGAGGCGTTGCTGCCGAATTCAAACCGCAGGTAAGGCGTTTCGTCGATGTCCACCAGCGCGTTATACGATGTGGTGATGCACGGCCAATAGAAGCCGTCGCCGCCTTTATAGAGTCCCACCGAGCCGTCGGTGTTGCCGTAATACGGCCAGATGTAGGATGTGCCGTCCGCGGCGGTCGGGGTTTTGGAGATGCCCTGCTTCGGGACGAGCGACAGGCCGTCCACTTTGCCGGAGAGAGCCGTCTTGATCGCCTGCAGACGGGCATAAAGGCGATACTGGTCGGTGGTGCCGACGGCAAGCTCCGCTTCCGCACGGGCGACCGCGCCCGCGATCGTCGCGGTCTGCGTGGCCGCTTTCGCGGTGTTAATCGCCGAGCGCAGCTGCGCGGCGGTCGCTTTGGCCGACGTATAATCGGACGGCAGAATCGTCGAAAGCAGGAAGTTCGAGAGCATCTGCCCCGCCGCCGTTTGCTGGGCCACCGTCGGGTGGGTCACGGCGCCGGAGGTGCCTTTCGGGAGCAGCAGGAAATAGTAATCGGCCGAAGCGCCGCCGAGCTCGCTGATCGCTTCTTCCACTTCGGGTTGATAGTAAGTGCCCATCATGCCGGTGCACCAGATAACCTTGGCTTTCGGATTATAGGTCTTCGCCATCTGCATCAGGTTCTTTGCGCCCGCTTTGAATTCCGCATTGGTGAGGTTGTTCATCGTGCGGGTGCCGTAGTCGTTGGTGCCGAGGTTGATCACCACCACATCCGCCTGCGGATCAAAGGGATAGGCAAACGACGTGCTGCGCCACCAACAGGCAAGCGGATACATTGTCTGCAGGGTGACATCACGCCCGTTCCATCCGGCGACGCAGCCGTAGCCGCTCGTCTGGGTCACGCGGACGTCCGCGCCGAGCGTTTGACCGGCGAGGAAGGCATACGTCTGGGTGCCGTCTTCATAAACGGGATCGTTGCCGCCAGGGTCGGACACGCCGAGCGACGAATTCCAGAGACAGCCGTAGCCGCCGGAGATGGAGTCGCCGATCACGTCGATCACAAGCGGTTTATCGGGCGCTTGTGCAAGGAGATGCCCAGTGAAGGTCAGGCTCTCGGCGCGGCAGCGCGAGATCTGCGCTTCCGTCTGGCGGTACACCTCGATGTGGTGCGTGCCCTGCGCAAGACCGCTTGCGAGCTTGATCGCTTTGAGTTCCTCCACGCTTTTCTGCGCGCAGTCCACCCGTACCCGTGAACGCACACCGTCCACGATCACCGTGAAAAACTGCACCGCTTCAAAATCAGAGCAGCACATGACCGTCGCATTTAGCGTGACGTCGCCGCGACCCTCAAAATAGATCTCGAAACCGGACGCGGTGTTGTCCATATAGAGGCAGGTCATGTATTCGACCGTGCGGCCGAGCGAATGATAATAGCCGTGCATCTGCCCGAAGGAGAGCGTCTGCGTGTCGTCCGCCGACACGGCAAACGGCAACGCCGCCAGCAGCATTGCCGCCACACATACCATTGCAAGGCATCGTTTCATGATAAACCCTCACTTTCAAAATCATGATATATTATTATACCGCAATTCTCCCCCGCCGTAAAGAGAGGAAGCAAAAAATCCCGGCTGCGTTTTGTGCAAAAATCCCGGCTACATTTTGATTATTCCACAAATTTTCATAAAACTCTTGACAAGTCGGCAGGGATACGGTACAATACTATTCGTTCCGCATATGGGGGTATAGCTCAGCTGGGAGAGCGCTTGAATGGCATTCAAGAGGTCAGCGGTTCGATCCC
>JAFTBJ010000012.1 GCA_017455295.1 Clostridia bacterium
ACAAAATTTCAAGCAAAATCGGTTGCAATCCACCACATTTTCAGCCCCTGAAAACACAGGCATTTTCAGGGGCTGCGGCTATCCGTCATTTTGCCCTCTAGCGTATACCCATACGCCGACGATGGCAAAATGACGGATTCTGCACTCTTTTTTGGCAACCTGCGAGCGTGTCAAAAAGTTTTTTGACACGCTCGAAAGTCCCGAAAACCGCAAGGGTTCCGGGACTTTTATATTTTTGGTTGAAAAACCTGGTTTATATGGTAAAATAATAAGAGAATATAATCCGTTATAGACGGGAGGGATTTGCGTGACCGACAAGAAATATGTGATTGCGATGGATCAGGGGACGACGAGTTCCCGTGCGATCCTGTTTAATAAAGCCGGTGAGATGGTCAGCGTCGTGCAGCGAGAATATCGCCAGATCTATCCGCAGCCCGGTTGGGTCGAGCACGATCCGATGGATATTTGGTCGACGCAGATGGGCGTGACGATGGAAGCCATGCAGAAGATCGACGCAAAGCCGGAGGAGATCGCCGCGATCGGCATCACGAATCAGCGCGAAACCACCGTTGTGTGGGACGCGGCGACCGGGCATCCGGTTTACAATGCGATCGTCTGGCAATGCCGCCGCACATCCGGGATGATCGATCAAATGAAGGCGGACGGGTGGACGGACGCCATCCGGCAAAAGACCGGGCTGATCCCGGACGCGTATTTTTCCGCGAGCAAGATCGCGTGGATCCTCGACCATGTTCCCGGCGTGCGGGAGCGGGCGGAGCGCGGCGAGCTGCGTTTCGGAACGGTGGATTCCTGGCTGATCTGGAATTTGACCGACGGCCGCGCCCATGTGACCGATCGCACCAACGCCTCCCGCACCATGCTGTTTGATATCCACCAATGCGAGTGGGATGAGGAGATTTTGCGGTATTTCCACATCCCGCGTTCCATGCTGCCGACGGTGCTGCCATCGAGCGGTTTATTTGGCACCACCACGCGTTTTGGCGGCGAGATCCTGATCGCCGGGGTGGCGGGCGATCAGCAGGCGGCGCTCTTTGGACAGTGCGGCTTTGCGGCCGGGGAGGTCAAAACCACCTATGGTACCGGCGGCTTTATGCTGATGAATACCGGCGAGGATGCGATCCTGTCGCGGCAGGGTCTCTTGACGACGATCGCCGCTTCTGTCGGGGACACGGTACAGTATGCGCTTGAAGGCAGCGTGTTTATCGTCGGCGCCGCGATTCAATGGCTGCGGGATGAGATGCGAATGATCAAATCCAGCCCGCAAAGCGAGGAGTATTGCCGCAATGTTCCGGATGCCGGCGGGATGTATATCGTGCCGACGTTCTCCGGCATGGGCGCGCCGTATTGGCAGCAGGACGCAAGAGGTATGATCGTCGGCCTGACGCGCGGCATATCGAAAGACCACTTTATCCGCGCAACGGTCGAATCGCTGGCGTATCAGACCCACGACCTTCTCCGTGCGATGACGGAGGAAGCCCATCTGTCGCTGAGCGGTCTGAAGGTGGATGGCGGAGCCTCCGCCAACAATTTTTTGATGCAGTTTCAGGCGGATATATCCGACGTGACGATCATTCGCCCGCGGTGTATTGAGACGACGGCGCTCGGCGCGGCGTATCTTGCTGGCCTTGCGGTTGGTTACTGGAAAGATCTTGAGGAAGTCAGCGCCAACTGGCAATGCGGCCAGACGTTTACTCCCCATATGGATCCCGACAAACGCAACAAGCTGCTTCACGGCTGGAGACGGGCGGTGGATTGTGCAATTTACTGGGCAAAGGAAGACAGAAATGGCGATGAATACGTATGATGTTCTGGTGATCGGCGCCGGCGTGGTTGGCGCAGCGATCGCGCGCGAGCTTTCCAAATATGAATTGAGTGTCTGCGTCATGGAAAAAGACGAGGATGTGTGTTCCGGCACGTCAAAAGCCAATTCCGGCATTGTACACGGCGGGTTTGATCCTGCTGTCGGATCTGTGATGGCGGCTATGAACATTCGCGGCGCGGAACTCATTCGAAAGCTGCATAAAACGCTCGATTTTCCTTATAAGCAAAACGGCGCGATGGT
This sequence comes from Clostridia bacterium, assembly GCA_017455295.1. GTDB lineage: Bacteria > Bacillota > Clostridia > Oscillospirales > Acutalibacteraceae > RGIG1959. The sequence continues at coordinate 2,084 of JAFTBJ010000012.1, forward strand.
GCTTTGCTTTGACGAAGCCGATCGTCCGGCGCTGGAAGACCTGTATGACCGCGGCGTTCGAAACGGCGTGAAAGATATGGCGATCATCAGCGGCACAGAGGCGCGGGCGCTTGAACCAGCCATTTCCGAGGAGGTCGTCGCGGCACTGCACGTTCCGACGTCGGGGGTCGTTTGTCCCTTCGGCATGACGATCGCGCTTTCGGAGAACGCCGCCGACAACGGGGTGGAATTCCGCTTTTTGACGACTGTGACAGGGATTGAAAAAACGGCGGCCGGCTATGAGGTGAAAACCGATCAAGGCGATTTCTCGGCGACCTATGTGGTCAATGCGGCCGGCGTTTACGCAGATACGCTGCACAACATGGTTTGTGAGGAGCCCCTTCATATCATCCCCCGCCGCGGGGAATATGTCTTGATGGACAAAGAAGTGGGTACCCTTGTTTCGCATACGATTTTTCAGCTTCCGAGCAGGAAGGGCAAGGGCGTTTTGGTGACGCCGACGGTGCATGGCAATCTGCTTGTCGGCCCGAATGCGTTTGATGTGGAGGATCGAGAGGCGACCGACACGACGAGCGAAGGGCTTGAAGAGATCCGCGCGCAAGCCCTTCGGAGTGTTCCGGCGATCCCGTTTCAAAAGATGATCACGGGATTTGCAGGGCTGCGCGCGGTGGAAAAAAGTGGCGATTTTATTCTCGGGGAAACGGCGGACGGCTTTTTCGATGCCGCCGGTATCCAGTCGCCGGGTCTTACTGCGGCTCCGGTGATCGGGGAATATATCGCCGGTTTGATCGCCAAAAAAGCGGCTGCTCGGAAAAAGGACGGGTTTTTAGCGGTGCGCAAAGGCATCCCGGAAGTGGCGAAGCTCTCGCCGGAAGAACGTGCGAAGCTCATTGCTAAGCGGCCGGATTACGGCCGGATCGTGTGCCGCTGTGAGAACATCTCGGAAGGGGAGATCCTCGACGCGATGAACCGCACGCTCGGTGCTGTGAGCATGGACGGCGTCAAGCGCCGTGTACGGCAAGGGATGGGACGTTGTCAGGCGGGGTTCTGCACACCCGGAACCATCGAGCTGATAGCGAAGACGCTCGGCATTTCGATGAACGAGGTCGCAAAAAACCGTCCCGGTTCCGAATTCATCATGGGGGAGTAACGCGATGGAATACCATGATATTGTGATCATCGGCGGCGGCCCGGCGGGCCTCTCGGCTGCTGTGGCGGCTCATGACGCCGGCGTGCGGGATATTCTGATCCTCGAGCGGGACGATCATCTCGGCGGCATTCTCAATCAATGCATTCATAACGGCTTTGGCTTGCATACGTTTCAAGAAGAACTGACCGGCCCCGAATATGCCGACCGGTATATCAGGCAAATCGCGGAGCGGCACATCCCGTATAAGCTCTGCACGATCGTGTCGGATATTTCAGCCGAGCGAGAGGTGCTGTATATCAACAGCGAGGAGGGAGCGGTTCGGCTGAAAGCCGGGGCGGTGGTGCTCGCTATGGGGTGTCGGGAGCGTCCGCGCGGCGCGCTGGCGCTGCCGGGATTTCGCCCCGCCGGTGTGTTTACTGCCGGCACGGCGCAGCGCCTTGTCAATATAGAAGGCTATATGGTCGGCAAAGAGGTGGTCATTCTCGGATCGGGCGATATCGGGTTGATCATGGCTCGCCGTATGACGCTGGAAGGCGCCAAAGTGAAGGTGGTCGCGGAGCTGATGCCCTATTCGGGGGGACTCAAGCGCAATATTGTGCAGTGCCTTGAGGATTACGGCATTCCGCTGCGCCTTCGTCACACGGTGACGAAGATCCACGGCAAGGCTCGTGTGGAGGGCGTCACCATCGCCGAAGTCGGAGACGATCGCAAACCGATCCCCGGCACCGAGGAATTCTATTCCTGCGATACGCTGCTGCTTTCCTGCGGATTGCTGCCGGAAAACGAGCTTTCTAAGCAAGCGGGCGTACGCCTCGACAGCGTGACCGGCGGCCCTTCTGTGGACGATCGTCTGGAAACGTCCGTGCCCGGCGTGTTTGCGTGCGGCAACGTGCTGCATGTTCACGATCTGGTGGACTATGTTTCCGAAGAAGCGGCACGCGCCGGGGAACAGGCCGCGGCCTATGTGCAAACGGGCGAGAGAAAGCAGACGGCGGCCGCGGCGCTCGAAGGCAAGGGCGGTGTGCGCTACACCGTTCCGCAAACGCTGCATATCGCCGATATGGCGGACAGGGTCACCGTGCGGTTTCGAGTGGCGGACGTGTATCGTGATAAACAGCTTGTGGTGTATTATGACGGCCGTGAGGTGCGCCGGATCAAAAAGCGTATCCTGGCGCCGGGCGAGATGGAAGAGCTGGTGCTGATGAAATCGAGCTTTGCCGATTGGCCGGATGTGCAAACGATCACGATCGCATTGGAGGATCAACATGGAGATGCATGAACTCACCTGTATACAATGCCCGATGGGCTGTCCGCTGACCGTGTCGGTCGACGGCGACAAAGTGACCGTTTCGGGCAACACCTGCCCGCGTGGGGAGGTTTACGGCAAAAAGGAGATCACGGCGCCGACAAGGACGGTCACGAGTACCGTGGCCGTGGAGGGCGGCGAGCTCCCGCGGGTATCGGTCAAGACCGCGACCGATATTCCGAAAGACAAGATCTTTGCCGTGATGGACGCGATCCGCGCGGCCAAAGTGAAAGCGCCTGTTTTGATCGGGGACGTGCTGATCAAAAACGCCGCCGGAAGCGGCGTCGATGTGATCGCGACCAAAACGGTGGAAAAGGCGTGAAATCGCATATTGAATTTCGGTGTTGAATTTGATATAATGAACACGAATTCTGTAGATACCAGGAGGCAGCCTTTATGAAACAACCGTGGTGGAAAAGCGCGGTGGCGTATCAGATCTATCCCCGCAGCTTTAAG
>JAFTBJ010000013.1 GCA_017455295.1 Clostridia bacterium
AAATTTCTCAAGATCCATCTGCGATCGATGCGCCAATATTTCAAAAAATGGAGGCGGGCGACATGACCGTTTCCGTCGCGATGACCACTTACAACGGCGGCCGCTATCTGGAAGATCAGCTGGTCTCTGTGCTATCGCAGCTGCAGGCAAACGATGAACTGATTGTGTCCGACGACGGCTCTGACGACGGTACGCGACAGTGTCTGGACGCCTTGGCCGCTGCCGACCCGCGCGTGACGGTGCTCGACGGACCGCGGCAAGGCGTGGTCAAAAATGTGGAGCATGCGATCAAAGCCTGCAAAGGCGATCTCATTTTCCTTTGCGATCAGGACGACGTATGGCATCCCAAAAAGCGAGAGCTCGTCGAAAATGCGTTTCAATCCGGCGCACTGCTTGTGATGCACGACGCCCGCATTATCGACCGGGACGGCAACGAACTGGCCCCCTCTTTTATGGCGGCCCACCGTTCCAAACCGGGATTTGTTCGCAACATCCTCCGCAACAGCTATATCGGATGCTGCATGGCGTTTTCCAAGGAACTCCTGCCGCTTATCCTGCCGTTTCCGGATGATATCCCGATGCACGATCAATGGATCGGCCTGCAGGCGGAAAAGCAGAAACGCACCATATGGCTTTCGGAGCCGCTGCTCGACTATCGGCGGCACGGAGAGAACGTCACAAGCGACCGGCACGGTTCGCTGCTCACCATGTGGCGGCAGCGGTGGGGGCTTGTGCGGTCGTTAAGGAGGCGCTGAATGGACGTGAAGGTATATGCGCTGTTGGTCATCCACGAGCGCGATTGTGCAGCCTCTCCTTCCTGCGTCGCGCTACGCCGGGATCGCATCCCGGCAGTCGTCGTGGACAACAGTGTCAGCAAAAACAACAACTATCGCTACTGCGCCAACGCCGGGTTTGCCTATCGCTCGATGGGCGGCAACCGGGGGTTGGCTGTTGCTTATAACGCCGGGATCCGCTATTTGCGCAGCAAGACCGACGCGACCCATGTGATGATCCTCGACGATGACACCCGCCTGCCGGACGGCTTTTTTGAACGTACGGCGACCGCTGTTGCCGCCGATCCGAATGCCGTCGTGTGGCTTCCCCGCGTAATGGACGAACGCGGGCTGCTGTCCCCTTGTCAAATCCACGGATTCCATGTGTCGCGTCTGCCCGAAACCGCGACGCCGTCGCAGGAGGTCATCAGCGGCATCAATTCCGGCATGACGATCGCACTGTCTTTTTTTGATACGTACGTCTATGACGAAGGATATTTTCTCGATTACATCGATCACGCATTCCTGCGGGACGTCAAGGCAACCAAAGGCCGCATTGTGACGACCGAAGAAACGCTGCAGCAATCGTTTGCGGGCAACACGCGCGGCAACAAGAAAGCAGCCGCAAAACGCTTTCACATTTTCAAACAGGATTTTCGCCGCTTCTGCGGACGTTCGATCCGAGGCCGGCTCTATGCCGCCTATGTGATCGGTCGCCGTCGCATGCGGCTGTGGCTGAAAGGCCGATAATATTGCAAACGGAGGATATGCCTATGAAAGGAATTGTATTGGCCGGCGGTTCCGGTACGCGCCTGTATCCGTTGACAATGGTGACGTCCAAACAGCTTTTGCCGGTTTATGACAAGCCGATGATTTACTATCCGCTGTCGACTTTGATGCTCGCCGGGATCCGGGATATTTTGATCATCTCCACCCCGACCGATCTCCCCAACTTTGAGCGACTGCTCGGGGATGGCTCCCGCTTTGGCATCCATCTGTCCTATGCGGTACAGCCCAGTCCGGACGGATTGGCACAAGCGTTTCTGATCGGCGAAGAGTTCATTGCGGGCGACGCGTGCGCGATGGTACTCGGCGATAACATCTTTTACGGCAACGGCCTGAGCAAGCATTTGAAAAACGCTGCCAGCAAATCGCACGGGGCAACCGTGTTTGGCTATTACGTCGACGACCCCGAGCGTTTCGGTATTGTGGAATTCGATGAAAACGGCAAAGCGATTTCCATTGAGGAAAAGCCGCAACATCCAAAATCCAACTATTGCGTGACCGGCCTCTATTTTTATGATGAGCGCGTCACGGAATTGGCCAAACAGGTCAAACCGTCTGCACGCGGCGAGCTGGAGATCACCGATCTCAACCGGATGTATCTCGAAGATGGATCACTGGACGTCATCACCCTCGGCCGCGGCTATGCGTGGCTGGACACCGGCACGATGGAATCGCTCGCCGATGCGACGCAGTTCGTACGCATCGTTGAAGGGCAACAAGGAATCCAGATCGCCGCTGTGGAAGAGATTGCCTATCGCAACGGCTGGATCACAACGGAAAAACTGCTGGAATCGGCAACCGCTTACGGCAAATCTCCTTACGGACAACATCTGAAAAACGCAGCAGAAGGGAAGTATCGGTATTGAAACTCCTGATCACCGGCTCTTACGGTCAGCTCGGCAATGAGCTGCTGACCATTTTGAAAACCGGCCGTGCCGAGATCGGCCCCATCGATCCCGCCTATCAAGGCGCTGAGGTGATCGGTGTGGACATGGACACGCTGGATATCGCCGATCCTGACGCCGTACAGGCGTTTGTAGAAAAAGAGCACCCGGACGTCATCATCAACTGCGCTGCGATGACCAATGTCGACGGCTGCGAAACGATGCACGTCGCGGCGATGAAGGCGAATGCATTCGGCCCGCGGTATCTCGCGATGGCGGCGGAACAGATCGATGCCAAACTGATTCATGTGTCCACCGACTATGTGTTTGCAGGCGATGGCACCACGCCTTACTGCGAATGGGACACGCCCGCACCGAACACCGTGTATGGCAAATCCAAATGGCTTGGCGAGCAATACGTCCGGAACGCGTGCAAAAAGAGTTTCATTGTGCGCACCTCCTGGCTGTATGGGTATGTCGGCAAAAACTTTGTCAAGACGATGCTGAAGCTCGGCAGCGAAAAAGAACAGATCACCGTGGTCAGTGACCAGCGCGGCAACCCCACCTCCGCGAACGACCTCGCGTATCATCTTCTGAAGCTCGCGCTGACGGAACATTACGGCGTATACCATTGCACCGGCGAAGGCGAATGCAGCTGGTATGATTTTGCCTGCCGGATCATGGAAAAAGGCGGCAAGGCCTGCCGAGTCAATCCCTGCACGTCAGCGGAATACCCCAGCAAGACCCCCCGCCCCGCCTATTCATCACTTCGTAATTTGGCGCTGGAATCCACTGTCGGCAATGAGATGCGCGACTGGAAAGAGGCGCTGGATATGTATCTTGCAAACTTAGGAGGAAATGTCCAATGAAAACCTATCTTGTGACCGGCGGTGCCGGATTCATCGGCTCCAACTTCATTCTGTATATGCTGCGCAAATACGACGACGTGTTCATTGTCAACGTGGACAAGCTGACCTACGCCGGCAATCTCGAAAACCTGAAGTCGGTCGAGAACCATCCGCATTATGCATTCGTGCAGGCGGATATCTGCGACGACGAAGCGATCGGCGCCATCTTTGAGAAATACACGATCGATTATGTAGTCAACTTTGCGGCGGAAAGCCACGTCGACCGCTCGATCGCCGACCCGGAGATTTTTGTCAAGACCAATGTACTCGGCACAGTAAACCTGCTCAAGCATGCGAAAGCCGCCTGGCAGGTCGGGGACGATCAGTACCGCGAAGGTGTGAAGTATCTGCAGGTATCCACCGACGAAGTATACGGCAGCCTCGGTGCGGAAGGGTATTTCATGGAGACGACGCCGCTTGACCCGCACTCCCCGTATTCGTCGAGTAAGGCGTCCGCCGATTTGTTTGTCAAAGCATACGGCGACACCTACAAATTCCCGATCAACATCACCCGCTGCTCCAACAACTACGGACCTTATCAATTCCCGGAGAAGCTGATCCCGCTGATCATGAACAACACGCTACATCACAAGAACCTGCCGGTATACGGCGACGGCATGCAGGTGCGCGACTGGCTGTATGTGGACGACCACTGCAAGGCGATCGACATGGTGATCCGCGGCGGCGTGCCGGGTGAAGTTTACAACGTCGGCGGTCACAACGAACGCCCGAACATTTTCATCGTCAAGACCATCATCCAATACATCAAAGAGCACGTCGACGATACCGTGGGCGAACACATGATCACCTATGTCACCGATCGCAAAGGCCACGACCGCCGCTACGGTATCGACCCGCAGAAGATCAAAGACGCGCTCGGCTGGTAACCCGAAACCACCTTTGAGGTCGGTATCAAGAAAACGATGCAGTGGTATCTCGACAACAAAGACTGGGTCGCGAACGTCACAAGCGGCGCCTATCAGCAATACTATGAGAAGATGTACGCGAACAAAGCGTAACGGAGGCAGCAAAAATGGGGAGCTTTATTTTTGAAAAAACCGCCATTGACGGCGTGATGATCGTCACTCCGACGGTGCACGGCGACAGCCGCGGGTATTTCATGGAAACCTATGTGGAGAAAGATTTTGTCGAAGGCGGCATCACAGCCAAATTCGTGCAGGACAATCAGTCCTCCTCGTCTTACGGCGTGCTGCGCGGGCTGCACTTCCAACGGACACACACCCAGGCGAAGCTGGTGCGCGTCGTCAAAGGCGAAGTGTATGACGTGGCGGTCGACCTTCGTCCGAACAGCCCCACCTTCGGGAAATACGTCGGCGTGACCCTTTCGGCGGAAAACAAAAAGCAGTTTTTCATCCCGAAATATTTTGCGCACGGCTTTTTGGTGCTGTCCGACACGGCGGAATTCTGCTATAAAGTGGATGACTACTATGCGCCCGGTTCGGAAGTCGGACTCATGTGGAACGATCCGATCGTCGGCGTCAAGTGGCCGATTCCCGAAGGCATGGAAGTGAAACTGTCCGAAAAGGATCAGCACAACCCGGGATTCCAGGAGATCGACTGGGGTATCGGATAGTCTTTTTGAGATCCTGCGTCGTTTTCGTCGTAGGATCTCTTTTTTTGCACATACTAATCCCGCAAACTTATCAAAGGGGGATTTGGTATGCACCCGCTTGTCGAATTGCTGGACGTCGGCAAAACCTATCAAAAAAGCGCCTGTCCTGTGCAGGCGCTGCGACACGTTTCGCTTCGATTGTTTCCCGGCGAGATGGTGGCCGTCGTCGGCCGATCGGGATCGGGCAAATCCACACTCTTGCACATCATGGGATGTCTGGATACGCCGAGTGCCGGACGGTATTTACTGGACGGACGAGACGTCTCCCGTCTGTCGGACAATACGCTGGCGGCCGTGCGCCGCCGGGCGATCGGATTCATTTTTCAAAAGTTTTATCTGCTGCCGGAACTCACCGCGCTCGAAAACGTGGAACTGCCGCTTTCCTTTCGCGGAATCCCGCATGCCAAGCGGCGGCAGCTCGCTTTGAGCAGTCTCCAAAAGGTCGGGCTGCTCGATCGTGCGGCGCATCGTCCCGGCGAACTCTCCGGCGGACAGCAGCAACGCGTCGCCATCGCGCGAGCGCTGGCCGGATCGCCGCCGCTCATTTTAGCGGACGAACCGACCGGCAACCTCGATCGCGCCTCCGGCAACGCGGTGATGGATCTCCTCCATCGCCTGCACGCCGCCGGTCACACAGTGGTGCTGATCACCCATGACGACGCGATCGCCGAGCAGGCGCCGCGCCGGATCCGGATCGAAGACGGCCGCCTGTTTGAGCGGTAAAAAAACAAAAGAAAGGATGGCGCTCGATATGACACAGGATGAGTATATGAAAGAAGCGCTACGGCTGGCCGCCGAAGCCGAAGAAGCGGGCGAAACCCCCATCGGCGCTGTCGTTGTCCGTGAGCGGGACGGCGCCATCGTCGGGCGAGGCCGCAACCGCCGCGAAGCCGACAAGAATGCGCTCGCGCACGCCGAAATCGAGGCGATCCGCGACGCTTGCCAAACGCTAGGCGGCTGGCGGTTGTCCGGCTGTACGCTGTACGTCACGCTGGAGCCTTGCCCGATGTGCGCCGGGGCGATCGTCAATGCGCGGCTCGACCGGGTGGTATACGGCGCCGCCGACCCAAAGGCGGGCGCATGCGGATCCCTCACCGATCTTTTTTCGCTGCCGCTCAACCATCATCCCGTGTGCGAACACGGCGTGATGGAAACGGAATGCGGCGATATCCTGCGCCGGTTTTTCAAAGGGCTGCGGGATAAAAAAGAATAACCGTAACTATATTATATATGTAATAACATATACTATATAAAAAGCGGTCTTCGTGAGATGATGATCTCACGAAGACCGCTTTTTTATATTCTTGCTTTCCGCTATTTGATCACTCGAACATGCCTTTTTGATCAAGCCGCATCAGGATCACCGCGATCTGGGCACGGGAGGCTTTTTCCACCGGCGCAATGCGGCCGTCCTGCATGCCGGTGATAATGCCGTTTTGCAGCGCCCACGCCACCGCGTTTTTCGCAAAATCGCTCACACGCTTGCCGTCGGGATACTTCGCCAGCGTGGTGCTCGCCGACACCGCCGGAGCCGGTGATCCCACCGCACGCCACAGGATGGTGCACACCTGCTCTCTGGTGATCGGATCGCCGACGCCAAACTTGCCGTTTTGATAACCGGCAACAATGCCGTTGTACACCGCCCAGGCGACTGCCGGCGCATAATAGGAACCTTTTTTCACGTCTTTGAGGCTACCGGTTTTATTTTGGAAATAGTTCAAGTCGGCGTTGTAAATATTGGCAAGCGCCACCACAAAATCCTGCCGCTGCAGTTTATCGCCGGGGCCGAACTTGCCGCTTTGATAGCCGTTCATATAGCCGAATGTCGTCACATACCGCACCGCGTCATAATACCACGCGTTTTTCGGCACATCGGGGAAGGTGCGTCCGGCGGCACGCTGGCGAATGGTCGTAAACGACGGACCGTTATACTTCGGCGTCGCACTTGCTTCGCTTGTTTGCAGCAATTCAAACCATCCGATCGAGATGTTGCCTTTTTGTTTTCCCTCAATATACAACGTCGATACACGAAGTTCCGTGGCGTCGAGCAGTTTGTCATAATAGTATTGCAACGCTTTGTAAAAATTGGTCAAACAGCCAACCACCGTATAACTGCCCGCCGGGATCCATCCGTCTTTCGGAGCAGACGACAGCGGATATTTCCCGCTCTCATTCCGAAACACGCCGTAATACCAAGCGCCAAGCCCGATCCAGCAGTCATTCTGCTCATCCTGCAGCGTCAGACAAAAATCCACATCCGACACGATGGACATGCTGAACCATACCGGACGATCCTCGTCAAGCGGATAGATCCAGTTAAAATCCATATACCCGCCGAATCCGCCTTGAGACTCATCCGGAGTTTGTTTGGTGATGACAAGGTTGTTCTGCCCCTCCGTCAAGTATCCATAGGATCCCAGCTCGCCGCCAAACGTCAACAGCCCGCAGTCCGCCGTTTCGATCAAATTGCCGGAACCGTAGATCTGGCCGGACGGCTGCGTCGGGGTGGTCGCTTGCGTGGTGGTCGTGGTCGGCTGTGGGCCGTCGTTGCCGTATTCGCTGCCGTCGTCGCCCATCACAAGCTTCAAACGCTTGAGCGTGATAGTACCGGTCGATTTTCCCTCGATAAACACCGAGGTGACCGCGGCGGTCGGGCTATACGACATACCGCCGCCATACTTCATATACCAGTTATAGTAGCTCGAGAGAGAGAGGCAAACCGTATAATTGCCGGCGGGGATCCATTGATTGCTGGGCGCATAATTCAACTCAAACACATTGTAATATTCCGAACCGGCGGAGATCCAGCAGCTGTTTTGACCGTCATAGATCGTAAACCGGAACGGCACCGCGGCGTTGATGCCGAGCTGGATCCATGCGTCGTCGTCGATCGTATAGGAGAAGTTCGGGTCAAACACCGCACCGTACGATATATCCGACGAGCTATTCCATGCTTTTTTGACATTGATCACCACGCCGCCATTTTGCTTGGACACTGCAGCGCCGGCAGTATCGGTGGATTGCACGCTGCCTGCCAGCAGATCGCATCCGCTGCTCGCCGTCGTGGTGGTCGTCCCGCCTTCGCCGCCTTCCGGCGCATAGCTCGTGTAGGAGTAGCTGCCGGTCAATTGGAGCGCATAGATCGTTGCATTGACGTTGCTAATGTACGAGTCAAATTCAAAATAGATCGCGCGCACCGCGGCAGTGCCGGTGTTTTTCCAGCCGCAGTTCTGCACACACCAGTTCCAGATGCCGGAGAAGTTGTCCGTGCGATCATGGCTGCCCGCCGGAAAGTACTGGGGACCGACCCAATTTTCATACAGACCCACCCAGTGGTCGCCGTACACACCATTCGGATCGGAATCGAGGAACGTGATCTCCAGCGGCACGTTGGTGGTGAACTCCTGCACCAGAGGCTGCGCTTTTGTATAGTCGAAAATCAGATACGGCGCCAAAGCAAAATCGCCTTTGACCGTCCAGCTGCCATTGCTGTTGATCGTGACATTGTCACGACCTTCTATGATATATTCCGCTTTCAAAAAATTGCCATCCACGGTCTTTGCCGCCGCCACCGGTGTGACGACCGCCATCACTGACAGCATCCCGATCAGCAGCGCGACACTGCACAAACACGCGACGCCTTTGATCATTCTTTTCATCTG
>JAFTBJ010000080.1 GCA_017455295.1 Clostridia bacterium
GATCACATCGCCGATCATGCTGCGTTTGCCGCCGCCAAGCAGACGGGAAATGACAAAAGTGCTGACCGACGGGACAAACACCATCGTGATCCCGCTGATGATACCCGGAACAGACAGTGGCAGGATCACCCGACGAAACACATTGAAGGCATTTGCGCCGAGATCCTGCGCCGCTTCAATCTCGCTTTTTTCGATTTTGACCATCACGGAATAAAGCGGCAACACCATATAAGGCAAGAAGTCATATACAAGGCCAAATATGATTGCGCCATCGGTATTGAGCATTTCAAACGGCCCGAGTCCCAGAAAGCCGAACGCCTGATTGAGCAGGCCGTTGTTAGAAATGAGGCTCGCGATCGCCTGCGTACGCAGCAGGAAATTCATCCACATCGGCAGCATGATGAGCATGATCATGGTTTTTTGCGCACTCTCCCCCATGCGGGAAATCGAAAACGCAATCGGGTATGCCAGCACCAGGCAGATGAGGGTGGAGATCAGGCCGAGTTTCAAAGAATAGAAAAGCGCCGTGATATACGGATTGCTGAACAGCGTCTCCCCGGCGGCTGCGTCATAGGACACGATCGTCTGAAAATTGGCCAGCGTGAAACCGCCGCTTTCATCGGTGAACGCAAACCAGAGAATGATGCCGATCGGTACCAGCGTAAACGCGGTCATCCACAGTGCGAACGGCACCGCCATTCCGGTGGATCTTTTCATTCCTCCACCCCGCTCTCCGCTTCCGGGTCCGCAAGTTCGTCAAATTCCTCCGAGAAGGAGCTGTAGTCGCCGTAAAGTCCCGAATACTCGGACTTTTTCATCACCTGGATTTCCTGCGGGTCGATCATAATACCGATCTGGCTGTCCACCGCATGGAAATCAGTCGTCTGGATCATCCATTTGAAGCCCTTGACGTCGACAATGATCTCATAGTGCATCCCTTTGAAGGTAACACTGGTCACACGGCCGGTCAAATCCCCCTTTTCCGGCGCTACAATGTCGATATCTTCGGGACGCACCACCACGTCGACCGGCTCATCTTTGTCAAAGCCTTTGTCGACACAGCGGAAGGTTTTACCGAAAAACTCCACGAGATAATCCTCGTGCATCACGCCGTCAAGGATGTTGCTTTCGCCGATGAAATCCGCCACAAACGCGTTCTGCGGCTCGTTATAAATATCGATCGGCGTGCCGATTTGCTGGATGCGGCCATTATCCATGACGACCACCGTATCCGACATGGAGAGCGCCTCTTCCTGATCGTGCGTCACATAAATGAACGTGATGCCGAGACGCTGCTGGATATTTTTGAGCTCGATCTGCATATCCTTGCGCAGCTTCAAATCGAGCGCCGCGAGCGGTTCGTCGAGCAGCAGCACACTCGGGTTGTTGGCCAATGCTCTGGCAATCGCGACCCGCTGCTGCTGGCCGCCGGATAGCGTGGAGATGCGGCGCTTTTCAAATCCTTTGAGATTGACAAGCGCCAGCTTTTCCTCGACCGTCTTTTTGATCTCATCTTTGCTTTTGCGCTGTACCTTCATGCCGAACGCCACGTTTTCATAGACGTTCAAATGCGGGAACAGCGCGTACCGCTGAAAGATCGTATTGACGCGCCGTTTGTATGCGGGCAGGTTGTTGACCCGCTGGCCGTCAAAAAAGACATCGCCTTTGTCGGGAGTGATGAAGCCGCCGATGATGCGCAGCGTCGTCGTCTTGCCACAGCCGGAAGGCCCGAGCAGCGTGACGAACTCTCCATCGTGGATACTGAGGTTGAACCCGTCCAGTACCGTTTCTCCGTCAAAAGAAACCGCGATGTCCTGAAGTTTGATAATATCTTTCATACCAATGCATCCCCCTTTGCGGTCGTTTGTCGCGACGGAAAGGAACTCCCTCCGAAAAGGCGGCGACAAACTTGGAAGTTTCGCGTGGACAGCGATTTCGCCATCCTCGGCCGTGAAACCGCGATACCTTGGGCAAGCGCCCTCCGCAAAGGGTTTTTCACAATCCGACAGCATCGGTGCTGTAGACTGCGGCGCTTATCTGTATATCGCTCTGGTTTTTGCCTTAGATGCACCCCTTTACTATTGTAAAGAGAAACCGTATATAACTATAAGAAAAAAGCAAAAAAATGTCAAGTGATTTTTCACAATTTCTGAAAAACCGCTTGACATTTTTTGTTTTGCCAGCGCGCCGTTACTCCGCGTGATTCACCACGCCGCAAAAGAGCGGCAAAGCGGGCGCGTTTTCCGCATTCGCATTTTTCGTGATACAAAACAGGAACGGCCGGTCGAGCACCACCTCGATCTCCTCTTGAGGAGGCATAGCGCCGAAACTTAATCCTGCTACCGTCAACGCCGCTGCCTCGCAACCTGCTTCATCCGTTTTGACACGACAATCGTGCCGTACTTTAGAGACATAGAGGCCTTTCTCATCGGTCAAAGGGTTGAAATCCGCCACAGCGCGATCAAACAAATCGGTAACGCCGAGAGACTGGAATCATTACTTCATATCGATCGTAGAAGATACGTCAAAGAGTGGCATACTGAGCTGCACCTCGGCGTAGTCGCATTCGAGACGATTTTTTTTGGTGAGCTCATAATACTCCTTGTTTTCCAGCACCTCGGAAACGGACACGCCTTCATCCGGCAGCACCAGCCACATCGAACCTGTCGTCATCTCTTTTTTAACCGCGATAAAATTTTCCCCGCGATAATAAAGCATCGGTGCTATTTGATGCATCATCTGCACAGTTTCATCGCCGCCTAATGCATGGAATATCTCGTCGGTGGTCATCTCCTCCGAAAACTCCTCGATCCAGCTTCCTTTCATATACAAGGTTGACGCCAACGCCAGAACCGTATCGGGGGTGAATTCCAAATCTTGAATTTGATCCTTTAGGAGGCCGTTTGTTTGCTCGTTTACCCAATTCCGGAAGGCTTCGTTCATCGCCTCCGATCCCATCTCTCCGCTGTAGGAAGACGCATAATAGGTGTCAGCAAGCCGCGCCGCGATCCCCTTTTTATAGGAAAAATTCTCATCCGTCCAAATCGAGTTGCCAATCAAAAGCCGCGCTCGATCTAGATTTATATAAGAAGATTGGCAGATATTGACCGTAAATTTTCGCAGCGATTCGATATCCGATACGCCGAGGCAATCGAGGATCTGCTGCCGCGTCTCGCCGTCGGTCAGTTCCGCCAGCATTGCAAGCGCCAGATATATATTGGTCGGCGAATAGGCCGCATTTTGGGTATCGACGTCTGTCAAAAGCGCTCCTGCCGACGAGCGAAAAAACTGCTGCAAGCTGGGAAATGCATCCGCATACAAGGCAAAATTCCCGTTTTCCAGAACGTTGTAGTCGGGTGCGGCGTGACACACGACCGACCCGGTTTTTCCGACAATCGTTTGGGTCGTATCTGTACCCGGCTCGATCGTCGCCGCATCCTCATCGGATGGGTGTGTAGTCGTGGCGGTAGGGGCATCCGGCGTATCGCCCCCCTGCCAAACAGTCGGCCGTAACGCGCCAAGGCTGATGATGACCGCCGCCGCGGCCGCCATCCCGACCACGCGCAGCCATATAGGGGTGCGACCGCGGCGGTTGTTGGCCGGCGCCGCCGCTTGTTCGATGAGCGAATCATCCAAAGCGCCGATGGCGTCGAGAAGCTGTTCGGTTTTCATAGCGCATACCCCTCCTTCTGCAAATAGTCGCGCA
>JAFTBJ010000081.1 GCA_017455295.1 Clostridia bacterium
ACAGCGCGTGCCGTCACCGTCAGCGACGTGACGACGAATTATACCTATCAGGTGGTGGACGGCAACCTGCGGAAGATGACGGCGGGATCGGATACGCTCGAATTCTCCTATGGGCAGAATGGTGTTGCAAGTGTTCTTTATGGCGACAATGAGTATTTCTATATCCGCAATGCGCAGGGAGATATTATCGGGCTGATCGACGATACCGGCGAATATGTTGTCCGCTACACGTATGATTCTTGGGGCAATCCCACAAGCAAAACCGGCCCGCTAGCTAAAACGATTGGTACCCTCAACCCCTTCCGCTACCGTGGATATATCTATGAGGAAGATACAGAATTGTATTATCTCCAAAGTAGATATTATAACCCCGTGTGGGGACGGTTTATTAATGCAGATAAATATTGCACCACCGGCGCCTACATCATCGAAGGCAATATGTATGCCTATTGCGTGAATGATCCTGCCGTATACAGTGATCCGAGCGGAATGATGAATGTTCGTGAAGCAGCTTTAGGTTGGGGATCATCTTGTTATTATGCGCCGAGTTATGGGGGCGGAAGTGGTGCGAAAAGCATAGTCGAACCGCTTGTAGTAGCAGCAGGTACGGCCGCTGTTGCAATAACTGCGCTTACGACAACCAGCGCAATTGATGATCTTCGCAAAGATGTCATCAATATGCATTATGCATTAACACAAGCTGTTGATGATGGCTTCAAGACATTTAGAGCGCTAAAAAGGGCGCTTGGTTCGCCTGGAGAAGGATACGAATGGCATCATATAGTGGAACAATGTCAAATAGAAAAATCGGGGTTTTCGCCGATTATTATTCATAGTCCTATGAATTTGGTGCCAATGAAAGCGAGTACGCATCGAGCAATTTCTGGATATTATGGAAGTGCACAGCCTTATACAAATGGCATGAAAGTGAGGGACTGGCTTATAGGGCAGACATTTGAAGAACAATACGCATTTGGGTTAAGCATAATGACCATGTATTTAGGAGAATAAGCCTATGAATGAATATTATGAGGAGTATGTACGGCTCTGTTTGTGTTTATGCTTGAGTAAAGATTATGGTAATAAGAATAAAGTAAACAAACACAACAGAGCAATGCGCCAATTGTATCACTTACAACAAGATCTTCGAGAAGCACATTGCGACGAAATTTTGCAGCAATTGTTACAACATGAAGATGAAAGAGTAAAAATAAATGCTGCTCACTTGTGTTTGCAAATGAACGTATATAAAGAAGATGCCCGAGTGGTTTTACAAAAAATCAAAGAACAATCAACAGATCCTACTTTACGATTTGATGCGATGTTGATTTTAACGGGCGCGTAGCATTGATAAGGTAACAAACCCCCGCACCGACAGCGACCGCTGCGCGCTGTCTCGGGTTGAAGCCGAGGGGAGCCAAACCCCATGCGCCTCTCATCGGCAAATTTCGGCACTTTTTGCCGCTTCGTCTTTGCAAGGCGACAGCCTTGCGGCATCCTCACCGACAAAAATCACTCAAAATTTTCTCGATGAGAGGTGCTTTTGCAGTTTTCGCCGAATGGCTTTTGTTTGCGGCAAGGTTAAAAACGCAGGAATGCTGGCGCATTCCGAGGCTTTTATACGCCGCCGCAGGCAAAATTGCATCGGCGAAAACCGTATGTGTTCGACTCCCTTTAACTATACTATAAAAACCGCTGTTCGGCAAGCAACCGCCGGTTGCTTTTTGCCGGGCCGACAAAAAAGGCGAAGCGAAGGCGTGACTCGATCCGCGAAGTCATGTTCTGGTCAGGCAAAAGCTATCCTCCACCAGCGCCATCACCTCGTCGTCGGTCAGCCGGTCGTCCAGCGCCACCGAGATCCAGTGTTTGCGGTTCATGTGATAGGCGGGATAGATGCCCGGCCGCGCGGTGAGCCGGGGAATGTCGTCCGGCGTCGCTTTCAGGTTGAGCACGTCCACAGGGCGGTCGTCGCCGTCTTTTTGAAGCGTGTCATAGGACAAATCCATCAGCAGCGCGAACCACTTGGCGCTGTCGGGGTGGCGGAACACGCCGGAGTCGTCGTCCCCGCTTGCCGCCCACGGATAATCCGGCAAAACGCCGTAGGCCGCCCGGATCCGGTCGGCGAGGCGGTTGGCCTGGTCGGACGCAAACAGCATCTCGCGGCAGCAGGAGGCGGCGACGTCGCGAAGCAACTCCTCATATGCCGCCCGGACGGTGTTGACATAGGCGCCTTGAAACCGGTCGAGCCGCAGCGGCCGGTAGTCTTCGCCGTTCATCTTGTCGATCACGACGCCGGTCAAGTCGCCTTCTTTTGAGATGGTCAGCAGCGCTTCAAAATCACCGTTCAAAAACTCCCGTTCCAAATGATACCCGTCGTCGGTTTGGGTGAATCCGAAAGAGAGCATCCGCTCGGGGATAAATCGCTTGCGGCGAAATACGGCGTCTTCAGGGAGCATACGTCATCGTACCTTTTCTTGTAATATCGCGCGAACGCGATCCAAAAACGCGGTCACGTCGGTGTCGGTCGTTCCCCACGCGGTCACAAGGCGGATCGGGATCATCCCCGCTCTCTCCGGCGCCCAGCGATAGAAAAAGACGTCGCGTTCCAATTCTTCCACCACGTCGCGCGGCAGGATGGGGAACACCTGATTGGTTTGAGAGGGGCTGTAAAAGGCGACTCCCATCGCCGAAAGCCCGTCGCGCAGAGCTTTGGCCAGACGGTTGGCGTGGGCGGCCATCTCAAAATAGACGCCGGCTTCGCCGCCGTCCAGCAGCGCCTCAAATTGGACGCCGATCAGGCGGCCTTTTGCCAGCATACCGCATTGGCGCTTGATCATAAATCGAAAATGGTCGTCGATCGCCTTGTTGCGAATGACCAGCGCTTCGCCAAAGAGCGCGCCGTTTTTGGTGCCGCCGATGTAAAAAGCGTCGCAAAGCTGCGCAAGCTCCCGAATGGACAGATCGTTTTCCTCCGCGGTCAGCGCCGCGCCGAGGCGGGCGCCGTCCACATACAAAATCATCTCCCGTTCGGCGCATTTGGCCGAAAGCGCCCCAAGCTCCGCCTTGCTGTACAGCGTGCCGATCTCGGTGGGCTGCGAGATGTAGGCCAGGCGCGGCAGCGGCGTATGCTCGTCTTCGTATTCTTCAAAGGCGCGGTCGATCAGCGCCGGCGTCAGCTTGCCGTTTTCACCGTCCAAAACGGTGACGCGGTGACCGGTCGCCTCCACGGCGCCGGTTTCGTGGGTATAGGCGTGGCCGGTGCGAACGGCCACCACCGATTCATACGGTCGCAGCGCCGCCGCGATCAACGTGACGTTGCACGGCGTGCCGCCGATCATCATATGCACGGCGCAGTCGTCCACCCCGATCAGCTCACGGATCATATCGGCTGCTTTCGCACAATGCGGGTCCATACCGTATCCGTCGGTGTGTTCAAAATTGGTGTTGGCCAGCGCAGCGAGCACCTTCGGATGCGCGCCCTGGCTGTAATCGGAACGAAAATAGATCATAGCGTTCTCCTGATAACGGTCTGTTCGGCCAGAGGGATCACTCCGGCTGTTCGCGCAGATAGGTTTCCATTCTCTGGAACACTTTTTTCGTGAAGGCGACGGCTTCGATGACCGTCCGCGGGCCGGAGACGATGTCGCCCGCGGCATATACGCCGGGGGTGTCCGTCTCGCCCCATTCATTCACGTCCAGCAGCCCGCGCTGCGTCAGCTTGACGCCGGCGACCTGCATATCCGCGCCGGGGCCCTGCCCGATGGCGATGATCACGGAATCGGCGGGGACGTCAAACACATCGGTGTAATCCTCTTCAAAACGGACGTTTCCGGCTTCGTCTTCGATGCGCTTGACCCGCACGCAACGCACGGCGTTTTCCTGAATGCGAACCGCCTGCGCATAGTGGATGAATTCGACCCCTTCGATCTGCGCCATCTCGATCTCTTCCCGATTGGCGGTCATATCGTCTTCGCCCATAAAGTGCAGAATGGTGACGTGCGAATGGGCGCGGCGGATGGCGGTGCGCGCCGCGTCGATCGCCACGTTGCCCGCGCCGACCACGGCGACCTGCTGTCCCAGCTTGAACGCCTTGGGCGATTTCAGATAATCGACCGCGAAATGGACGTGTCCCAGCGTTTCACCGATCAGCCCCAGCTTGTTCGGCCGACCGGTCCCGGTGGATACGAACACGGCTTTATAGCCGTCCGGGAACAGATCTTCGATCATAATGTTGGTCCCGATCCGCGTGTTCGGGCGGAAGTGCAGCCCCATACGGAGCATAATATCCTTGTACATTTCCAGCAGATCGCGCGACAGGCGGAACGGCGGGATGCCGTACCGCAGGATGCCGCCGATGTTGTCCTGCGCCTCAAACAGCGTGACGTCATAGCCGTGCAGAAGCAGCAGGATGGACATCGTGATGCCGGCAGGGCCGGCGCCCGCGACGGCGACCTTGATCCCGTTCTTTTTTATCTCCGGGATATCCATCGTCTCCAGATAAAAGCGGGATAAGTATTCCTCGATGCGATAGAACATCACCGGCTCGCCTTTGATGCCCAGCACACAATGGCCGGCGCAGTTGCGCTCGTGCGGGCAGATGACCGACGTGACGGCGGAGAGCGGGTTGTTCATAAACAACAGCTCGCCGGCTTTTTTGATCTCTCCGTTCAAAAACAGCTCCATCACCTGCGGAACGGCGGTGGAAGCCGGACAATGGGCGGAACACATCGCTTTTTTGCATTTCAGGCAACGTTCCGCTTCCTGTTTGATCGACGACATAGATGGATCACTCCTTAAAAAACAGTGCAGTCAAAGGCTTGAATTGCCGGACCTCTGCGAAATATTATACCATATTTCTCTTGATTATCAAGGGATACGGACGATACAATTTTGAAACTGTCCGAAAACGTGTTTAGAAGCGATTGTGTTTTATAAAATGCATGGATTCTTCATTGAAAACGGCGCAAAGGTGTGATATACTGAATATAACTATTTTAGAGCAGGTAAGGGGAAGGACGGTCATTGCGATGCGAATGTACGATATCATTTTGAAAAAAAGAAACGGTGATCGGCTTTTCGACGAAGAGATCGGCTATTTTGTCGACGGCTATACGCGCGGCGATATCCCCGATTATCAGGCGGCGGCGCTGTGTATGGCGATCTGCCTGCAAGGGATGGATGACGATGAGATCGCGGCGCTGACCTACAGCATGGCGCGCTCGGGCGATATGCTTGATCTGAGTCGTTTCGGAAATCTTTCATCCGATAAGCATTCCACCGGCGGCGTCGGCGACAAGACCTCGCTCATCGTCGGCCCGATCGCGGCCGCGCTCGGTGCCAAGGTGACCAAAATGTCGGGACGGGGGCTCGGGCATACCGGAGGCACGGTCGACAAGCTCGAAGCCATCCCCGGGATGCGGATGACCATCTCGCGCGAGGAATTCCTCGACCAATGCGACCGGGTCGGGCTCGCGATCATCGGGCAGTCGGGGAATATGACCCCCGCCGATAAAAAGCTGTATGCGCTGCGTGATGTGACCGCTACGGTGGACTCGATCCCGCTGATCACATCCAGCATTATGTCAAAGAAGCTCGCCGCCGGCGCGCACAACATCGTGCTGGACGTCAAGACCGGCAGCGGCGCATTTATGAAAACCTATGAAGCATCCAAACAGCTTGCCGAGAGCATGGTCAAGATCGGCAAGCTGTGCGGGCGGAATATGGCGGCGCTGATTACCGATATGGACAGGCCGCTTGGATATGCCGTCGGCAATGCGCTCGAGATCATTGAGGCGGTCGAGGTGCTGAAGGGGCAGCGAAAAGGCGATCTTTATGAGGTGTGCATCGCGCTTGCAAGCGAGATGGTGATGCTGTTCAAGGGGATCGGGCAGGAGGAAGCCCGGGCACAGGCGGTCGGCGCGATCGAAAGCGGCGCCGCGTTCGACAAGATGAAGGAATGGATCGCGGCGCAGGGTGGCGATGTGCGCTGCCTTGAGGATACGCGGCGGTTTGCCGACGTCCACCCGATCCGGCACGTCGTCCCGATCGTGAGTCCGACAGACGGCTATATCACGGCGATGGACGCCGCGGAGATCGGCACGGCGGCGATGATCCTCGGCGCGGGAAGAAGCACCAAGGAAGACCCCATCGACTATGGTGCCGGTCTGACGATCGCCGCCAAGACAGGCGACAAAGTCGAACAGGGAGCGACGCTCGGGTATTTGTATACGAACAACGAGGAGGCGATCCCGGCCGCCGCCGAGCGGTATATCGGGGCGCTGACCTTCGGACGCGAAGCGCCGCAGAAAGTCGAACTGATCCAAGGGGTCGTGCGATAACGGCGATCTTTTGCCCGGGAGAAAGCCGGAAAACATCCGCAAATCACGGAGGAACGCAGCCGTATGAGCGATTATGTATTGGAAACCAAATTGAGAGGTGAGAATGCGGATCTCCATCGCAGAACAAAAGACAGCGCGGTGGTGCTGCAAAAGATGCTGGAGTCCTTTTTGCCGCGCTTTCCCGATTTTACGGATCACACGATCCTGCACAGCATGGATGTGCTGGAATACTGCAATATCCTGCTCGGCGAGAGGCAGGTCGAGCGGCTCAGCGCCGCGGAATGTTATGTGTTGATTATGTCCTGCTATCTGCACGATATCGGGATGGGCATCAGCCAGAAAAACTATGAGGAGCTGTCCGAGAAGATCGCGTTCGGCGCGTATTTCGAGACGCATGATCGCCAGGACGTCGAGGGCGCCATCCGCGACTTTCATCACGAATACAGCGGCTTGCTTATCCGCAAATACGCGGCGCTGTTTGACATCCCGTGCGAAGAGATGGTGTTCGCCATCGTGCAGGTATCCCGCGGCCACAGAAAGACCGATCTGCTGGACGAGAAGGAATATCCGGTGCTGACGTCGCCTTATGGCGTCATTCGCACCGCGATGCTGGCCGCCGTCATCCGGTTGGCGGACGAGATCGACGTGGGGGTGGATCGAAACTCGGAGCTGCTGTTCGATTCCTCCAAAGTGCACGGACAAAACGGGTTTGAAGCATTTGGAATACATGAGTCCATCCGGCGGGTGGAAGTCCGGGAGCAGGCGATCGTGCTGCATATCAAGCCGAAAGCGCCGGAATTTCGCGAGTTGATCCGAAAACTTGCCGATAAGATCCGGGAGACTCTCGACTATTGCCGCAAGGTCGTGTCTTTGCGATCGGAGCTTTGTATCACCCAGACGGACGTGACGATCATCGAGATCGAAACATGACGCGGCATATTTTTCATATTCACATAATCAACATATCGGAGGCACTATTATGGCAAAAACAGACCCCCCGGAGAATGCGCTCAAAGACAGAAAAACCATCCTGACCGCCAAACGGCTTGAAACGATCGTCGCGATCCTGCTCGGCGTTACCACGCTGCTCTCGGCGTGGGCGTCGTGGATCGGGCATCTGCACGGCGGGCTTCAATCCATCAATTTCACCACAAGCAACAACGTAGCGTCACAGGGCACCGCGGAGTATAACCTCGGCATGCAGGCATACCTGGCCGATTATATGACGTGGAACGTTCTGCGAGACTATTACTATGAGCTGGAAGCGGCCAAGATCGACGGCGATCAGACCACGATCGGTCTCATTCAGCAGAAGATCGAGACCTTCAAGAAGCAGAACGTCAGCGAAACGCTTGCCGCGGGCATCAGCTGGATGGAAGAAAACAACGAAGACAATCCATTCAACATGCCCGGCATGACCGAAAAATATTTTGATTTGGCGCAAAAAACGATGACGGAATCGCAGGAACTGCTCGAAGAGGGAAAGCGAGACAATTCCAAGGGCGATTCCTATATGCTGGTGACCGTCATCTATTCATTGACGCTGTTCTTGCTTGGCATCGTCGGCACATTCAAAAATATGCCGAACCGGATCGTGGTGCTGTCGATCGCCGTCGTGTGTTTGTTATTCGCGGTCATTTATATGTGTACGATCCCGCTGCCGACCGGCTTTGAAAATATGAATTTTGTAGAGTTTAAATAAGCAAAAAGGGACACACTCACATAAAGAGACCTTTATGTGGGCGCGCCCAAAGGACTGCTCGCTTTTCTTGGATAAAGACTATGATTTCAACAAAATATGGGTAATCGTTAAAATCAATAACGTGGCCGAAAAATATTATTTTCCGTATCTATCCTCAAAATCGCGCACGGTTTGTCTAATGGTCACATCAAGTCTGCAGTCGCAAAACCGCTTGATATGTTCAGGTATCTCGTGATAAAACGCTTCCGCGATGCCTCCGGCAATACACGCCTGCGTATCTGCGTCTCCCCCAAGTGAAACTGCGTTTCTGATTGCGCTTTCATAATCGTGAGATTCAAGAAATGCGATGATTGCCGGCGGAACGCTGTATGACGTGCGGCTGTCAAAAACGTGGTTTTCTCGTAGAGTCGTAAGAGGGGTCGACAAGTTATAAAACCGATCTTCGATATATTCTTTTATATCGTCCTTCGACCCACCGTCAAGCGCAATCCTGACGGCAGCGGCAACAGCCATCGCTCCCATGATCGCCTCGCGGTGATTATGCGTCGGAAGACAACTTGCTTTCACTTGAAGCATCATTTGCGTGAAATCTTTGTATGCGTAAGCAACGGGGAAAACGCGCATAGCCGCACCGTTTGCATAGCTTCTGTTTTGCTTTGCCGAGGGGTCTTTAGCCCATTCGGAAAACATATTTCCAAACCCGGCGTGAGGAAACCATGAGTAGAACTGCCTGTATTGTCCTGCATATTGCAGACTGCGGGTACGAACTCCAAACCGTCCGATTTCGGAAGGATCGTTTAGAATCGTTTTGCAGACTGCGGCGATCAGAACGCTGTCGTCTGTAAATGAACTGTCGTTTTCAAAAGGAAAGTCGTAGTTTTTCGTGCAGTGAACTTCATAATAAGACCCGACAATGTCGCCGTAGACAGCGCCAAACATTATAACACTTCCTTTCCAAACAACATAATATCATAAACGCCATAGGATTTACACCATTTTTTAAAAATAGGACTACTATCTTTGTTAAAATAGTAGTCCTATTCTGGCGGAAGCGGTGGGGATGTACAAGGAGGCGGTGATAATCTCGTCTTTTGGTACTGACAAAAGCAGAAGCCGGATCGACCCCCACGGCCTAAAAACGTGCCACCGGCACGTTTTCTTAACGGCCTTTCGAATCCCACCGCTTGTTTTCATAACAAAAGCGAGCAGTCAAAAGGACTGCTCGCTTTTCTTGGCAATGGGGTACGAAAAAGATGGATTTGCGTTTTTGATAGATGGATTCGAACCCTCGGAACGTTCCAACTGTCTTACCATAATAAGTTTATTACATAGTGAACATTTTCATCAATTGAACGTGTGCCGTCAATCTTGATCACGGGTATGCTAAGTTTTGAAAGCCATTCTTCAACAAACGAATCCGGACGTTTTTCTACCATATGAAAGAACGCCTCTTCTGTCTTATATAAGTCTCCGCCTTTCAGCATGCGGTCACCGAATTTTTTGAAGGAACGTTTCCGAATTCGCATCAAGCGACTATCTTTTGGAGCGTCTATGTAAATTGCTTTTGAAAACATGTTTTCTATTTCTTTTGAGTAATCCGCCTTAACAGCGGCAAGAACGATTTTATCAAAAACAAGTAAATCGTTTAATAATAATTCCGAAACTTCCTCTTTGCT
>JAFTBJ010000082.1 GCA_017455295.1 Clostridia bacterium
CGCATCGCGGGTTTTGCGGTATAGTCTTATTTATTTGCCGCCCATTGTCAGCACCATGACGGCCTTTTGCGCGTGCAGGCGGTTTTCCGCTTCGTCGAAGATCTCGTTCGCGTGCGCTTCAAACACGTCGGCGGTGATTTCCTCGCCGCGGTGGGCGGGGAGGCAATGCTGTACCATGCAGTCGGCGTGTGCGACTGCAAGCAGCTTATCGTTCACCTGATAGCCGTCAAAGATGCGGCGGCGCTCGACGGCTTCGTCTTCCTGACCCATCGACGCCCACACGTCGGTGAAGATCACGTCGGCGTCGGCTGCCGCTTCCAGGATGTTGCTGGTCATGCGGTATTGATTACCGTAGCCTGCGGCAAAGTCCAGTACCGCTTTGTCCGGCTGATGGCTGTCCGGGCAGCCGATCGAGACCCGCATTCCGGTTTTGAGGCCGCCGACGATCAGCGAGTTTGCCATATTATTGCCGTCGCCGATGTAGCACATATTCAGCCCGTCGAGATAGCCTTTATGCTCGCGCACGGTCATCAGGTCGGCGAGCACCTGGCAGGGATGGCAGAAATCGGTTAGCCCATTGATGATGGGGAGGGTACCGAAGGAGGCGAGATCTTCCACTTCCTTTTGCTGGAAGGTGCGGATCATGATACCGTCGAGATATCGCGACAACACGCGGGCGGTATCTTCCACCGGCTCGCCGCGACCAATCTGCAGATCGCGGGAGGAAAGGAACAGGCCGTATCCGCCGAGCTGATAGATGCCGGTCTCAAACGATACACGGGTGCGGGTGGAGGATTTTTGGAAGATCATGCCGAGTGTCTTCCCCTCAAGATGACGATGGGGGATGCCGTGCTTCAGCTCATATTTGAGCTGATCGGCGGTATTGAGAATTTCCAAAATCTCATCGGTCGAAAGGTCGAGCATTTTCAAAAGATGCTTCATATCAAATATCCTCCTTCAAGGTGGTTTCCAAAATAATGAGGCCGCCTGTAACTTCCGCGTCTGAGATAGTCAGCGGCGGCAAAAACCGCAGCAGTGTTTTCGCGGTCAAAATCAAAAGCCCGTTTTTCAGACAGGCATTCGCGACGTCCTTTGCGGCGACGCCGTCTTCCAGCACGACGCCGATCATCATGCCGCGCCCTCGCACCTCTTTGACGTGCGGCATCGCTTGCACACGGGCGCGGATCAGCTCGCCTTTGCGGCGTACGTCTTCGAGAAATGCGGGATCGGTGACCGTATCAAGCACATACGAAGCGCCCGCCGCGACGACGGGGTTGCCGCCGAAAGTGGAGCCGTGCATCCCGTTGCCCATCACGTCCTTGAGCCGGTCGTTGCACAGTCACGCGCCGATCGGCAGTCCGCCGCCAAGCCCTTTGGCAAGCGTCACGACGTCCGGCTTTATCCCGGCTTGTTCAATGCAGAGGAACGTGCCCGTGCGCGCGACGCCGGTTTGCACCTCGTCGATGAGTAGCAGGATGCCGCGCTCGTCGCACAGCGCCCGCACCGCCTGCAGATAGTCGACCTCCAGCGGCAGCACACCGCCTTCGCCCTGTACGCATTCCAGCATCACGGCGCACACCGTGTCGTCGATCGTCTCGGTCAGCGCCGCGATATCGCCCGCCGGGGCAAAGCGAAAATCGTCTGTGAAGGGGAAGAAGTAGTTGTGGAACACCTCTTGCCCGGTGGCGGAGAGGGTGGTCACCGTCCGGCCGTGGAACGAGTTTTGCAGCGTGACAATGGTGGAGCGGCCTTTGCCGTAAAGATCAAAGCTGTATTTCCTCGCGAGCTTAATCGCACATTCGTTGGCCTCCGCGCCCGAGTTGCAAAGGAAAGCCCGCGCCATACCGGCGGCCTTGACCAGCTTATCGGCAAACGCGATCTGCGTGTCGTTGTAATACAGATTGGAAAAATGCTGCGCCTTGTGCAACTGCGCTGTCACCGCGTCGATCCAGCCTTCGTTGCAAAAGCCCAGCGAATTGACGCCGATACCGCTGCCAAAGTCGATATACGCGTTGCCGTCCGTGTCGTAGCAGACAGCGCCTTTGCCGCTCGTCAGCGCGACCGGGAACCGACCGTAGGTCGGCATCAGCGATTGATCGTGGAGCTCTTTGATTTCTTCAAAAGACATATCAGTTGACCTCGCTTATAAGAACATGGTGCCGATGCCTTCATCGGACAACATTTCAATCAAAATGGAGTGAGGGATGCGCCCGTCAATGATGTGGGTACGGCGCACGCCGCGGCGTACCGCCTCGACACAGCACTCGATCTTCGGGATCATACCTCCCGAGAGCACGCCTTCTTTTTTGAGCCGGGGCACGTCGCTGACCTGCACGACCGAAATGAGACTGCTCTCATCGTCCTTGTCGCGGAGAAGCCCCCGCACGTCAGTCATCAGCACGAGCTTTTCCGCCCCCAAGGCAGCGGCAAGCTCGGAAGCCGCCGTGTCGGTGTTGATGGTGTATTTCTCACCGTTTTCGCCGCCTGCGATGGTCGCGACCACGGGGATGGAATCGTTTTGCAGGCAGTTGCGGATCAGCGTCACGTCCACGCGGGTGATATCGCCGACAAGCCCCAGATCGGGTTCTTTGTGCTTGACCGCCGTCAGCATGCTGCCGTCAAGCCCGCACAGCCCCACGGCTCTGCCGCCATGCTTGCCGAGCTGCCCGACCAGTTCCTTGTTGACCTTTCCGGCGAGCACCATCTGCACGATGTCCATCGTTTCTTCGTCCGTATAGCGCAGCCCGCCGACAAATTTCGATTCTTTGCCGGTTTTCTTGAGCATCGCGTTGATCTCCGGACCGCCGCCGTGCACCAGCACCGGCTTGATGCCGACCGTGTGCAGCAGCACGATGTCCTGCATCACGGCGTCCTTGAGCTCGTCGCTCACCATCGCGTTGCCGCCGTATTTGATGACAACGGTCTTGCCTGCGTATTGCTTGATATAGGGGAGCGCCTGGGTCAGCACCTGCGCTCTGTCGGTTACGGGAATGTTCATGGTATTCGTCCTTTCTCAGGTGCGATAGTCGCCGTTGATCTTGACGTAATCATAGGTCAAATCACAGCCAAAGGCGGTGGCATGTGCGTCACCGTCCGACAGCGTGATATCGATGACGATCTCGTCTTCCGACAAAATTGTTTTGGCGATGTCTTCGTCAAACGGGATCCCGGCGCCGTGCTTGCACACGACGATCCGCCCCGCTTTAGAGCAAAATGCCACCTGCACGCCCCGGACGTTCACCTCGGCGCCCGCATAGCCGATCGCGCACAGCACGCGGCCCCAGTTGGCGTCCGCACCGAACATCGCGGCTTTGAGCAGGGAGGAGCGGTTGACCGACTGCGCGATCGTCCGCGCGTCCTTCACCGTCTTGCCGCCGCTGACTTTGATTTCGAGGAGCTTTGTGGCGCCTTCGCCGTCTTTGGCAAGGCGGCGGCACAGATCGCTGCACAGCGTGTGCAGCGCCTCGACAAACGCGGCATAGTCCGCATTTTTCTCAGTAATCATCGCGTTGCCTGCCGCACCGTTTGCAAGGATGATCACGTTGTCGTTCGTCGACGTGTCGCCATCTACCGACATCATGTTGAACGTGTCGTCGATCACCTCGTGCAGCGCCTCATCGAGCAGCGAGCTGTCGACGGCGGCGTCGGTCGTCAGAAAGCAGAGCATCGTCGCCATGTTGGGGGCGATCATGCCGCTGCCCTTTGCCATACCGCCTAAGGTGCACCGCTTGCCGCCGAGGGTGACGGTGGTCACGACCTGCTTTTTGACGGTATCGGTCGTCATGATCGCTTCCGCCGCGTCAGAACCGCCGTCAACCGACAGCGCTTCAATCAGCGCGGGCATCCCGGCTTCGATCGGGTCCATCACGATGGAGGGGCCGATCACGCCGGTGGAGGCGACCAGCACGTCTTCCTGCGGCAGCGAGAGCGCTTTCGCCGCGAGCGCGCACATCGCTTCCGCTTTTTCGATCCCGTCCGCGGCGCAGGTGTTCGCAATGCCGCTGTTGACGATGATCGCCTGCGCTTTGCCATCTTGCAGATGCGCTTTGGTGACGGTGAGCGGCGCGCCTTTGACGAGGTTTTGCGTGTAAACGGCGGCGGCGTTCGCGGGACGATCGGACACGATCAGGGCGAGGTCACGCTTTTGGCGGCTTTTGCGGATGCCGCAATGCACGCCTCCCGCTTTGAATCCCTGCGGCGCCGTGACGCCGGTTTTTTGCATGGTATCAGACATAACGCGAAGTCCTTTCTTAAAACGCGATGGGGATCATATCAAGCCCGGTTTCCTCGGGCAGATCAAACAGGATGTTCATGTTCTGGATCGCCTGTCCGGCGGCGCCCTTGACCATGTTGTCGATGACGCTCGTCACGATCAGCAGGCGGGTGTGTTCGTCCACATACAGCTGAATATCGCAGTAGTTGGAGCATTGGACGTGGCGGATGTTGACCGCCTTGCCCTTTGGCATCACCCGTACGAATCGTTCGTCCTTGTAGGCTGCTTCATATGCGGCACGGATACTCTCTTCGGTCACGCCGCCCGCGAGCTTCGCATAGATGGTGGAGAGGATGCCGCGGTTGACCGGCAGAAGATGTGGCACAAAGGTGATGGTCGCCGACTCGCCCGCCACTTTCGAGAGCGTCTGCTCGATCTCCGGCGTGTGGCGATGGGACGCCACTTTGTATGCAGAGAACGCGTCGGCGCAATCGGGAAAATGGGTGGTTTGGGTCGGCTTTCTGCCGGCACCGGTGGTGCCGGATTTGGAGTCGACCACGATCCCTGTGGGGGAGACAAAGCCGTTTTTCAAAGCGGGAGCAAGTCCCAGTGCTACACTTGTCGGATAGCATCCGGGATTGCCAATCACCGACCGACCGCGGATGTCGTCGCGAAACAGTTCCGGCAGGCCATAGACCGCCTCGCGGTGGATATCGTCATAGCGGTATTCCGATTGATACCACGCTTCATACGCGGCGGGATCGTCAAGCCGAAAATCCGCGCCGAGGTCGATAAATTTCTTCCCCGCGTCAACGCATGCCTTGGCGGTGTCTTGCGACAGACCGTGCGGCAGCGCCGCAAACACCACGTCGGACGCTTTGATCACGTCGTCGGCGCTTTCGCAGACAAGCGGGCAGATCTCATTGAGCGACGGATAGACGTCACTGATTGGCTGCCCTTCAAACGAAACGGAACTGATGGCGGTCAGCGTCACCTGCGGGTGCCGCATCAAAATGCGGACAAGCTCCACACCGGCGTAACCGGTCGCTCCGATAATTCCTGCTTTAATCATAGAATTTACTCTCCTTTGAGTATCTTACGAACAGCGGCGGCTTGTGCCCGCACATTTTCGGGGGCGGGGCCGCCATAGACACGGCGCATCGCTGCACAGCGCTCAAGCGCGATCGCGTCATATACATCATCTTGGAACAAGTCGCACACCGCTTGATATTCGGCGATTGGCAGCGTTTCGAGTGTGACGCCTTTTTGGATGCAAAGCGCTACCAGTTCGCCGGTCGCTTTGTAGGCGTCGCGGAAGGGGAGGCCTTTGCCGACTAAATAGTCGGCGCAGTCGGTCGCGTTGATGAACCCGCCTGCCGCCGCTTTGCGCATATTGTCCGGCAGCACGGTCATCGTATCAATCATAGGGATGAATGCCATCAGGCACATCGTCACCGTGTCAAGCGCGTCGAAGATCGCTTTCTTGTCTTCCTGCATATCTTTGTTATAAGCGAGCGGCAGACCCTTGAGCATGGTCAGCAGCGTCATCAGGTCGCCGAACACCCGTCCCGATTTGCCGCGCACCAGCTCGGCAATATCGGGGTTTTTCTTTTGCGGCATGATCGACGAGCCGGTCGCAAACGCGTCGTCAAGCTCGATGAACTTGAATTCCCACGAACACCAGAGGATGATCTCCTCGGAAAAGCGGGAGAGGTGTACCATAATGAGCGACAGCGCCGCCGCAAGCTCCACCGCAAAATCGCGGTCGGATACGCCGTCAAGCGAATTGCGTGTCACACCACTCATGCCAAGCTGTTTCGTCACCGCTTCGCGGTCGAGCGGGTAGGTGGTCGAAGCGAGCGCCCCGCTGCCGAGCGGGGAGACGTTCATGCGTTTTGCGGCGTCCGAAAGCCGCGCTTTGTCGCGCAGCAGCATCTCGGCATAGGCAAGCAGATGATGCCCGAAGGTGATCGGCTGCGCCCGCTGCAAATGGGTGTACCCCGGCATGATCGTGTCGGCGTACTCTTCCGCTTTGTTTGCCAGCACCTCGATCAGGTCGGAAAGCTGCTGCTGCAAGGCGGGAAGCTGACGGAGGAGATACAGGCGAATGTCCAGCGCCACCTGATCGTTGCGGCTGCGGCCGGTGTGCAGCCGCTTGCCGGCGTCCCCAATGCGGGCGGTGAGTTCCCCTTCGACAAACGTGTGGATGTCTTCCGCTGTCATGTCGATCGCGAGCGCGCCACTTTTCAGATCAGCGGCGATCGCAGCGAGCCCTTCCTGGATCGCGGCGCCGTCTTCATGGCGGATGATACCCTGTGCTTCCAGCATCGCGGCGTGCGCCATGCTGCCGAGGATATCTTCTTCGGCCATCCGGCTGTCAAACGAGATGGAAGAATTGAAGTCGTTGGTTTTGTCATCGAGCGCCTTTTGGAAGCGCCCCGCCCACAGTTTCATTGGGTTTCACACCTTTCTAAAATAAGGGAAATGGGCGATACGCTTTCACGCATCGCCCCATGGGCTATTCAATCACAGTCCCTTTTTCTTCGCCTGCACCTTGATCGGCAGACCAAAGAGGTTGATAAAGCCCTGGCTGTCCATCTGGTTGTAAACCTCGTCCTCATCAAAGGTCGCGATGTCTTCGTCATACAGCGAATAGGGGGAGGTGAGGGAGGCGAGCATGATGTTGCCTTTATAGAGCTTGAGCTTCACATCGCCGGTCACCGTTTCCTGCGTGCTGTCCACAAAGGCGGAAAGCGCTTCGCGCAGGGGGGTGTACCATTGACCGTAGTAGACGAGCTCGCTGAACTTGCCGGCGACCATCTGCTGCTTGTAGTGCATCGTGTCGCGGTCGAGCGTGATGGTCTCGAGCGCGTCGTGCGCTTTGTAAAGGATCGTGCCGCCCGGGGTCTCATACACGCCGCGGCTCTTCATGCCGACCAGGCGGTTTTCCACCATGTCAACAATGCCGATGCCGTTCCCGCCGCCGAGCTTGTTGAGCTTCTCGATGATGGCGAGCCCGCTCATCTTTTCGCCGTCGAGTGCGACCGGCACACCCTTTTCAAAGGAGAGGGTGATGTAGGTTGCTTTGTCCGGCGCTTTCTCGGGAGATACGCCGAGCTCGAGGATCTTGTCATACTGCGGCTCGTTCGCCGGGTCCTCAAGATCGAGGCCTTCGTGCGAGAGGTGCCACAGGTTCTTGTCTTTTGAGTAGTTGGTCTCACGGGTGATCGCGAGCGGGATGTTGTGCGCTTCCGCGTAGTCGATCTCCTCGTCGCGGGACTTGATGTTCCAAATTCTCCACGGCGCGATGATCTTCATATCCGGCGCAAACGCCTTGATAGTCAGCTCAAACCGCACCTGATCGTTGCCCTTGCCGGTGCAGCCGTGCGCGATCGCGTCGGCGCCTTCCGCTTTGGCGATCTCGACAAGGCGTTTCGCGATGATCGGACGCGCAAACGATGTGCCGAGCAAGTATTGGTTCTCATATACCGCGCCCGCCTTGACGGTGGGGATGATGAATTCATTGACAAAGATGTCTTTGAGGTCTTCAATGTACAGCTTGGAAGCCCCCGTTTTGATCGCTTTTTCTTCAAGACCCGAAAGCTCCGCGCCTTGTCCCACGTCGGCGGCGACCGCGATGACCTCGCAGTTGTCATAGTTCTCTTTCAGCCACGGGATGATGATAGAGGTGTCCAGCCCGCCTGAATAGGCGAGTACCACTTTTTTGATGTCGCTCATACTGATCGGCTCCTTTTGATGCGAATTTTCAACCGCCTATTATTATAACACCCTTTTTGCAAAATGCAAGAGAAAATTTGCATAAATATTCTGCTTTTGTTCAATTTTTGTCAAGCGCACAAAAAGCGACGGCGTTTTATCAGCATTTTATAAAAGAAATACAAGAAGAGTTTAATTATATACCGCATAGAATGAATAAATATTCGAATAATATTGCATATTTGTGCTACAATATGCAATATGAATACCGCCTTGCCGCACAAAAAGAACAGTAAGTCGGTTTTTACCCGTGGGGTTAGCTTGTTTCATTTTCGGTGTTATTTTTATTCTTTGTGCATCGCCTCCCATATTAGTGGACTTTTCGTTTTTCAATTGCTATAATAAGCAAACAGATAAAGTGTGAGGAGAGGAGGACTTATCATGGCAAGAGACAGCAAAACAAGATTTGCGGATGATACCGGAAAGGTTCGTACCGTCACTGTTTTCTGCTCTCGCAGCGAACAAAAATGCTCGTTCAAAACTGCCATGCACCGCCAAAAACAGAGATTTTTGCGCGAGATAAGGCAAAGCTCGGCAATCCTTGCCGGATTGCCGAGCTTGATAACGCCATATCGCACAAAAAGATCGTTTTTGCGGCTATATATCTTTATGTGAGTGCGCCCAACAGCGCTTCTTTTTCGGAAAAACCGACGGGGACTTGCACAGCACGCTTTGGTGCTATCAAACGACAAACGGCGGCGTTTCTTATAAACCGGTCGAGGGGATCCCGGCTGCCAATATCGGGGAAGTGGCAGACTTTTTTAGCAGATTCGGACTGCCGCTCACGTTTTGTATGGGAGATTTTGGCGATCTCATTCCAGATATTGAAAACTCCGCCGAATTGGAAGAATCGCTGAATGATAATCAAACCGCGATGTCTCGGGTGTCGCACCGGCGAGTGGCGTTTCAAAAGCCAATATAAATCAAGGCGTGTAAGCTGCTTCATTGATAAAAACCAAGACAAAAAGAACCCGCCCGGCGATCAAGACTTGATCGCCGGGCGGGTTTGCTTGTGCTTAGTATTCCACGGCAAAATCCGAACGGTCGAGGGAGAAGTGCGGACTGTAATAGGGGTCGCCTTTTTCGAGTTCCTCTTTCCAGACCCGCTGGAATTCGGCGATCTCCCCGGCAAACCGCTTCTGTTTTTCGGGGGTGTCTTCATACCCGCGTGAAAGCGATTCGTGATGATACATCTCGGCAAAGGGGGTAAAGACGATGAGGTATCCCGCCTTGCGGACGCGCAGGCAGAAATCAACGTCGTTGAATGCCACAGCGAGGCCTTCATACAACCCGCCGACTTCGTCGAAGGCTTTGCGCTTGACCAGCATGCAGGCGGCGGTGACGGCGGAGAGGTTGTGCACAAGACACAGCCGACCCATATAGCCGATCTCGTCGTGCGCCATGCGATAGTGCGCATGCCCCGCGACGCCGCCCATGCCGATGATGACGCCGGCGTGCTGGATGGTGTTATCGGGATAGTAGAGCTTTGCACCGACGATGCCTACGTCATCCCGCTGACCGTACATCAGCATTTCTTCCATCCATTCCGGCGTGATGACTTCGATGTCGTTGTTGAGCAGCAGCAGATAGTCGCCCTTGGCAAATTGCGCGCCGAAATTGTTGATGGCGGAATAGTTGAATCCCTTTTCCCAGGTGACGACCTTCACATTGTTGTGCATATCCTGCAAAAAGCGGTAATAGGCAAAGGTCTCTTCTTCGGTGCTGTTGTTTTCGACAATGATGATCTCAAAATGCCGATAGGTGGATTTGGCAAAGATCGAGTCGATGCATTTACGCAGATCCGGCACGTGATCCTTGTTGGGGATCAAAATGGAGATGAGCGGTTCGCTTTGCAGCTCGTATTTGATGCGGTACATGGTCGGGTGGATCTTGGAGCTTTCCACCGTCGCTTCCATGCCGTGGCGATGAATGTCTTCGAGCACCGCTTTTTTGCCTGCTTCAATGGCATAGGTTTTCGCACCGATATCCGAGGCGACGGATGCGGCATGCGACCGCCAGAAATAGAGCAGTTTCGGAATGTGCACCACATGGTTTGCCGCACCGGTCAGTCGCAGGATCAGGTCGTGATCCTGCGATCCGTCAAACTCCTTACGGAAGCCGCCCACCTTGTTGAACAGCGCCCGGCTGAACACGGAGAGATGGCAGATGTAATTGACCGAACGCAGAAAATCGATCGAATAATCTGGCTTATAGTTGACGACGGTGATGTTGGACACCTTGTCGCCCTCAAAGGTCAGCTCGTCGGTATAGACATAATCGGCATCCTGCTCGCAGATGGCTTTCATCACTTCAAACAGTGCCGATTTGTGCAGCAGGTCGTCATGGTCAAAGAGGGCGATATAGTCGCCGGAGGACATCGCGATCGCCGCGTTGGTGTTGTCGGAGATGCCGAGATTCTTTTTCAGCTTTTGATAAACAATGCGGCTGTCATGCTTGGCATATTTTTCACACAGCTTTCCGACTTCCGCATGCTCGTCGTCACTGCCGTCCGCGAGACACAGCTCCCAGTTGCCATAGGTTTGCGCCGTGACCGATTCAATCATCTCTTTTAAAAAGCGGATCGGGGTATTATAAAGCGGCACAATGACGCTGATTTTGATATCGCGGTCAAATTGATACGCTTTCTCGAATGCGATCTCTTTATCGGAGACAACGGAAGGATCGCCGAGTTTTTGAACATACTGCTGCTTTTGATGGCGTCCGGCTTTGAAACGGCCCCAGGCGACACGCCAGCCGAGCCGTCGCGTCACCGACAGACCTTTGAAAAGCCGTCGCGTCAGAGGAGATTCTCGCAGCACTTTTTTCAAGAAGCCGCTGACAGCACGGAATGGCTTTGTCAGCTTCCAGGAGAAGCAGGTGATGACTTCTTCATACATGTGCTGGTACTTGTCACGGTCGGCCGTCACCGCGGCCAACTGATCTTCAACGGCACGCTGACGTTCCTGCAGCAGCCGCACACGTTCTTCGCTTTTTTGCAATGCTTGCTGCAGATCATCGACCTGCTCTTTGTTCGATCGGGTTTCTTCTGCCATGATCAATATCCCTTCTTATAAGCGTCACAGACGGCGTCTGTTTCGCCGATCATTCTGATTTTGCCTTTTTCCAGCCACAAACAATGTTTGGTCAGCCGCTCGATCTGGTCGAGCGAGTGACTGACGATCAGCACGGTGGTGTCGCCCTTCATCATCTCGTTGATGCGCACTTCGCATTTCTCCTGGAATTTGAAGTCGCCCACTGCGAGAATCTCGTCAACGATCAAAATATCCGGCCGAGTCATGGTCGCAATCGCAAAGGCAATGCGGGCAATCATACCGGAGGAATAGTTTTTCATCGGGGTGTCGAGAAACTCCTGCATCTCGCTGAAATCCACAATCTCGTCAAAGTGTTCTTCCATGAATTTTTTGGAAAACCCAAGAACGGAACCGTTGAGGAAAATGTTTTCTCTGGCGGTGAGATCCAGATCAAACCCCGCGCCGAGTTCGATCAGTGGGGCGATGGCGCCGCGGGTGGTTACCGAACCTTTGGTGGGGGTGAGGATGCCCGAGATAATCTTGAGCAGCGTCGATTTGCCGGAGCCGTTTAAGCCCACGATGCCGAAGACGTCGCCTTTTTCGACCTGAAAGGTCACCTTGTCCAATGCTGTGAAATCCTCAAACATCAACCGTCGCTGCAACAGCTTAATGAAGTATTCCTTCAGCGAGTCGATCCGCTCTTTGCTCATATTGAAATGCATTTCCACATCACGGACTTCGATCGCATATTCTGTAGACACGTTGTCGCCCTCCTTGGCAGCTCAAATGTGCAGAATGAATTTGCGCTGTGCTTTTTTGAAGATCAGCGCGCCGATCGCCAGTGTAAAAACGGCGAATCCCGCACAGATGAGATTTTCGATCAAGCCAGGCAATACGGTGTATTGGCCGGTGCCGTACATTAGAACCGACCGGAAATATTCCACATAATGATACATCGGATTCCATTGGATGACGCCATACACAAACGCAGCGGCGCCGGACGTTTCAACGCTGTCGCGGATGATGGAAATGGGGTAAATGATCGGCGTCAAATACATCCAGATGGTGGTCAGCACGCCGTACAAATGTAGGATATCCCGAAAATACACGGTGAGGGAGGACAGAATCAGACTCATGCCCACCGAGAAGATAAAGCAATACAGTACCGGGATGAACAATAGAACGGCCGCCCAGGTGATGGGGAAAAGCTGGAACAGCATCACAATGATCACGGCGATCATTGAAAACGCGAGATTGACAAGCGCATACAAGCATTTTTCCAGCGGGAAAATATATTGTGGGATATAGACTTTTTTGATCAGCGCGGCTGACCCGATGATGGAAGACATCGCGCCGGTGGTCGCTTCGGTGAAAAAGTTCCACATGGCGGCGCCGACGATATAATACACGGGGAAGTTTTCCACGCGGATCTTGAGTAGCAGCCCAAACACCTGTGTCAACACAAGCATGGTGAGCAGGGGGTTGAGGATGCTCCAGGCGAGCCCCAAAAAGGACCGCCGGTATTTGACCTTCAAATCGCGCCGGGTCAAGTTGCCGAGCAGCGGCATATACCGCCGGAAATCGCGAAAGAAGGAACGCTTGTTTTCTGTATCGGCTTTCAATCGAAGAGCCTCCTTTGTCCTATCAAAGCGTTTGAACGAGAGCCTTCAGATATTCGGCAAAAGCCGGGCCTAAATCGTCGCGGGCGAGCGCCGCTTCGCAGTTGGCCTGCAAAATGCCGAGCTTGTTGCCCATATCGTACCGCTTGCCGATGTAATCGACGCCGATCATGCCTTCCGTCACCGCGAGCTCCCGCATCGCGTCGGTGAGCTGGATCTCATTGCCCGCTCCGGGCGGCGTGTGGTCGAGAATATCGAAAATCTGCGGCGGCAGCACGCAGCGCCCGAGGATGGAGAAAAGCGACATCACCTTATCGGGCGAGGGCTTCTCCACCATATCGGTCACAGAGTAAGTGCGTTCGCTAAGCGGGGAGACGGCGAGCGAGCAGTATTTGCCGATCACATCGGGCGACACCTCTTTGATGCCGACAACGCCCTTGCCATGTTGCTCGTAAGCGCGGCAAAGCTGGCCGCAGGCGGGGTTGTCCGAGAGGATCACGTCGTCGCCGTACAGCACGGCGAACGGCTCGTCACCCACAAAAGAACGGGCGCAACCGACCGCGTGACCGAGACCTTTGGTTTCCTTCTGACGGAGGAAATAGATGTTCGCCATATGTGATAGCTTGACGATGTCTGCAAGCTCCGCATCTCGACCCGAAGCGGCCAAACGTTCCTCAAGTTCAATCGCGTGATCAAAGTGATCTTCAATAATGCCTTTGCCGCGATTGGTAATGATCAAAATATCGGTGATGCCGGATTGAACGGCTTCTTCCACAATGTACTGGATCGCGGGCTTGTCCACAATCGGCAGCATTTCTTTCGGCATAGCTTTGGAAACGGGCAGCACACGGGTGCCGAGACCGGCTGCCGGAATGACCGCTTTGCGAACAGAACGGATCATACAAAAACCTCCCAAGTAAATGAAAATCAAGCGACCGTACAACGCCACTATAATTGTATACAGCATACCATATCTTACTAATAAAAGCAAGAGTTGGAGGGCATTTTTCCATGTTATTGTGATTCTCATAGTACAGGGGAGATCCAAATAAAAAATACGATCGTCCAGACAGCTGTGCCGGGCGATCGTATTTTCAGGTTGATAGTATTCAAACAAGTATTCCCTGCAGAGGGGGAACAAGATACAATTTATCCGTCCACAATCATGTCGAGCAACATACGAGCGTCGGTGGAATCCACGCGGCCGTCGTTATTGGTATCGGCATTGGCAAGGCTTGCGCCGGTCAGTTCGGCGGAGCCGAGCAGATGCTTGAGCAGTACCTTGACATCGCTCGAGTTCACCACATCGTCGCCATTGACGTCGCCGATGTGTTCCGGTGCGTTGACCGGGTCGGTGATGACGTACAGCGCCCGGTAACCTTGCAGGCCGCCCTGCTGATTGGCGGTCTCTCCATGGCGGTAATAGACGCGGTAGAAGGTATTGGGAGAGAGATTTTCAAAAGTGGTTTCATCCTGCCAGTCGCGGCCGTCGATGCGGTATTG
This sequence comes from Clostridia bacterium, assembly GCA_017455295.1. Classification (GTDB taxonomy): domain Bacteria; phylum Bacillota; class Clostridia; order Oscillospirales; family Acutalibacteraceae; genus RGIG1959. The sequence goes on from JAFTBJ010000082.1 coordinate 14,145, forward strand.
ATAGCCCGTGCGAGATTCGATGACGATGGTGTCCGACGTTTTGGACACCAGCATCGGGATCTGCGTGGTTTGATAGGTGTATTTCGCTTTCTTGATCGTGATCGGATCGGAGGTCAGCGAACCGGAGGAGGACGAGAGCTTCAATGTGATTTCCGTGCCAATGTCCGTGGACGTCAAACGATACGATTCCGAGGTCGCGCCGCTGATCGCTTCGCCGTTTCGATACCATTGATAGCTGACGATATCCGGCAGATTCGCAACAGCGAGGGTATCCGCCCATACGGTGACGCCGTATTCCGGGATGCCGCGGATCGCCAGCGTGCCATCGATGGTGGCGGCGCCTACATTTTGCTGCGGTTCCGCGGCGGCGTAAAGCGCCGACACGGTCACTGAACGCTGTTGCCCGGGGCGGCTGCTGCCGGACGGGGCGATGGTGATGCTTTCCAACGTGATAAACGTTGCGTCCGGGCTGGAAGAGTACGGCATAAATTCTGTCAGATTCAGCTCGGCGTTCGTGTAGGTGCCGGCGTTGATCGCGGTGCCGGTCTGCCCGACAAAGGGATACTTCGAAGCGTCGGTGCCCTTCCAGTCGGTGGACAGCTTCGGCGAACCGACATTGAAGTTGAAGGTGATATCAAAGCTTCCGGTCGAGCTGACCGACAGATACAGGTTGGAAAGCTCTTTGACGTTGAAGCTCTTGTTGATGTTGACCGTTGTGGTGCGGCTTGCGGTGACCGCTTCGCTGAGCAACGCAACGGACGTGGCCGGTTCTTCGGCCTGTTCGGCGTATCCGAACTGCGTATCCAGCCATGCGATGCGGGCGCGCATATAGCTTCTCACATATTGGAGCTGCTCTTCCCAGCGGGTGGGATCGAGGCAGTCGCTCATCACAGACAGCCAGCCGGTGGTTTTCACCGCGTTGACATAGCTTGCCTGCCACATCTCGTAGTTGCGGGAAGCGGCGTCGTTCAGGGACACTTCGCGCTCGTCGATGTCGGTAAAGATCTGATCCAGCACGCCCGTTTCGTGCAGCTTCGCCCACCGCGCGTTGAACGCTTCGGTGAAATCACTCATCGCGAAGAAATCCGCAAACCAGGAAACGTTTTCTTTGTTGCGGGTGCGCCAGCCGGTCGGGTCGGACATGTTGCCGTAGGCGACGGCGCCGGCGCTCAGGTCAAAGTCCCAAACGGGTCCCATCCGCAGCAGCCCTTCTTTGTCTTTGAAGAGATAGCAGCTCGACAGGTAGTTCGAATCGGTGTTCTTGAACAGCTCGTTGACCAGATACCAGTCGATGACGCTGTCCATATCAAGATAGTTCCACACCTCGGGATTCCGCGCCATGATGAGATCGCTCACGTTTTGCATGTAGCTTTGGATGTAATTGATCTGCTCCGGTGTTGGCTCTTCCGGCAGTTTGAACTGGAGATAGATCTTTTCTTTTGAGCCGCCGGCGCGAACGGTGAAGTAGGGGGTGCCTTCCGATTCATATTCCGGCAGCACGCGGCTTTCGTCTTCCACCTCGATGAAATAGCCGGTATCAAGCGTGCCAAGCACGTTGCCGTCTTCGTCTTCGTCAAGATCGACGTTGACGCGAATATCGGCCGCTTGGATATGATCGCAGAAATCATACAGACCGCGGTATTCGCCGTTGAGATACACCTCCACCGTCACCATACGCGGGCAGAAGGTCAAAAACTGATCCGGCCGGGTTTCGGCGGTCATTTGATTGAGGCGGGAGGTGAACGCATAAGCGACCTCGTTGCGGATGAAGGCCGGGTCGAGATAATTCGCAATCAGCGTCCAGCTTTTGGATTTGCCGAGATCGAACGGGTTTTGCTTTTTGCTGAATTTGATGCGGTACGGCTTTTTGTCGTATAGCATCGTCGAATTGCCGCGCAGCCGTATGCCGGCCGTCGCCGCATAAATATCCTTGCCGGTCTTGC
>JAFTBJ010000083.1 GCA_017455295.1 Clostridia bacterium
AAAAGCTCATCGGATGCCACACTTACTACCGCCTGTGGCTGGTCGGTGCGGCCGAGAAGATAGTCGGTCGTGACCGACAGGATCCCGGCGATATCCGCCAACATTGTCAATGCCGGCATGGACACGCCTGTTTCGTAACATGTATAGGTCGACCGGGAAACATGCAGTTTTTCTGCCATTGTTTCCTGCGTGAGATGCATTTTTTTCCTTCGGTCCGTCAAGCGCTGACCAAACACCGTTTTTACATCATCCATGCCGGTCGACCTCCTTTCTTCAAACATCGCGATTGTTGCCGATATCGTCATTTTGGCTTCGCTGATGTGAATTTTATCAACGACAGTATAGCAACTCTCCCGGTACATTTCCAGTGCGAAAACACAAAAAGCGCCGAAATGTCAATACAATTCACACAATATGTTGACATATTCAACATATTGACAAAACGCCCTGTATTCTGCCCATCCCGGCGCTTCATCCTTCTGTTTTATAGCTTTCGCCGCGTGTTTGGATCGCATATACTTCTTGCTATTTCTTTCTTATACGAGTATACTATAGGTTGAGAAAAGTCGAATCCAAGCTTTCCAAAGCGCGACGAGAGGATCCGGCTCTTTCTCAACTGCAAAGCGAATCTTTTTAGGAGGCATGACAAATGCTAGTTTTGTTCACCGATACCGATACCGATATCACCCCGCAAGATGCGGCGCATTACGGATATCAGCTCATCAGCATGCCCTACAGCATCCAGGGGGTCACGACGTACCCGTATGTGGATTTCGACATGTTTGATGCCCATACGTTTTATGACCAGCTGCGGCAGGGGGTTCTCCCGAACACCAGCGCTATCAGCGAGGAGCAATATCGGCAATACTTTGAACCAGTGTTTGAAGCGGGACACGATATTTTGTACGTCCATTTTTCACGGGCGATGACGGCGACCTTCGACGCGATGGACGCGGCGGTTGCGGCACTGAAAGAGCAGTATCCCGATCGTCGGTTTTATGAGATCGACACCAAGGGGATCACCATCGGCAGCTTGAACATCGTCAAAGAAGTGGGCGATTTGTATCTGGCCGGTAAAACGGCGGACGAGATCCTCGATTGGGCAAAAGCAGAAGTGGATCGCTTTGCCGTCTATTTCTTTGCGGACGATCTGCGCTTTTTCAAACACAGCGGCCGGGTATCGGGGCTTGCGGGCACCATGGGAACACTGCTCGGCGTTCGCCCCATCATCCACATGGACGAGAACGGCAAAATGGTCAGCGTGGGCAAGGAAAAAGGCCGTACAAATGCGATCGCGCGGCTCGTGAACACAGTCGAAGAACTCGGGGATCAGGTAAAGGATCACCGTGTGATCGTGGCGCACACGGATGCACCCGACATTGCAAACGACCTCATCGAGCAACTCAAAGAGCGGTTCGGCGACGATCTGCCGATCGAGCTGTATGACGTCAATCCCACGGCAGGCAGCCATTGCGGGCCGAACACGGTCGGCGTCAGCTTCCACGCCAAGCACCGTTGACGGAGGCATTATGGTTGAGATTCGGGAAGTCCGCACAAAGAAAGAACAAAAAGAGTTTTTGCAGTTTCCGCTGAAACTATACAAGAATAATCCGTATTTTGTCCCCCCTCTTTACGGCGATGAAAAGAAAATCTTCCGCGCCGATTATGTCTACAACGACACTTGCGAGGCGGTCTACTACAACGCGTACCGCGATGGGAAGATAGTGGGGCGCATCAGCGGCATCCTGCAAAAAGCAGCCAATGAAAAGACCGGCGAAAAGCGGGTGCGGTTCACCCGCTTTGACGCGATCGACGATCAGGATGTGGCCGATGCGCTGTTTGCCGCCGTCGAAGACTGGGCGCTTCAAAAAGGGATGGACACCATCTGCGGCCCGCTCGGATTCTCCGATCTTGAGCGGGAAGGCCTGCTGGTGGAAGGATTTGACCAGCTTTCCACTTTTGAGGAGCAATACAATGCGGACTACTATCCGCGCCTGATCGAACAATGCGGCTATCAAAAGGAAGTCGACTGGACCGAAAGCCAGCTGCGGCTTCCCGATGAGCCGGATGACACGCTCGAAAAGATGACGGCATTTATTATGAACCGCTATCACCTGCATTACGGCGAAGCCAAAAACACGCGGGATTTCATCCGGCGGTACGGCGACGCATTTTTTGCGCTGCTGGATGAAGCGTATAAAGATATTTACGGCACCGTGCCGTTTACCGACGGCATGAAGAAGATGATGATCGACAACTTCCTGCTCATCATCGATCTCAAGCACGTCGCCGTGATTCTGGACGAGCAAAACGAGCTGGTCTGCCTCGGCATTTGCTTCCCGTCGATTGCCAAGGCGGTGCAGCCGTCCGGCGGGCGGCTGACGCCTGCGGCGCTTGTGCGGCTTCTCAAAGCGATCAAGCACCCGAAAGTGATCGATCTCGGGCTGATTGCCGTTGCCCCCGCCTATCTCAATCGCGGCATCAGCACAGCGATCTCCTATGAATTGACCAAGATGCTGCGCGAAGACGGCATTGAATATGCCGAAACCAACTTGAACCTGGAAACCAACCACGCGATCCAGAATCAATGGAAGCGGTTTCATGCGGTGCAACACAAACGCCGCCGTTCCTATGTGAAAACGCTCGGAAAGGCGGACGCGGTATGAAGTTGGTTATTGACTGCCTCGGAGGCGATCATTCGCCTGAGGCCAACATCGACGGCGTCGTCGCCGCTCTGCAGCAAAACGATGCACTGACGGTGATTCTCGTCGGGGACGAAGCAGTTATTCGCGATCGCATGGCGTCATATCCGACGCTGGCAGGTCGCATCGAGATCGTGCATGCGCCCGGCGTGATCACCGGTGAAGACAAGCCGACCGACGCGATCCGACTCAAAAAAGACAGCTCAATGATCGCAGCGATCCGGCTGCTGCGCGAGCGGGAGGACGCCGATGCGCTGATCTCAAACGGGGCGACCGGCGCGCTGGTCGCCGCCGCCACGCTGCGCATCGGGCGCATCCGCGGCATCCGCCGTCCCGCCTTCTGTCCCCTGCTCCCCACCATGACCGGCGGGATCGTCGGTATCTGCGACAGCGGTGCCAACACGGATATCCAGCCCGAGCAGCTGCAACAGTTCGCCATTTTGGGGAGCCGCTATTTGCAAAGCGTCTACCACATTGAAGCGCCGCGCGTCGCGCTGCTGAATATCGGGGTGGAAAGCGAAAAAGGCGACGATCTACGAAAAACGGCGTTCCCTCTGCTCTCCGCCACGCCGGGCATCCACTTTGTCGGCAACATGGAAAGCCGCGATCTGCTGTCCGGGAAATACGACTTGGTCGTCTGCGACGGGTTCTCCGGCAACGTGCTGATCAAAGCAACCGAAGGCACCGCACTCGAGCTGCTAAAAAAGCTGAAAAAGGATATCTATTCAAAAAAGCGCTATCAGCTCGGCGCGCTGCTGATGAAGGATATGTTCCGAAAAGAAGCCGCGTTTATGAATTATCAAAACTACGGCGGCAGTGTGCTGCTTGGCACCGAAAAAATCATTGTCAAAGGACATGGCTCCAGCGATGCCGCCGCGTTTGCGGCCTGCATCCGTCAAGCGGTAACAATGTACGACAGTCATATGAACGAGCTCATTCAAAGCGACCTTCTGTCGCTTGAACAAACGGAAGGAGAGGCCACTCATGTTTGAAACCGTCAAAGCCCTGCTGATCGATCAACTGCGTTTGAAAGACGTCGAAGTCCTGCCCACCTCGCGCATCAAGGATGATCTCGGTGCCGATTCGCTGGATATTCTGCAGCTCCTGATGACCATCGAGGAAGAGCACGGCATCGTCATCCCGGACGAGGCGCTCGCAACCTTTGTCACGGTGCAGGATATCGTAGACTATCTCTCGAAGCAGCCGTGATCCGTTTCTAAAAAAGGAGTTTCTCATAATGGCAAAGCCAAACGAGCGAGCATCCCGCAATTCCTCGATCGAGCTCTTGCGGATCGTATCCATTTTTATGGTCGTTCTCGTGCACTATTTCGGTTGCATCAAAGACTATGCTGCCGGTACGGCAAACGAACAGACGGTTACTCTGCTGTCCTGCTGCGTCATCATCGGCGTCAACTGCTTTGTATTGATTTCCGGCTATTTCGGCATATTTTCAAAGGGATTGAAGATCCGGCGGCTGTTGGATCTTCTGCTGGTGATTGCCTTTTTCGGCGGTCTCGATTATGCCTCCACCATCCTGTTTGGGACAGCCAGTTTTTCGATCAAAGACTTGTTTTGGGCGCTGTTCCCCTATTTGAATGGTGGGGTTTGGTTTGTGCGCGTCTATCTGGCGCTCGCCGTGATCGCGCCTTTTTTGAGCATCGGGCTGCGAGCGCTCACCAAATCGCAATACCGTGTGATGCTGATTTTGTCGCTGATATTCTTTTCTGTTTGGCAGTCGTTCTTCCCGCACCCACTCATCGAAGACGGTGGCTACGGCATTGTGCATTTTGTCCTTTTATATGCGATCGGCGGATATCTCCAATTACATGCGCGCAAGGATCGGCCGTGGTGGATCTATGGACTGATCTACGTCGCGTGTGTGGGACTCACCGTTTTTTGCCCGCTGATCGGCTGGCCCAACACCTATTTCTGTTACGACTTCATTTTGAATATTGTCTCAGCCTGTGCGCTGCTTTTCATGTTTTCCAAATGGCAATTTCAAAGCAAACTTGTCAATACGCTGGCCGCCACCACGTTCGGCACCTACATTATCCATGAAGGAATGAGCTGGCATGCCATCTTATATACAGACATCTTTCAAGTGCAAGCCGTGGCCGCCTCTTCTTGGCTGCCCCTCATCGCATGTGGAACCTGCCTGCTGCAGTTGATTGCATGCATGATCGTGCTGCTTTTACAGCGGCTTCTGTTCCGCTTTACGGTGGACAAGGCGCTGGACGCCATCCCCTTCCTCAACAAGACACTGTTTACCGCCGCCAAATAAACTTTTTTACCGGAAACGCTTGCTTTTTTGCAGCGGGTATTGTATAATGCTTGTTGCACGCGTGATGTGTGCACACCTTTGCCGGTGTGATGGAATTGGCAGACGTAGTGGACTCAAAATCCACCGGTAGCGATACCGTGCCGGTTCGAGTCCGGCCACCGGCACCAGAAAAATCCTCGTCTTTCGACGAGGATTTTTCACAGTCTGTCAAAAAAGGCACAGACCGCCGAAATATATGCAGGAATCGTGTTGCAAAATTTCAAGCAAAATCGGTTGCAATCCACCACATTTTTTCAGCCCCTGAAAACACAGGTGTTTTCAAGGGCTGCGGCTATCCGTCATTTTGCCATCGTCGGCGTATACACATACGCCGACGATGGCAAAATGACGGATTCTGCACTCTTTTTTGGCCACCTGCGAGCGTGTCAAAAGGTTTTTTGACACGCTCAAAAAAGGCTGTTGCAAAGCGACAGCCTTTTTTATTGCGTCAGATCAGTTGGACGAAGACGAGAAGGAGCTGCTCTCGCGATCGCGGATCATATGCTGCAACGTGATCAGAATGGCCACGACCGTTTTTTCGTACTCGGGTTTATAAATATCCACGCTGTATTTATCGTGGATAGAAATGAGCTTTTGTCCGATCACGGCGATGATGCTGCCGTCGGCGTCATACAGCTGAAAATTCAGCGCGAGAATGTTGCCGCGCAGCTGCCAGCCGAGCCCTTCGATGTTGGTGATGTCCTTAACCAAATGGAAGAACTCGTTGGAGAGCTGGAAATTCGTTCCGTCTTCCATTTTGACAAAGTGCCGCTCGTGAAGTGTGAAGAACTTTTTCCAGATTTGCGCCACCTGATTTCCGTTTGCGTTGGTGAGCGTCGTTCTGTCATGAAGCGTCAGACATTTGGTGCGGGCGCGATAGACAACGGTCTCCTCAGCGTCCGTGATCTCCATCGCGTGATGCAGCGTCAGCACCTTGGTCGACGTAAAGAGCGAGTGGTGCGGCGTGCCGAATTGCGCGACGTTGTTGACGTTCGCATCATCGCCGACTTCGTGGAAACGGTGAACCTTTGAAAAAACTCCCATGGTGATAGCCTCCTTTGAAATAGGGGTAAGACTTCGGGGTATGCGCGGTATCGTCTGCCTGTAAGGGCTTGCTGCGAAAAGCGTTGCTTTTTACGGAGCTGGCAGACTGCCTGTGTGGAGGGAAGAAGCGAACAGCTCGCCTTTTGGTACTGTGCAGCGTTGTAGCCTCTTCCGCCTCTACGGGCTAAAAACGTGCCACCGGCACGTTTTCTTGACGCCCTTTCGAATCCGTCTGCTTGTAAAGAAGCGCAAAGCCAATACAGATGCATTGACTTTGCGCTTGGAGCTGGCAGACGGACTCGAACCCCCGACCTGCTGATTACAAATCAGCTGCTCTACCAACTGAGCTATGCCAGCGTATGACGACTGTCTTACTATAGCACAGAACAGAGGCGGTATCAAGCGATCCGAGCAGATTGATCTCAGCGAATCATCAGTTTTCGGCCAATACGTTCTTGGCTTTTTTCAGCATCGAGAGATAGAGAATATATTGAACCACAGAGAGGATCATCGAAACGACGACAAGAGCGATAACAAAGGCCATCGCGACGGCGTTCAACATAAATACGGCGAAAAAACGAGCCACCAGCGACAGCAGGCCGATGCAGATGATGATTTTGAGGATGCTCGCGCATTTGGCTTCCAGCTCGCCGTTGTGCACGCCTCTTGCCAGATTGGAAACGCCGATCACGACCAGAACCGAGGAGATCAAGGATACGACCGCGTTGAAGCTGGTGGAAAGGCTGTTGATGAACTGGTTGCCGGAGAAGCACGCCGCGAGGCACGCGATGATCATATTGAGGATCGTCAAAAAGATGATCATACGGAACGAGGACTCATCTTTGGCGGCTTGAATGGTGCCGATAATCATCAGGATCAGCGAAATGATCGCCAACACGCCCACAGCCGCGGCGCATACCAGCACGCCGACGCCGGACAGGCCGGCTCCCACTTCACTTTCGGCGGATACGCTTCCGGCCAATACGACCGTGAGGATGAGTACGAGCCCGGTCAACAGGATCGCGATCAGGTTCAAGATTTCGGCATTATAGATCTTTTTGATGCCTTTTGCTGCGTTGGGGAATTTCATAGTACCACTCCTTTAGTATATTGCCGCGGTTCCCGTGGCTTGCCAGGAACCATCACCATCGATGGCTATTATGAATGATTCAAAATGTAATGTCAATATTGTATGACTAAATTGACATATCCTGCAGAAAAATTGAAAATTGCTTGCGCAGGCAAGGAGAAATATGGTATGCTTAAGCTGATAAGGCTTGAACAAAAAGCGAGGAGGGACGCGCGATGAACACGGCGATGATGTTAGAACAGCTACGCCAAAAGGCACTGGCCGACAACGCGGTGCGGCAGGCGCTGCTGGATACGCGAGGGGAGCCCGATCCGCTGTTTGCATTTTGCGACGTGTGCAGGTCGCTTGGATTTGAGCTCTATCCGATGGATATCGTCAACGCCGGGGAGGAGGACTATGCCGCGATGCGGCGCAGCACGAATGGCGGCGGCGAAAACTCGCCGCTTTTACCGGGTGAGGACGACTATTACGAATTGTTCCTCGCCGCCATCGAATAATACCCATTTGCCGCTCCGGCCGCCAAGACGGTCGGAGCGTTTTATATTTCTAACATTCTATGAAAAAAATCAGCGTTTTTGGGGATTTTTTTCATTTCTCCCGTTGCTTTTTTGATTGGGATATCGTATAATATTTATGATATTATGGGCGAGAATGGGAATTTGTTCAAACGCCCGAAGGAAAACGACGAATGAGGTGAATGCGGGATGGAATTTCAGATTGAATTTCCGAAAGAAGAGTTTTCCGATTTTTTGAATGAATACATCGCGAGCGGCCATGAAGGCGAGCAGGAAGACGAAACGTCCGGCGGCTCTTTTCAGATTGTGGAGTATACCGGCGAAAACACCGGCGAATACCTCGGCAACGCCGGGCTGGTCGTCTTGATCGGCCTGACGGTCGTCATCGGCGCGCTGGTGGTGCTGGTCGCCATTTTCAAGGCGTTTGGTTTGATCATGACCGGCGCCGGCAAGAAAAAAGCGCCGAAGATCGAGCAGCCGAAGAATCCGGAAGCTCCGGCGACGCCTGCTCCGGTTGTGCAGGACGGCATCGGCGATGAGGTGGTCGCCGTGATCGCGGCTGCGATTGCCGCGATGGCGCCGGGCGGCAAAAAGTATGCGCTCAAACGGGTGTCCCGCGCGGATGCGGGCGGCCGGTCTGCGTGGTCGGCGGCAGGGCTTGCCGATAACACGCGCCCCTTCTGATTAACAACGCTATTTCGTAAAGAAAGGATGGACACGGCATGTCGGCTCTTTGGGGTGCTATCGTCGATATCTGGATGAATTCCGGATTCCATCAGCTGTTCAATTTTGAAAATGAAGGCTGGAAAAATCTGATTATGATCGGGATCGCCTGCGGTTTAATTTATCTGGCAATCAAAAAACAATTTGAACCGCTCTTGCTGCTGCCGATCGCGTTCGGTATGCTGCTCGTCAACCTGCCGCTCTCCGGCATCATGGATCCGCAGCAAAACTCGCTGGTCGCTCTGACGCCGGCGGAACTCGAGCACTATGCGCAGGGCATCAAGGATCAGATCTATCCCATCTTTGAGATGGGCGGCAAGCTGTATTGGCAGCATTTTGACGCCGGCGGCGTGATGTGGTATCTCTATCAGGGCGTGAAGTTCGGCATCTACCCGCCGCTGATCTTCCTCGGCATCGGCTGTATGACCGACTTCGGTCCGCTGATCTCCAACCCGAAAAGCTTTTTGCTCGGCGCGGCGGCGCAGCTCGGTATTTTTGTCGTGTTCTTCGGCGCCCGTTCGCTCGGCATTCTCGGTAACGTCCTCGGCATCGAGGATATGGCCTTTACCTCGCAGCAGGCGGCGTCCATCGCGATCATCGGCGGTGCAGACGGCCCGACCGCGATCTACTTAACATCCAAACTCGCGCCGGAGCTGCTCGGTGCAATCGCCATTGCAGCCTATTCGTATATGGCGCTTGTCCCGGTGATCCAGCCGCCCATCATGCGGCTGTTGACCACCAAAAAGGAACGCGCCGTCAAGATGGAGCAGCTTCGTACCGTCTCCCGATTGGAAAAGATTCTGTTCCCGATTTTTGTTACCGTTTTGTGTGTGCTGTTGCTGCCGAGTGCGGCGCCGCTGATCGGTATGCTGATGCTCGGTAACCTGTTCCGCGAGAGCGGCGTGGTGGACCGCATCAATAAGACCGCGCAAAACGAGCTCATGAATATCGTCACCATCTTCCTCGGCGTCACAGTCGGCGCGACCGCAAACGCCCAGTCCTTCCTGCAGATCAAGACCCTGCTCATCATCGCGCTGGGCGTGTTCGCCTTTGCATTCGGTACGGCGGGCGGCGTGCTGTTCGGCAAGCTGATGTACCTGTTTACCGGCGGCAAGGTCAATCCGTTGATCGGTTCGGCCGGCGTATCCGCTGTTCCGATGGCGGCGCGCGTGTCGCAGAAGGTCGGCCAGGAAGAGAACCCCGGCAACTTCCTGCTGATGCATGCGATGGGCCCGAACGTGGCCGGCGTGATCGGCTCGGCGGTGGCAGCCGGCGTGTTGCTGACGCTGTTCGGATAAGATCGATAGCAGAAAAAAGAAAAGAGCGCTGCGGGGTGCCTGCAATAAAGCAGGCGCCTCGCAGCTTGCTTTTATCGGGAGTATGGGATTACTCGAGAAATCTAAAATCCCTCTTGACAACCTTAATACTTCGTGATACGATGTATTGCATGAAGGGAGGTATAGCATGGAAGCTCAACTGAAACGCGGATTGTTGGACGTGTGCGTTCTTGCTGCGATCAAGAGCGAGGATTCATACGGATACAAAATCATCAAAGATTTGAAGCCGTATATCGAGTTGTCCGAATCGACTTTATACACCATATTAAAACGGCTGGAAAATGCCGGTATGTTGACCGTGCGGAGTGCGGAACACGATGGGCGATTGCGTAAATATTATCATATCACACAGCGCGGCGTGAGGCGCATTGAAGAATTCAAGGAAGAATGGAAAGAAGTGATTTCCATTTACCGATTTGTCAACAAGGAGGATGAGCATGAATAAGCAGGAATTTTTGATCGGTTTACGAGACGCTCTTTCCGGATTTCCGCAGGACGATGTGGAAGAGCGCATCGCATTTTACGGAGAAATGATCGACGACCGCATGGAAGAAGGCATGGACGAAGAGGAAGCGGTAGCGGAAGTCGGCAGGATCGACGAGATTAGAGAGCAGATTGTCGCGGATATACCGTTTACAAAGCTCGTCAAAGAAAAGGTCAAGCCAAAACGCGCGTTGCGCGCATGGGAAATCCTGTTGATTGTTTTGGGCTTTCCTGTGTGGTTCCCACTGCTGGTTGCGGCATGCGCGATTCTCCTTTCGCTGTATATCGTTGTTTGGGTGCTTCTGATTGCACTGTGGGCGATCGAAATCTCCCTTTGGGTTTGCACCCTCGGCGGGATTGCCGCCGCAATCGTGTATTTTATACAGGGAAGCATCCCTCCCGCTTTGATGATGCTTGGAACCGCCTTCGTCATCGCCGGGCTTTCGATCTTTCTGTTTTTCGGATGCGTTGAAGCATCCAAGGGGATCCTGAAACTGACGAAAAAGGCCGGCGTCGGCGTTAAGTCTGTACTTATCGGGAAGGAGAATGCGAAATGAAGAAAGGATTTATTGTGGTGGCCGTAGTGTTGGTTGCGGTAGGAATTGCCCTTTTTGCCGTTGCATGCATCCTTTTCGGATTTGATTTTTCAAAACTCGATACAGCAAAATATGAAACCAATACCTACACGGCGAGCAACAATTTTGAATCGATAATAATCAAAGCGGACGAGGCGGATATTGCGTTCAAGCTATCCGAGAACGGCAAACTGCGGGTTGATTGCGTGGAGCGTGAAAACGTGAAACACGAAGTTTCCGTTGAAAACGGCACGCTGAAGATCATCGCCGTGGATAAGCGTGTGTGGTACGATTACCTGACAGGGTTTTCTTTTAAGCCCCAGTCGATAACCGTATATCTTCCATCCAAGAATTACAAAGATATGACAATATCCACCGACACGGGGGACGTATCGGTGCCGCCTGTATTCTCCTTTGCCGATGCAGCGATCACGGCAAGCACAGGGGACGTTTCCTGCGAGGCCTCTGTCGAAGGTTGCCTGAAGATCAACACAAGCACCGGAGATATCCGGACTATCGGAGTCCGTGCAACAACGATTGATCTTTCGGCTTCGACAGGAAGGATCGACGTCCAAAACATCGATTGCAAAGACAGGTTGTCTGTCAAGGTCAGCACCGGAAAGATTTTTTTGACGGATGTTGTTTGCAAATCCTTGATCTCCAACGGAAGCACCGGCGACATTACGCTGAAAAACGTGGTTGCGTCCGATAGTTTCCAGGTGGAAAGAAGCACCGGTGATGTGCGCTTTGAAGACTGCGACGCCGGACAGATCGCCGTCCGGACGTCGACCGGAGATGTAACTGGAACGCTGCGTTCCGAAAAAGTGTTTGTCACAAAAACATCCACCGGCCATATCGACGTGCCGGATATGGCTTTCGGCGGAAGATGTGAGATCGCAACGTCCACCGGGGATATTCGGATCACCGTTTTGAACTGACGCAACGTTCATAAAAACGCCCGTGGGATGCCTGCTTGGCTGCAGGTATCCTGCGGCGCTTTTTATGCACGGATTTTGTTTTTTCTCTTCACAACAGGGGCCGAATGTGGTATGATATAAAATGCTTTGAACATATAGGAGAAACCAATGAATACGACAAAGACATCCCATTTTTACCGGCGCGTCATCGCCCTGATGATCCCGGTTCTGCTCCAAAACGGCATCACCAATCTGGTCAATATGCTCGACAACGTGATGGTGGGCAGCGTGGGCACAGGGCAGATGACCGGCGTGTCGGTAGCGAGCCAGCTCCTTTTTATATTCAATCTTACAATATTCGGCGCTGTGTCCGGCGCCGGTATTTTCGGCGCCCAGTTTTTCGGAAGCGGCGACACGGAAGGCCTGCGGCAGACGTTCCGCTTCAAGATCATCATGGGCGCCGTGATCACCGCCGTG
>JAFTBJ010000084.1 GCA_017455295.1 Clostridia bacterium
TGCTGACCGCGCTGGCCATCGCGGCGGCCGCCGCCGTTACCGTTGCGGCGCTGCACGCGGGATCCTCTCCGGCGGTGTCGACCGCCGCCGCCTCTCGCAAACTGCCGATCTACTGCACCGACCGCCCGGAAAAGGTGGTATCGTTGACCTTTGACGCCGCCTGGGGCGACGAGGACACGGGGACGCTGATCGACATCCTCGGAAAATACGGCGTGAGCGCGACCTTTTTTGTGGTCGGCGAATGGGTGGATCGCTGCCCCGACGCCGCCAAAGCGCTCGCTGCCGCCGGGCACGAGATCATGAATCACTCGAACACCCACCCGCACATGCCGGAATTATCCAAGGATCAAATGATCGCGGAACTGACCGCCTGCAACGACAAGATCGAAGCGGTGACCGGCGTGCGGCCGCTCCTGCACCGCCCGCCTTACGGCGATTATTCCGACACGCTGATCGACGCGGTGGAAAGCCTCGGGATGTACACGATCCAGTGGGATGTGGACAGTCTCGACTGGAAGGAGATCCCCGCCGATGAGATCGTCTCCCGCGTCACCTCCCGCGTGCAAAGCGGCAGCATCGTGCTGTTCCACAACGCCGCCCTGCACACCCCGGAAGCGCTGCCCGCCATCATCGAGGCGCTGCAGGCGCAGGGCTACACGTTTTTGAAGGTGTCGGATATGATTTACCGGGATGGATACACGATCAACCACGAAGGGCGACAGATCAAAATTGAAAATTGAAAAGGAACCGTGGAAAATGGATTGCGCCTGACGGCAAAGCTGTCAATTCATAAAAAACAAGCTGAGTTGGGCGCGCTCACATAAAGATATATAGCCTCAAAAGAGTATTTTTTCGCCATGCGGCGTTAAAAAGCGCAGGAATGCGGTAAGCATTCCTGCGCTTTTTGCCTTCATAGAGCAACCACTGGCTCTGCCAGTGGAAAAAAGCGTTCGCTATGGGCAGAATAATCAGCGACTTATCCGGCTCCCTTGTGTAAAGGGAGCTGTCAAAACCGTCAGGTTTTGACTGAAGGATTGTTGTTACAATCAGAACAATCCTCCCGTCACGGCAAAGCCGTGACGCCCTCCTTTACTGGGGGAGGGCTTTTTGCCGCCTTGACGGCGATGGGGTAAAAAATCTCTCGTTCAAAACAATTCCGTGCGTCTTTAGATGCTTGCCGGTACAATGCCCTTTTAGGGCTTATTCAAGCCACCGGCTTAGCCGGTGGTTATGACTGCCCACCACAATCCCCCGGCATCGGGCCTTTTCTAACCTCTAATTTCTAATCTCTAACAACTATTGATAATACTGCGCCTGGGCGGTGAACAGCTCCGCGTAATGCCCGCCTTTGGCGAGCAGCTCGTCGTGGGTGCCGAGCTCAACGATCGCGCCGTTTCGGAAGACGGCGATGCGGTCGCAAAACCGGCAGGAGGACAAGCGATGCGAGATGTACACGGCGGTATTGGCCGCGACCAGCTCGTGGAAGCGCGTATAAATCTCCGCTTCCGCGTAAGGATCGAGCGCCGCCGTCGGTTCGTCGAGCACCACCACCGACGCCCGCCGCGCCACGCTGCGCGCGATCGCGAGCTTTTGGCTTTGGCCGCCCGACAACTCCACGCCGCGGTTGTCGTACGCTTTATAAAGCGGCGTTAAAAGGCCGTTTGGCAGGGCGGCGATCTCCTCGGCGACCCCCGCTTCCCGCAGCGCCTGCCAGATCGCGTCGTCGGGCATCTCTTTATCCGCCGCGATGTTCTCCCGCACGGTAAAGGCAAACAATTTATAGTCCTGGAACACCACCGCCAGCTCTTTCATATAGTCGTCATACGACAGCGTGCGGATATCCCGCCCGCCAAAGAGGATCTCCCCTTTGTCCGGCTCATACAGCCGGCAGAGCAGTTTGATAAAGGTGGTTTTGCCGGCGCCGTTTTGCCCGACGACCGACAGCTTTTCCCCGGCGGGGATCACGATGGACACGTCCCGCAGCACATAGTCGTCGCTGCGCGGGTAACGGAACCACACGTGCCGGAATTCGATGGTCTTGTCGGCGGGGACGGGCTGATCGCCGCCGCTTTCCTGCGACAGATCGAGCGCCTCGTACGCCATATAATCCGCGAGATACCGGCAAAATGTCCGCACCCGCACGGCGCTGTTGAAAAAGTCGGTCATCGCCGCGGAAAACTGCGCCGCCGCCGCGACGTACATTGAAAAGCTGCCGATGGACAGGGACGCGGCCAGCACTTTCCACACCATATAGCCGTAGATCGCCGCCGTCTGCACCGCGCTGACCACCGCGCTCGGCACGTCCAGCCGCGCATAGCGGCGGTGGATGCGCCCGGTCATCTCGACCACCTCGTCGTGGTAGGCGCGGATCTTGTTCATCAAAAACGGCGCTAAGCGGTACAGCCGCATATCCTTGCCCATCGAAAAATCGGTGGCGAGCTGGCGATAATAGTTCCAGCGGCGTTCTTCGACGGCGAGCTCCTGCTGAAAATCCGCCTCGATCTTTTGCTGGCGGCTGTACAAAAACAGCTTGACGGCCACCAGCACGCACAGCGCCGCGATCAACACCCAGTCGAGCGTGAACAAAATGCCGAGCAGGCCGAGCAGCATCACGCCGTTTCGCAGCAGCCCGAGCGAGCTGAACATCATAAACTCGATCGCGTTGTATTGTTCGATCGGCACGAGCGCTTTTTCTTTCATGTCGAGAATGTCGGGGTCTTCGAGCGCCTCGAATTTCATCGTGACGTGCCGCTCGCCGAGCCGCGCTTCAAACGCGTGGGTCATCGCCATATTGGCGATCGCCACCCGCGTGTTGAGGAACGTCCCGAGCTGCTCGATCAGCACCGTCAGCAGCAAAAATCCGCCGCACAGCAGCAAAAACACAGGCACGCGCTGCGCACCGGTCAGCTCGTCGATGATGAGCTTCGGGAAGATGACCGCCGGAAACGCCCGGGCGGCGCCGGCGAGCGCCGCGGCCGCCTGCAGCGGCAGATAGGCTTTGTTGATCCCGTGCGCCATCTTGAAAAAGCAAATCGCGACGCGCAGGTCGTCTTTGAGGGTGGACGCCTTGCCCGCCCCGCCCCGAACCGGGCGGCGATGGGCATACTTACTCGCTGTCGACATCCGCCGTCGCCCCCTTTCGATAATACGCCGCCTGCACGTCGAACATCCGGCGATAGGCGCCGTTTTGCGCCATCAACTCGTCGTGCGTGCCGCATTCGGTCAGTTGTCCGTCTTCAAAAAACGCGATGCGGTCGCAAAAATGGGTGGACGCGAGGCGATGGGAGATGTATACCGCCGTTTTTTGCCCGATCAGCCGGTCGAACGCGCGGTAGGTGTTTGCTTCCGCGATCGCGTCGAGCGCCGCCGTCGGTTCGTCGAGCAGCATGATCGGCGCGTCTTTGTACAGCGCGCGGGCAAAGCTGAGCTTTTGCTTTTCGCCGCCCGACAGCTCCACGCCGTCGTCCTCCATCATCCGCAGCATCGGCGTGTCGATCCCCTTTGGCAGCGAGGCCGCCTTCTCAAAAAGATCCGCCTGCCGCAGCACCGTTTCCACCCGCTCGCGGTCGAGCGTGTCGGCGTCGGTCGCGGCGACGTTTTCCGCGAGCGAGAACGCCGTCACTTTTACGTCCTGGAACACCGGCGAAAAGAGCATTGCGTATTCGTCCCGGTCAAATCGGCGAATATCGACGCCGTTGAGCAAAATCTGCCCCTCATCCGGCTCATACAACCGGCACAGCAGCTTGATAAACGTGGTCTTTCCGGCGCCGTTTTTGCCGACGATCGCGAGCTTTTCCCCGGCAGGGATGGTCAGCGACAGATCGGTATACACATCCCGCTCGGCGCCGGGATAGCGAAAGCGCACGTGGGAAAATTCGATCGTGTAGGGCGCCTTCGGCAGCGGAAGCGTGTCCGTGTTCTCCGCCTCCTCCGGCTCGGTGAATTCCCGCAGCTCGGAGATATACCAGCTCTCCCGCACAATGAACAGCACATTGTTGATCAGGCTGATCATCCACCCACTAAAGGCGCTGATCGCGGTGAGGTACATCGTAAATTCCCCGATCGTCAGCGCGCCGGTGCACACCTGCCAGATCAAATAGGCATATACCGCGCCGTCCCGCAGCAGGTTGTTGGGCAGATGCCAGATGCCGAGGAAAAAGCGGTGATTTTGGATGCTGCGGGTGTAGCCGAGCCGCTCTTTTCGCGAGTCGATGAACCGCCGCAGCAGCCAACGGGACAGCCGGAAGATGCGAATATCTTTGCCATAGGCAAAATCGTACAGCACGGAATAGAGATACGCGCCGCGCCGCTCCACCCCGGCGATGTCGTCCTGCAGGCGGTATTCGTACCGCTCCACAAAATAGGTGATCAGATACACGACCCCGACGCTCATCCCGAGCCACAAAAGCAGCCACGGCGACAAGGTGGAGATGACCGCCACATATCCGGCAAGCCCGAGCATCTGTCCCCCGAGCTCAAACACCGTTTCGATGGTCGCTTCCATCCGCCAAAGCCCCTGCTCGGCGAGGTGCGCCCGGTCAAGGAAATCGCTGTCCTCCGTGTTGCGAAAGGCGGTGGTCATACATTTGAGCGCGTGCTGCTGCGTCAGGCGGGTGCGCAGGCGAAACACGCGGTGCGCCTGCGCGTGGAGAGAGGTTTTTTCGATCACGCCGAACAGCGCCGCTGTGCCCAACATCCCGCCGACGAGCCACATCAGCCGCGCCGGATCTCCGGCGCCTGTCAGCTCGTCGATGATGTACCGCGGGAAAAAGACGCCGATAAACGGCGTCGCCGCCAGCACCAGCGTATAAATGCCCATCAGCGCAAACAGCGGTTTATCCGTTTTCCACGCGCCGGACAAAATGTAGCGAACCACCTGCCCCGCGTTGTATTTCGCGTGTTTTCGCCGCTCGTCGCGGTGATACGCCCGTACTTTCACGATCTCTCTCCCTCCTTTCTCTCGCCGCCGACAGGCGGCATATCGCATTGGCGCAGCCAATATATCGCACGGTCGCGAGAGCGACCGTATATCGCATTCGCCGTCAGGCGAATATATCGCTGTCCGCGATAGCGGACAATATTTCCGCCCTACACCGCCGCCGGAAATTTGGTGCGTCATCCCGGTGCGCCCTTCATTTTCCATTGCCTTTTTCATAAAATCACGCCCGGCGGGGACGCCGGGCGTGATCCGTTTTTTACATTCAGCCGATCTGGGGCAGGGACGCCGCAGCCACCGACTGGCCGACGCGGCGGATCTTCTCATCCGGCAGGTGCAGCTCGA
Source organism: Clostridia bacterium (assembly GCA_017455295.1). Classification (GTDB taxonomy): domain Bacteria; phylum Bacillota; class Clostridia; order Oscillospirales; family Acutalibacteraceae; genus RGIG1959. Next base: position 5,282 of record JAFTBJ010000084.1, read on the forward strand.
CGTTCGCGATCTCGGGATATTCCTCCGCGATCACGCGACGAGCTTCCGCGATGACGATGTCGCCGCCTTCGCCCGACATGACGCGGCCGAGCAGCAGCACATGCGCGATGTCATAATACATGCCGTAGTACGCCATCGCGTGGCCGAGATACACGCCGATCGAGCGATAGATATCGCGGGCAGCCTCGCTGCCGTTGTTCATCTCGCCTTGCACGACCTTCAGCTTCTCGGCGGGCGAGAGGCTTTCGTCAAGCGTGATACCGGCGCGGGGCGCGAGCTTGATGACGCTGTCCTGCGAGAAATATTTCACGCCGCAGCCCTTGTCGCCCGACCATTCGTCCACCATCGCATCGTCCTGCAGATCGACAGGCGCGAACGCCAGCTCGTTGAGCCAACCGGTGATGTTGCCGTCTTTATCCACATAGCCGACCGCTTCGGAGGTGCCCATCGCGATGCCGAGAATCTCGTTTTCTTCAAGGCTCATCGCCCCGGCCAGCGCCGTAACGTCGCCGTCGTTGACCACCTGCAGCGGCACATCGCCGATCTCTTTTGCGGCGCGGATATAGATGTCCTTGACCTTCCTGTCAAACTGATCGCGCGGCACCTTCAGGAACAGCGACGCGACCATCGCGCGGTTGTCGACGTAGATACCGGCGGAGGACACGCCGATCGCGTCGACGCGCGGCATTTTGGACGCCGCCGACTTGAACGCCGCGACGATGCCGTCAAAGTGATAGTCGGGATCGCTGTTGGTTTTCGGGAACCACACGACCTCTTCGGAATAGACCGGTTCGCCGTTGATGACGGCGGACACTTTGCGGTCGCTTCCGCCCGCGTCAAAGCCGATGCGGCAGCCGTCGAGATGGCGGCCGACAGGTGCGGCGCCCGATTTCTCGGCAGGCGCTTTGTCGAGCGGCAGCACTTCAACGGCGAAATCGGTTTCATACACGCGACCCATGAACTCGGCGTCGAATTCGCGCGCGCCGCCGATTTTATAGGTGTCGGCGATAAAGGCGCCGATGGCGTCGTCGCCGCAGATATACACTTTCCAGCCGCCGTATGCCCAAAGGAGCATTTTGACGGTGCGCTCCACATACACCTTGTCCGCTTCGAGCATGGCGGCGGTGCCGTGGATCTTGACCTTGCGGGTCGCAGTAAAGCCCTGGTTGCGCTCGACGGCGATCACGAGATCCTTGCCGTCCTTCGCGGACGCTTCAAACGCTTTGCAGAACGCCGCCATCGGGATATACCCCTTGTCAAGCAGCGGCACGTTTTTGATGTTGACTTCCAAACCAAACACGTTCATGATGGTTGCCTCCTGTTTTTTCGCCCCGAAAGGCGTAATATACAGTATTATCATACCAAACCGGCGGCGGTTATACAAGAGTGAAACGCAAAATTTTTCGCCGGTTTTTTTGTTTTTTTGGATTGCGGGGCGCCGCTCCCGCTGCCTCGGACACTATGAAGAGAAGCCGCCCGTCCGACAAGCTGCAACAAATCCCGGCGCAAGCGGACACCAAAAGGCCTGCTTGCGCCGGGATTGTGGATTTTGAAAAATTATAGCTTTGCACGCAGCGCATCCGGCAAATTGAACGTAAGCAGGAGATACGCCACCGGCAGCGCACACGCCGCTGTATCAAAGAAGAAATTGTGACTGTTGCCGAGAATCAGCGACAAAAAGAAGGTCAGCGTCACAACCCCCGCCGCCGCAATGCAGGCGATGAGGCAAAACTTTTTATTGCTTCTTCCCATGAAGGAGCTGATGGCGGAAAACAGGAACAGCGCGCCTGCCCCTCCGTAGAGCGTCATCAGCAGAATCTCATACATGCCCCATCCGAAACTATACGAAAACAGGGTGATGGCCGATGTAAAACAGACGAAAGAGATCGGCAGATATGCCCCGGCGAGCGCCGCCAAACCGATGCACGCAAACAAATGGGTGCGACCTTCGGCATACTGCAGCAACGCGTACAAGACCAGCATAACGCACGCGCCGATTTCCGCAAGCGTAGACATTATCACCAGGAAATGCTCGCCGCCCCTAAACAGTTGAATTGTAAAAATCAGTGCCGCCACGCCGCACAGGATCATAGACGGCAGCAAATCCATAAACGTCTTCTTTTTGCCCTGTGCCTGATAAACCGGTTGCTGCGGCGCGGCAGTCGGGGAAACCGGAGCCGCCGAAGCCGCCGTAAAGTTCGGAGCGGGCGGGGTCGCCGGGGACGTCGGAGGGACCGGCGATGGTGCTTGCGGCATCCTAGCGGCCAACTCCTGGAAAAACGTGATCGGCTCTTCCCGTTTGAGAAGCGACGCATCCTGACAAACGATCCCCAGGCTTTCCACACGCATATACGTTACGCCGACTTCCTGCTTTTTCATGCCTTTCTCCGCCGCGTTCATCGCAGCGGCCGCCACATTGGCGCCGAATTGCCGGCCGTTTTCCGCCGCCGCATCCATCGCGGTAGAAGACAGGGTGCCGCGACACACTTCGCATTGATACAGTGTGCGCCCTCCGGCAAAGCTGATCTCCATTTTGGAGTCCAGCAGCCAATGCGGATGATCCGTGCCGCAAAACGGACAAACCGGCAGATGGCTGTCAATGAATTGCTGCGGGATGTGCATCACATACCCGTCGTACCGTTTAAACGCCATGGTATTCCACCTCAAACTATAAAATGTTGAAAACAGCGATCGCTTTCCAGAAAAAGAATACCACGTCTTCAAAAGTAAGTCAAGAAAAGCCGTCCATCCCGGCGCATTATGCCGCCTGCGACATCTTTTCTTCTAGCCTTCTCCTTGAGGCAGATTCTCCTGACAGAGGCCACGCCCGCGCCCTACGTCCTTGCCGCCGTCAGGCGGCATATCGCATTGCCGTTCGGCAATATATCGCACCGCGCGGAATGCGCAATATATCGCCTTTGCCGACAGGCAACTCATCACGTTCCCTCCAAAGCGCCGCTTCCGCAGCCGAACATATGTTCTTTTTGTGTTTCACGTGAAACATTTCTCAAAAAGCCCCCTCTCCCCGCTGTTTTTGCAGCTTTTTTTATTTTTTCTGCGCTTTCCTCTTTCTTTTTATATCAAAACGTGCTATACTGATACAAAATTTGCAAAAGGAGGCGGCCAAATGGGCAAGATCATCGCTGTCGTCAACCAAAAAGGCGGCGTCGGCAAAACCACCTCCACCGTCAATCTGGCCGCCGCGCTCGGGCAAAACGGCAAGCGCGTGCTGCTCATCGACCTCGACCCGCAGGGCAACGCGACCAGCGGCGTCGGACAGGATAAGCGGCAGGGCAAGACCGTTTATGACCTCTTGATCGGGCAGGCAAGCCCGCAGGAAGCCGTGGTCAAAACCGAGTTCAAGAACCTCTCGGTGCTCAAGGCAGGCATCGGACTTGCAGGCGCGGAGATCGAGCTGATCGAGCTCGACCGCCGGGAAAACCGCCTTAAAGCGGCGCTGGCGCCCTTGCGCGCACAATTTGATTTTCTGCTGATCGACTGTCCGCCGGCGCTCGGATTGCTGACTCTCAACGCGCTGTGCGCGGCCGATACGCTGCTGGTGCCGATTCAATGCGAATACTATGCGCTGGAAGGGCTTGCACAGCTGATGGACACCGTACGCCGGGTGCGCCGGACGTATAACCCGCTTTTGGACATCGAAGGCGTGCTGCTGACCATGTACGACAGCCGCTTGAATCTGACGCGGCAGGTAGTGTCGGAAGTCAAAAAATACTTCCCGCGCAAGGTGTACGGCACCCCAATCCCGCGGTCGGTGCGCTTGGCTGAAGCGCCGGGATTCGGCAAGCCCGTCTGCTACTACGACGGGTCGTCCCGCGGCGCGAAAGCCTATGACGCAGTGGCCAAAGAGATCATCAAACAAAACCGATAGAAAGGGGCGATCCCCATGGCGATCAAACGCGGCGGCCTCGGACGAGGCCTCGATGCGCTGCTAGGCGAGAACAGCACGGAAGACGGCTCCAAAACCGTCACGCTGCGGCTGCTCGACGTGTCTCCCAACCCCGATCAGCCGCGCCGCGCCTTTGACGACGACGCACTGACGGAACTCGCATCGTCCATTGAAAAGCACGGCATCCTGCAGCCGCTTCTGGTGCGGCCGATGCCGGACGGACATTATCAAATCGTGGCCGGTGAGCGCCGGTTCCGGGCGGCCAAGCTGGCCGGGCTGACCGAACTGCCGGTGGTGATCCGCGAGCTGTCCGATCAGGAAACGGCGGAACTCGCCTTGATTGAAAATCTGCAGCGGGAAGACCTGAACCCGCTGGAAGAAGCCAAAGGATTTCAGGCCTTGATCGACCAATACGGCCTGACGCAGCAGGATGTGGCGACTGCCGTGAGCAAATCGCGTCCCGCCGTAGCCAACGCCTTGCGGCTGCTGACGCTGCCGTCGGACGTCGCGGCGATGGTGGAAGCGGGGACGCTGTCCGCCGGGCACGCGCGGGCGCTGCTCACGCTGGAAGCCCCCGCCGATCAGCGGACGCTTGCCCGCACGATCGTGGAAAAAGGCCTGTCCGTCCGAGAAACGGAAGCGCTGGTCAAGGCGATGAAAAAGCCGAAGATCACGCCGCCCACCCGGCGGTTCACCGTCCGGTTCGGCGACGAGGTGGCGCTCAGTCTCAGCGAACAGATGGGCCGCAAAGTGCAGGTCAACCCCGGCAAAAAGGGTGGCAAGCTCGTGATCGAATATTTTGATGAGGACGACCTTCGCTCGCTTGCCAAATCGCTTGCCGGCGATTGAAATGGTATCGTTTGTAACAGTATTATCCTTTACAAAGAGGGAGAGGAACCGAATATGGTAGACATCAAACTGGTCAGAAGCAATCCCGACGCGGTCAAAGCCGCTGTCAAAAAGCGGGGCATGGATCTCGACAACCTGATCGACGAGATCCTCGCGATCGACGAGCAACGCCGCGCGCTGACGGCGGAGACGGAAAGTCTGCGCGCCCGGCAAAACGCCGCATCGAAGAAGATCCCGCAAATGAAAAAAGCGGGCGAGGACACGTCAGCGCTGATGGCGGAAATGAAAGAGCTGGCCGAAGCCGCCAGGGAGAAAAACGCGGAATTGGCGGCGCTTGAGGAAAAGCAGCAGGAATTGATGCTCTCGATCCCCAATCTGCCCGATCCCGATCTGGTGGGCGGCGGCAAGGAAAACAACGCGCCGGTTCATTATTGGGGCGAACAGCCGACCTTTGGGTTTACGCCGAAAAACCATGTGGAACTGTGCGAAGCTCTCGGCCTGATCGATTATGAGCGCGGCGCGAAGCTGGCCGGCAACGGCAGCTGGGTGTATCGCGGCATGGGCTCGCGTCTCGAATGGGCGCTGCTCAATTTCTTCATCGACGAGCACATCAAGGACGGCTATGAGCTGATCCTGCCGCCACATATGCTTGGCTATGAGTGCGGCTACACGGCGGGGCAGTTCCCAAAATTCGCGGACGAAGTCTACTGGATCGCCAATCCGACCGGCAGCGACAAACGGTTTATGCTGCCGACGGCGGAGACCGCGCTCGTCAATCTGCATCGCGGCGAGATCCTCTCGCTCGACGAGCTGCCGAAAAAATACATCGCCTACACGCCCTGCTATCGCCGCGAAGCGGGCAGCTATCGCTCGGAAGAACGCGGCATGATCCGCGGCCACCAGTTCAACAAAGTGGAAATGGTGCAGTATACGACCGAAACCGGCTCGGATGCGGCGTTTGAAGAGCTGGTGCGCAAGGCAGAAACGCTGGTGCAGAAGCTCGGCCTGCATTATCGCCTCGAAAAACTCGCGGCGGGCGACTGCTCCTTCTCGATGGCACGCACCTACGACATCGAAGTGTGGATCCCCAGTATGGGCATTTATAAGGAAGTCAGTTCCGCCTCCAACGCCCGCGACTATCAGGCGCGGCGCGGCGGCATCCGCTATCGCGGCGAAGACGGCAAGATGCACCTGGCGCATACGCTCAACGCCTCCGGGCTCGCGACCAGCCGCGTGCTGCCCGCTATTGTGGAGCAGTGCCAGAACGCCGACGGCTCGGTTACGGTGCCCGAAGTGCTGCGGCCGTATCTCGGCGGACTCGAAGTCATTCGATAAAGATCGTTTTATAACCGCCGTCCGGGATTTCTCCCGGACGGCGGTTTTTGCATTTACCATCGCCGCCGCCGATTTGTGCGAACCCCGCGGCGCGACACAAGCCCGCGCCCTACAAGGCTTCCGTAAAATAGCGCCAGGGGAGAAGCGTCGCGGCAAATGTTTCACGTGAAACACATTTAGTTAGCCGTCTAACTTGTTGCAAATTTGTAACTTGAATAGACAGCTAACGATCTGGTATACTGATCCTTGGAGTTTCCTGGCATCCGCTCGGGTGCTCCCCACCGCTTGTATATCAATCGAGGTGACCTGATATATGTCTGTATTCCCCTTCCCGCCGCCCGAGGCGACCACACCCGCCGAAGCGGCGGACAATGCACTGCATCGGTTTTTGCACACGCATCGCTACACGATGCGGCGCTATTTTCAAAGCTGCGGCCTGTTCAACGGCCACCCGAACATGCTGTTTTTTCTCCACCACGAACCGGGGCTGACCCAGCGGGAGCTGGCCGACCGCATGCAGATCGCGGCGGCGACACTGTCTGTGTCGGTGCGGCGCATGGAAGCGGCCGGTCTGGTGCAGCGGCGCCCGGACGAGACCGACGCACGGGTGCAGCGCCTGTTCCTCACCGAGGCCGGGGAGGCGATGGACGCCCGCTGCCGCGAAGGGCGACAGTTTATGCTGAGCGCCCTTTATGACGGCCTTTCGCAGCAAGAGATCACCACACTGGAAATCACGCTGCAAAAAATGACCGCAAATCTGGAAGCCGCCTCCGGCAGTCTGCCGCGCGGCGAGGGAGAGGAGGAAGCGCCTTGAAATCCAACGTCAAAATCTCCTATGGCCGGTATATTCTGAAAAATCTCGGCTGGCTGATCGCGGGGCCGCTGTGCATCGCCGGCGGCGGCATTATGGAAATCATCGAACCGCGATTTATGGAAGCGATCGTCAACGCGATCAACAACGCCGGTGTCGATATGGACGACGCGGCAAAAGACGCCGTGATGGGCGTCATCGGGCAAAACGGACTGTGGATGTGCCTGATTGCCCTTGCCGCCATCGTGTTCGGCGTGCTCGGCGTGTATTTCATCACCAACGGCGCGTTCCGCTTCGGCGCGGCGCTGCGCCTTGACCTCTTTGCCGCCGTACAGCGCTTCTCCTTCTCCAACATCGACAAATTTTCCACCGGCTCGCTGGTCACCCGTCTCACCAACGACATCACCAACGTGCAAAACACCTTCGTGCAGACACTTCGCATGGCGACCTTCACCTCCGCCATGCTGATCGGCGGCATTGTCAACGCTTTATCCATCAGCCGGGAGCTGGCCATTGTCACGGTGTTTGCTGTTCCTGTCATCGGCGCGATCGTCGCCACCATCGTCATCAAAGGCTTCCCGCTGTTTGAGCGCATGCAGCAGGCGATCGACGGGCTGAACACCCGTGTGCAGGAAAGCACCGTCAACATCCGCGTGATCAAATCCTTTGTGCGGGAAGATCATGAGCGGGAGCGCTTCAACACCGCCGTCGACAACCTGTGCAACATCTCGGTCAAGGCGATGGGGCTCTTGGTCACCGTGATGCCGCTGATGCAGCTTGTGATGAACCTCACCACTGTCGCGGCTTTGTGGCTCGGCGCCGGAATGGTGCAGGACGGCACCGTCGAGCTCGGGGGCCTGATGGCATACAGCACCTATATCCTGCACATTTTGATGTCCATGATGATGATGTCGGTCGCCGTCATCATGTTCTCCCGCGCCCGCGCATCCTCCCGCCGCCTCAAAGAGGTGCTCGGCGAGACGCCGACCATCATCGAAAAGCCGGACGCGGTCACCGCGCCGGTTCAGGCAGGGGAGGTACGGTTTGACCACGTCAGCTTCCGCTATAACGAAACGTCCCCCGACAAAGTGCTCGACGACGTGTCCTTCACCGCCCACGCGGGCGAGGTGATCGCGATCGTCGGCGCGACCGGCTCGGCCAAGACGACGCTGGTCAGCCTGATCCCGCGGCTGTATGACGCGGACGAAGGCTCCATCACCGTCGACGGCGTGGACGTGCGCGACTATGCGCTCAAAACGCTGCGACAGGGGATCGGCATGGTGCCGCAAAAGAACGTGCTGTTCTCCGGCACCATCCGCGACAACATCCGCTGGGGCGACGAATACGCAACCGACGAACAGATCCGGCAGGCGGCGCGGGATGCGCAGGCGGAAGAATTCATCCTCTCGCTGCCGGACGGCTACGACACCTCGCTCGACCAGGGCGGCGTCAATGTTTCGGGCGGCCAGAAGCAGCGCCTTTGCATCGCGCGCGCGATGGTCAAAAAACCGCCCATCCTCATTCTCGATGACTCCACCAGCGCGGTCGACTCGGACACCGAAAGCCGCATCCGCGCCTCCTTCTCGGAACATCTCGCCGGGACGACGGTGTTCCTCATCGCCCAGCGGATCAGTTCGGTCAAGGACGCCGATCGGATCCTGGTGCTGGACGCCGGAAAAGTCGCCGGGTTCGGCACGCACGACGAACTGATGGCCGAAAACGAAATCTATCAGGAGATCGTTCGGTCGCAGCAGAAAGGGGTGAGCGCATAATGGCAGGACCTGCTCACGGCAGACCGGGCGGAGGCGGCCGCGGCATGCGGATGCCCGACGGCAAGCCGAAAAATACCAAAAAAACGCTCTCCCGGCTGCTGACCTATCTGCGGCACGACATCCCCCGACTGGTGCTGGTGCTGGTGTTCATCCTCGTCACCACCGGCTCGCAGCTCGCGGCCACCTGGATGCTGACCCCCGTATTCGACACCATCGCCGCCGGGGATATGGCGCAGATACCGCTGCTTTTGCTCGCGCTCGCCGCGATCTATCTCGTCGGGGTGCTGACCACCTTTGCGCAAAGCCGCATGATGATCCGCATCTCCCAAAACATGGTGTGCCGCATGCGGAAAGAGCTGTTCGACCATGTAATGACGCTGCCCATCGTCTTTTTTGACCGCTCGTCGCACGGCGACATCATGTCGCGATTCTCCAACGACATGGACACCGTCAGCGAATCGCTGAGCAACGCGTCGGTGCAAGTGATCACCTCGCTGATCTCGCTCATCGGCACCGTGATCAGCATGCTGATCCTATCCCCGACGCTGACGCTGCTGACGATGGTGCTCATCCCCTTGATGCTGCTCATCGCCCGCATCGTCATGAAAAAGGCGCACGGCTATTTTGCCGAACAGCAGGCGTCGCTCGGCGCGCTTAACGGCTACATCGAAGAAACCATCGAAGGCCAGCGTGTCGTCAAAGTATTCTGCCATGAAGACAAGGCGCAGGCGGAATTCCGCGAGATCAACGAAACCTATCGCCAAAAAGCAACCCGCGCCCAGATCCTCGGCGGCATGCTGATGCCGCTGATGCAGCACATGAGCACTTTCAGCTATGTGATCGTCGCGGTGGTGGGCGGTATCTTCGCCTTAAACGGCACCTTCACCTTCGGCAACATTGCGAGTTTCCTCACCTTCTCGCGGCAGTTCGGCCGCCCCATCACCGAAATCTCCAACCAGATGACGGCGATCCAGTCGGCGCTCGCGGGTGCCGAGCGGGTGTTCGACGTGCTGGACACGGCGAGCGAACCCGCCGATAAAGAAGGCGCCGCCCGGCTTTGCTATGAAGACGGCCGCTATTATTGGGACTATCGGGGCGCGCGCCGTCCGGTGAGCGGCGACGTGCGGCTGACCAACGTCACCTTTGGGTATATCCCCGAAAAAACGGTGCTGAAAAACGTGTCGCTTTATGCGAAACCGGGGCAGAAGATCGCGTTCGTCGGCTCTACCGGCGCCGGAAAAACCACCATCACCAACCTGCTCACCCGCTTTTACGACATCAATGAGGGTACCATCACCATCGACGGCATCGACCTTTACGATATTGCGCTCGCCGACCTGCGAAAAGCGCAGGCGCTGGTGCTGCAGGACACCCATCTCTTTGGCGGCACCGTGATGGAAAACATCCGCTACGGCAAGCCGGCCGCCACCGACGACGAGTGCATCGCGGCGGCGAAGCTCGCCTCGGCGCATTCCTTCATCATGCGGCTGCCGCATGGATACGACACCGTGCTCGAAAGCGACGGCGGCAACCTGTCGCAGGGGCAGCGGCAGCTTCTCAACATTGCCCGTGCGGCGGTGGCCGACCCGGCCATTTTGATCCTCGATGAAGCGACCAGCTCGGTGGATACCCGCACCGAACTGCACATCGAACACGGCATGGACCGCCTGATGAACGGGCGCACCACCTTTGTGATCGCGCACCGGCTGTCCACCGTGCGAAACTCCGACGCGATCCTCGTGATCGAGCACGGCGAGATCCTGGAGCGCGGCGACCACGACGACCTGATCGCGCAGCAAGGACGCTACTATAAATTGTATACCGGCCAATTTGAACTGGATTGAGGAGAGACCCGGCATGGAAAAAGAGTATGACGTATTGATCGTCGGCAGCGGCGTTGCGGGACTGTATGCGGCGCTCAATTTCGAGCCGCAGGTGCGGGTGCTGATGATCACCAAACGGGAACAGACCGTCTGCAACAGCATGCTCGCGCAGGGCGGCGTCGCGGCAGTGGTGGACACCGAGCACGACGATTACCGCCTGCACATCGCCGACACGCTGATCGCGGGCGGCTATCAAAACGACCTGCACGCGCTGCAGATCCTGGTCACCGAAGGCCCCAAAGACGTGCTGCGCATCATGGAGCATATGGACGTGGATTTCGACCGTGTCGGAGAGCAGGTGCAAATGACGCTGGAGGGCGGCCATTCCCGCCGCCGCATCCTGCATCACAAGGATTCCACCGGTCGCGAGATGACCGAAAAGCTGTATGCGGCGGTGAAAAAGCTGCCGAACGTCACCTTGATCGAGCACACCCAGCTCAGCCGTCTGACCCCCGTGCCGGGCGGTTTTTGGGCGACGCTGCTGCAGGACGGCGACATCCGGCAGGTCGCCTGCTCTTACTGCCTGCTTTGCACCGGCGGCATCGGGCGGGTATATCCCTACACCACCAATTCCGCGATCGCGACCGGGGACGGCATCGCGCTCGCCTATGAACTCGGCGCCCGCATCAAAAACCTGCATTATGTGCAGTTCCACCCGACGGCGTTTGCTGCCGACGAAGGGCGGGAACGGTTTCTCATCTCGGAAGCGGTGCGTGGCGAAGGCGCGAAGCTTCTGAACGCGGCAGGGGAGGCGTTTATGACCCGCTACGACGAGCGCGGCGAGCTTGCTCCACGCGACGTGGTGTCCCGCTGCATCATTGAAGAAGCGCAGCGGCAGGGCAGCGAGAAATTTTATCTTGACATCCGCTATAAAGGCGAAGCGTTCATCAAAGACCGGTTCCCGATGATCTATGCACGGTGCCTGGAAGAGGGCGTGGATATGACGAAAGACCTCATCCCCGTGTTCCCCTGCCAGCATTATTTGATGGGCGGCATCGACGTGGGACTGTTCAGCAACACCACGGTGGATCGGCTGTACGCGGCGGGCGAATGCGCCCACACCGGTGTGCACGGGCTCAACCGCCTCGCCAGTAACTCGCTGCTGGAAGCGCTGGTGTTCTCCCGCCGCGCGACCTACGACATCGCTCGCCGAATGCGGCATGAGCCAAGCGGCGTGACCGCGCCGCCACCCGCTGTGGACGCTTCGGGCAAGCCGCTGCCGCCCGGCATCCGCACCCGCATTCGCGGCATCATGCAAAAAGCATGGTTTGTGAAGCCCGATTACGCCGCCGCGCGCGAAGGGCTGCAGATCGCCGACGATATTTTGCGGGATCTGCACACCGGCGGCTACGCGCTCTCCGCCGATTATGTGGAAGCAAATAGCCTCGCGACCGTGTGCAAAATCATTATGGAAGAATTGCTGGAAGAGGAAAAACAGGGAGACCCACGGATGGCGGATAACCGATAGTGAAAGAGAGTCGAACCCCATGCGCCTCTCATCGGCCAATTTCGGCGATTTTTGCCGTCTCGTCTTAGCAAGGCGTCAGCATTCCGAGGCTTTTATACGCCGCCGCAGGCAAAATTGCATCGGCGAAAACCGTATGTGTTCGACTCCCTTTAACTATAGCAAACACATCTTCCGGCGAGCCGTAGGCGCGATGACCCTGCCCAAACATCGGCTCTGTCTACGGCATTAAAATGCCTTGCCAATTGCCGTGAGGCACGCCACTCCTTTTGCCTCGCTTCATCCGCCACTGGCGGCGGGCCTTCAAGGCTTCTCCTCGAGGAGAAGTTGTCGAGGCGGTAACGCCGAGACGGATGAGGTGTCTGCCACGAATGGGCGGTGACCATTGGTTCCACCTCATCCGGGTTCGCTCACGCTCACCCACCTTTTCCTCGCCGGAAACGGCCGCCCTTTTGTCCGCTTTGCGGACATTTCCCCTGTCAGGGGAATCTGCCTCAAGGAGAAGGCGTTTTGTGCCTTCATTTTCCCTTTTCCATTTTCATGCCCCTTTGCCCCCGCTCTATGGCTTCTAATCTCTAACCTCTAAAAGGAGTGATCAACCATGCCGCAAATCGTTTGGATCATCGCGCTTCTCGTCGCTTTCGTGCTGCTGTTTTTGCTGCAGCAGGTGCTGTTCGGCCGCCGCTCCAAAAGCCGCGCCGATCAGTTGATGGCGCAGTACGGCACCCTGACCAAACCCCAGCTCGAAGCGCTGCCCGACGGCGAGGTGATCGACGCCGTCATCGGCAACCTGCTTGCCAAAACCGACGACAAAACCCTGCCGGCCTATGCCGTCATTCCGGCTTTGTCCCGCGGACGGTCGGCGGTATACGCTGTGTGGCTGTTTTTGTGCGAGCTGAACGCCAACTCGCTCGCCGCGTTTTGCAGCGGGAATGACCGCGGGTTTGCGGAGCTGGCGGCGGACGGCCTCTCACTGTTTCAATGTGAGAAAACCGCCGCGCTGCTGAAAGCGGCGCTGGAGACCAAAGACGGCAGCCAAACCGCCGCGCTGGTCGAAGCGGTCAAAGAGGAGCGTCCCGACAGACAAATGATCGCCTATATCCGTGCGTTGCCGGAGGATTTCTGCGACGTCGCCTCCGCACCGGAAACGGATGCTTCCGACGCACCGGCCGAAGACGGGGAGGCAGCCGAATGACCTCTCCCGTTTCCCGTCTTCTTCCGTTTGACGCGCTGCCGAATACACGCGATTTGGGCGGGATTCCCGCCGCCGGCGGGACCATCAAGCCCGGCCGGCTCTTTCGCAGCGGCGCGCTTGCGTCCGCGACGCCGCGCGACGTCAAGACGCTGACCGCCTCGCTTTCCGCCATCATCGACCTGCGGGCGGAAGGGGAGCGCGCCGGGCGACCCGATCCCGTGCTGCCGGACGTGGACGTCGTTTGGCTGCCGGTCGTCGATGAACCGACCACCGGCTTGACGCGGGACGAGGAATCCATGAACGCGGCGCTGGCGGCGTTGTCGCACGATCCGGATGCCGCCACCTGGTATATGCACCGCACCTATCGCAATTTCGTGGCGGGGCCGCGCTGCCGCGCCCAATTTTCCGCGTTTGTGCGGGAGCTCCTGCGCCCGCGAGAAGGCGCGGTGCTGTGGCATTGCTCCGCCGGGAAAGATCGCGCCGGGTTTGGGGCAGTGATCCTGCTGGCGCTGCTCGGCGTCGCCCGGGATACCATCGAACGGGATTATCTCTTCACCAATGACTGCCTGCGCGGCGAGATGGACACGCTGGTGCGCGCCCGCGAGCAAGCGGGCAAGCCGGACGAAGCGGCGGCTGTGCGCCGGATGTTCGGCGCGCACGCCGACTATCTGGCGCAGTCGTTTTTGGCAGCCGATGAGCTTTACGGCGGCTTTGACGGGTATCTGCGAGACGGCCTCGGCGTCACCGACGAGATGCGCGAGAAGCTGATCGCGCAGTATGTGACGCCCTAACTCTATATGATAAAATCCCCGGGATGGTTTCATCCCGGGGATTTTCCGTTTGTCTTCTGTTTTTACAGCTCGATCCGGCCGTACAAGGTTGCCGTCGCTTCTGTTTCGGACGCCGTCTTATCTTTGGGCGCCGCGTCTTCCGCGGTGGGAAGCGGGTTGCTGCGCGGCACAAACGCGCGCACCTTCCGCTCGGGCGGCGTGATCACATACTCGCTGTCCCGCAGCTTGCGACGCGGCTTTTTGCTTTCTGTCGGCTGCTCGGTCGTTTGATCCGCCGCTTTCTTTTCGCGTTTGCCTTTGCCGCCGCGGCCTCCGCGCTTGCCGCGCGATTTGACCGGGTTGTCGTCGCTCGGCCCGATCACCACATGTCGATTCGGCTCGCTGCCGACGCTCCATGACGTCGCGCCTTCGATGCCCTGCACAGCGGTGTGGATGATGCGGCGCTCATACGGATTCATCGGCTCAAGCGAATTCTTCCGGCCGGTACGCGCCGACTGTCCCGCCATTTTGCGGGCCAGCGACACCAGCGTTTTTTCCCGTTTTTCGCGATAATCGCCCACGTCCACCGTGACACGGTAGTACTTGCTGCGGGCACGATTGGCGACCAGCCCGGCCAAATACTGCAGCGCATCCAGCGTGTCGCCGCGACGGCCGATGATAAAGCCGAGATGCTCGCCCCGGATATCCACCGTACAGCCGTCGTCATCGTCTTCTTGTACCGTGACCTCTGCTTGTGCGTTCATCGCAGCGAGTACGCGCCGCACATAGTCGGCCGCTTCTTCCGCCGGCTCGCCGTTTGTTTCCAGCACGCCTTTCACACTCGCGTCGTTTCCACCGAAGAGGCCGAACGCTTTCTTCTTCGGTTCCCGGATCACCTCAAAGGTGATGGCGCTGATCTCCGCGCCCAGCTCCGCCGCAATGAGGGCTTTGGCCTCTTCGATCGTTGCGGCTTCTTTTACACATTCCTTTCGCATGCTCTTATCCTTTCCGTCTTTATGACGTTTGATGGCTCATTCCTCGTCCGTCGGCGTATCCGCCGCGTCGTTTTCGCGCGGGCTCTCTCCCGCGTCTTCCGCTTCGTCTTCGTCGCTCGTCGCGTCAACGTCGAGATCGCTTTCATCGTCTTCCTGCGGCGCGGTATCCTCCACCTTCTGCGGAGCTTTTGCGCCCTTCTTTTTCTTCTTTTTCTTGCTCATCTCGCGAGACTCTTCGCGCTGACGTTCTTCTTCCTGCTCCGCCTGACGCGCTTCGGCTTCTTCGCGCTGACGCGACTGTGCCAGACGTTTCTTATCCTCCGCTTTGCGGCGGCGGCGTTCTTCATATTCTTTTTCCGCTTCGGCACGCGCTTTCGCCGGGTCATAAATCTTGTTCAGCGCCACCGTTTGCGCGAGCGAAATGATGTTGCTGAAGATCCAGTAAACGCCCACAGCGCCCGGCACCGAGAACGCGATCCAGGTGGAGAACGCCGGCATGAAGATCAGCATCGAATACTGCGAGCAACCTTGTCCCGGCTGATTTTGCGGCATGCTCTTTTTGCTGTACCGCATGGTCAGGAAGCTGGCCGCCAGCGACGTGAGTCCCGACAGCAGCGGGATGATCCACAGCCAGTTGATGCCGGCGAACCCGTCCTCGTTCCACGGCTGTTCAAGCAGCGAGAATCCGGGGAACAGCGAGAATTGCTCGCTCATTTTCACGATTTGGTCATAATATTCCGCGCCGGTTTTTCCGGCCGTCAGCGCTTGATAGGCCGCGAGTTTTTCCTGATACGCCTGCTCGTTCACCGTATAGGTGACCTTGCCGTCTTTTTTCTCTTCGCTCACGATCCCCGCGTCGCTATAGGCGCGTGCAAGCGCCCGCGGCGACGGCTCGTCGATCTCACGGGTGATATCCTCTTTGTTGCTGCCGCGCTCGCTGTTGAGCATCAGCCGTAGCTCGCCGTAATATCCGGCCAGCTGATTCTCGGTGACTTTGCCTTCACCGGCAGGCGCCGCTTCCTCATATTCGAGCTCGGTGCCATGCACCAGGATGGCCTGCTCAGCCACGCGGATGACCTGCTCGGGGATCGAGGGAGTCGCGAGATATGCAAGCGGTTTATAAATCGCCGCGATGACGCCGAACAGCACGATCATGGACAACACCATCGGCAGGCAGCCGGCGGTCATGCTCACGCCTTCTTTTTCATACAGCTCCTGCTGTTTTTGCGCAAGCTTCTGCCGGTCGTTGCCATACTTTTTCTGCAGCCGCTCCTGTTTCGGGGCGAGCCGCGCGCGCTCCATCGTGCTCTTTTGCTGTTTCAGGCTCAGCGGGAACAGCAAAAGACGGATGATCAATGTGAACAAAAAGATGGTCACAAAATAGTTGCCGACCAGATTGAAGATTTGCGCCATCACCCAGCCGAGCGGCTTGCCTAAAATACCAAAAATATCAAACATGGTGTCCTCCCCTATGCGCAGATCCATCGCCGCGCGGCGGTTTTTCCTGTTTCATCGGCACGGGATCATAGCCGTGCCCGCCAAACGGGTTGCAGCGCAGAATGCGCCAAATCGCAAGCCCGCTTCCTTTCAAAGCGCCGAATCGTTCGAGACTTTCCACCGCATACTGCGAACAGGTCGGATAAAACCGACAGCATCCCGGCGTATGCGGCGAGATATGCCGCTGGTAAAACCGGATCGGCGCGATCAAAAGCCGTTTCACCCTCGTTCGCCTTCTTCCGTTTCATATACCCCAAGCGCGATCAGCTGCCGCTTCATCACGCTTTGGACTTGTTGCATCGACGCAGTCGTCATCTGTCCGCGCGCGACGAACACCACGTCAAATCCCGGCCGGCAATGCGGCAGCAACAGACGAAAGGCTTCCCGAATCAAACGGCGGCAGCGGGAGCGGTTGACCGCGTTCCCGAGCTTTTTTCCGGTGGTGATGCCCATGCGGATCGTATCGTCCCGCCGTTTTCTGACATACGACACCAGCAGCGGTCCGACTTGGGACCGCCCGTGATAATACAGCGTCCGAAACTCTTTGTTTTGGTTGATCACCGTTACGGTCGTCATGCCGGTTGCCTTTCTGCCAAAAGGCGGCAAAATGTCTTTTTCAGCCGGGGAGAGACCGCACGATCGCGTGTCTTCTTCCGGCGGACAGCGGCCGTTTTGCCGCGTCGCCTTTCCTCCGGGCTGTATAGCGAAAAGGACTCGAACACATGGCGTTTGACTCTCTTTCGCTATAGCAAAAAAGAACCACGCAAGGTGGCTCTTTCGCTTTGTCAATGATGCTTTCTTATCGAGGTTTTCCCTCCGCACAACTCGGCAGGATACCCGAGCGAGCAGCAAAACTCTCGAGATTCCGCCGGTCAAAACCGGCGGCGAACAGTGTGGCTCATCATTGTCAGTCACCCTGCGTTTTTTCATTCGGCTGCACAAAAACCGGCGCGTTACGCCGCAGCCGAACGTTACGCGTCTTTTGAATTAATACGTCAATCTTTTTCTGCCTTTTGCACGACGGCGAGCCAGCACCTTGCGGCCGTTCGCGGTCGCCATTCTTTTACGGAAGCCGTGTTCCATTTTGCGATGACGCTTTTTCGGCTGATAAGTACGAAGCATTGCTGCTCCTCCTTTCTGTCGTTTCCCTCAATTTTAACGGAAGCGGACGCTCCCGTTTACGATTCCAATCTCAGCAAGGATATATTATATACCGAATAGAGGAAAAAAGTCAATAAAAAATTTGTCATCCGCCCTCTTTTTTTTTGCGAATTGTGGTTATTCTCCGGGCATATACAAGATATGGTGATTTTTTTTGATTTTTCTGCCAATCTATAAAAAATATTCTTTTCCGCACATTTTTTCACATTTTTATTATAAGGAGTTGAAATATATTTATTTATATGATATAATATAATAGTTATTATGGCGTATTCTTTTTTATTCTTTTTTGGAGAGGTGTTTCTTTTTTATGTCCGGTTCGAACGAATCCATTTATGAAGTCTGGATCTATGTGGTGCAGTACATCCAGGAACACTTTGATATCAGCGAAGCCGCTATGGACATGTGGATCGGCGCGCTGAATTTAAAATCCATCAAAGGCAGCGACGTGCTGGTGGAAGTCAAGACGGAATTTCAAAAATCCATCATCGACGAACACTATGCCGCGCTGGTGCAGGAAGCGTTTTCGCATGTGCTGGGATTCCCCGTCACGCTGCGTATCGTCAGCAACGAGCATCATCCGAATATCCCGCCTGTACCGGCCGACGATGAATTCGGCGCTTATTATTTCTTCAACCGCATGGTAGAAACCGGCGACTACACGTTTGAAAATTTCATCGTGGGCTCGTCCAACAATTTCGCCCATGCGGCGGCGCTCGCCGTGGCGACGCATCCTTCGGGAAACTATAACCCGCTGTTCATTTACGGCAGCTCGGGCCTCGGCAAAACGCATCTGCTGTATGCCATCGCGGCCACCATTCGCGAAAACAATCCGAACGCCCGCGTGATGTATACCCGCTGCGAAGAAATGACCAACGATTTTATCCGCGCCGTTCAAAAGGAATTAACGTTTGATGAGTTCCGTAAGCCATATCGCATGGCGGATATTCTGCTCGTCGACGATATTCAGTTTTTAGCGGGCAAAGAACGTATGCAGGATGAATTTTTCTATACATTTGACTATCTGCACAACGCCGGCCGCCAGATTGTGCTCACGTCCGATCGTCCACCCAGTGAGATCGCGACCCTGAAAGAACGCCTGCGCACCCGCTTTGAAATGGGTCTGCTCGCCGATATTCAGGCGCCGGATTATGAAACCCGCGTGGCAATCGTGCGGCGCAAAGCGTTTTTGCTGAAGATGGATCTCCCGAACGACGTGTGCGAATATCTCGCCACCCAGCTCAAAACCAATGTGCGGCAGCTTGAGGGCGCCGTCAAAACCATCCATGCACAGTATATGATCGGCGGCAACGCTCCGACGGTCAGCATCGCGCAAAGCGTGATCCGCGATATGCGCACCAACCAGCAGCCCACCCCGGTCACCATCGAGCGGATCGCGACCGAAGTGGCCCGTACCTTCAATGTGACGGTGGACGATATCTTCTCCAAATCCCGCACCGCGCCGATCCCGAAAGCTCGGCAGGTCGCGTTTTATGTGACAAGAAGCATCACCGGTCTCAAACAGGAAGACATCGGCAGAGAGTTCGGCGGATTCGATCATTCCACCGTCGTCTATGCGCTGCATCGCGTCGATCAAATGATGCGGCAGGATCCGACCTTCCGCAACATGGTCAACGATATCGTGAAAAATCTCAGCGACGAATGATCCACAAATTTTGTGGATTTCACGTTTATATCATGTGAATATTCTGCTGTTTTCCACGTTTTTTTCACTTATTCACTCACCCTTTTCCACATCTTGTGAGTTTTTCCTTCTCCACCCCTTTTTTTTCCTCTTTTTCACTTTTTTTACACGCGTTTCTGTGAACCTATATTCTGCCTATTTCTAAGCGTTTTCTATATTTTTCACAAATTCACCGTCTATATGATGATGATGAATATAAGTAAGAATGTTATAAGCGGCCGCGCTTTGCTTCGTGCCGCAAAAAAGGAGAGACGACAGTTATGAATATTGTATGCCAAACAGAAGCCCTTCAAAACGCGGTATCCACCGTCAGCCACGCCGTATCGGGCAAATCCACTCTTCCGGCGCTGGAAGGCGTGCTGCTTAAAGCGCGCAGCTCTTCTCTGTTTCTTGCCGGATACGATATGGAGATCGGCATCACCACAACAATGGAGGCGCAGATCAAAGAACCGGGAGCGATCGTGCTGTCGGTCAAACTGTTTGGAGATATCGTGCGCAATCTGCCATACCACACCGTCTCGATCGAAACGGATGAAAAATTGAATGTTCACATTCAATGCGGCATGGCGGAATATGAGATCATGGGAATCGAAGCGGATGAATATCCCGAGATTCCGTCGGTGGAAGACGGCGTCGGATTTGTAATCGGGAGGTCGACTTTCAAAAGCATGCTGCGGCAGACGCTGTTTGCGGTGGCAATGAGCGAGTCGTCTCGCCCGGTACATAAAGGCGTGTTGTTCGATGTGTATGATCATCAACTGACGCTGGTCAGTTTGGATGGATCACGGCTGGCGCTGCGCAAGGAGCCGATCGAATCCGGCGAAGTGATGCAGTTTGTCATGCCGCGCAAAACAGCGGCGGAGCTGCTCAAATTGATGGACGATGAAGATGTGCCGACGTCGCTGATTGTCGGTAAGCGGCATGTAGCGGTGGAAGTGGGCGAGCATTTGGTGATCTCGCGGCTGCTCGACGGCGAATTTTTGCCCTATCGCAAAGCGATCCCGCAGCAGGTGCTCACCACCATCAAAGTCAATACGCGCGAGTTGATGCAGTCGGTCGCGCGTGCGGCAATTGTAATCAATGATCGCGTTAAATCGCCTATCGTGTGCGAATTCGGCGGCAATGTGATCAAAATCAGCTGTTCCACACCGCTCGGCGCCGCGTCGGATGTGACGGCAGCGGACATCAGCGGACAGGAAGAAGAAATGGGATTCAACCATCAGTTCTTGACCGATGCGCTCAAAAATGTGGAATGCGATGAAGTACGCATCGAACTCAACGGCGCACTGTCTCCCATGAAGATTCTGCCGCCTGAAGGAGACAACTTCCTCTTCCTTGTGCTGCCGGTGCGTCTGCCGAACAGCAGCAAAAAAGGACAGTAAAACAACGAACAATTAAAAATGGAAAATGAAAAATAAAGGTGGCGCGCTGACGCGCGACAGATTTGGATAATTTTGTGGCGTGCCGTAGAGCGCGATGCCCACATCGCGCTGGGATGGCGCTGTCATCCTGAACGCAGTGAAGGATCTCCTATGGCATCGCCGTGTTCCACACGAGATCCTTCGACTTCGTATCCTGACGGATGCTTCGCTCAGGAGACAAACTTGCGGCGCGCTCCCATGTGTGAATCCGGAGGGATTGTCAAAGGAATCACGCACAAATCTTGTGGAGATCCTCGCAGTCGGATTAAAGCTGCGTCCTACCTATCGCCGGTAGATTCTGCAAACTCTTCCGGCGACGACGGAAAGATTCTTGAACCTCTAATCTCGAATTTTCTGATTTCTAGAAAGGCTTAACGATGAAAAAAACGGTGACCATTTCAACCGAATATATCCGGCTGGATGCGCTGCTCAAGCTCAGCGGCATGACTATGACCGGCGGCGAAGCGAAAAGCGTGATCCAAACCGGGAAGGTAACGGTGGATGGCGACGTATGCCTCATGCGCGGCAAAAAAATTCGCCCGGGACAAACGGTCGTATATCGCGGCGAGACGATCATCGTCGAAGGAGACGCGACATGAACGTGCTGTCTTTGTCGATGGAAGGATTTCGCAACATCGATACGCTGTCCTTCTGTCCCGGCGATGGCGTGAATGTGCTGTATGGAGACAACGCGCAGGGCAAAACCAACATTCTGGAAGCGATCTGGCTGTTCACCGGCGGCAAAAGTTTTCGCGGCGCCAAAGACGCGGAGCTGGTCGGTTTTGGACGGGACAGCGCGAAGCTGACGATGCGGTTTGACGCCGCCGGACGACAGCAGCAGGCGACCATCACGATCGCTGCGCGCCGCAGCGCCGTGCTCAACGGGCTGCCGCTTCCCGCTGTGACAAAGCTTACCGGGCGATTTTGCGCCGTGATCTTCTCTCCGGAGCATTTGGCGCTCATCAAAGCGGGGCCGGAAGAGAGGCGAAAATTTCTTGATGCCGCGTGCTGTCAGCTTCGCCCGGCGTTTATGCCGGTGCTCGCGGAGTATCTCAAAACACTCAAACAGCGCAACCGATTGATCAAAGCGATCCGTGCGGGCGACCAGCCGGACGATCCGTTGCTTTTTGACACATTCGACCGGCAGTTGGCGTCTTCCGGTGCAGCGGTACGTCGGGAGAGACGAGCCTATCTTGAAAAACTCGGCGACCGCGCTGCCGCGATATATGACGGCTTATCCGCCGGGCGGGAACGTCTTGCGCTGGCATATGAGACCGGGCGCGACACGGCGGACGCGCTGTATAACGCGCTGCAGGCGTCGCGTCAAATCGATCAGCGCGCCGGGTTCACCACCATCGGCCCGCATCGGGATGATTTTGACGTGACCATCAACGGCAGCGACGCGAGACGCTTTGGGTCGCAGGGGCAGCAGCGTTCCTGCGTGCTGGCGCTCAAATTGGCGGAAGCCGCGCTGCTCCAAGACGCATGCGGCGAGCAGCCGGTGGTGCTGCTCGACGATGTGATGAGCGAGCTGGATGCGTCCCGGCAGGATTTTCTGCTCAATCAAATGACCGGATGGCAAACCTTCATTACCTGCTGCGATCCGGCGATGAAAGACCGGCTGCATGCCGGGTTTTCGGCAAAGATCGTGCGCGGCAGTATGGAAGAAAGGACGTTGTGATGTACCTGCATCTGGGACAGGACGTCGTGGTCAGAATGGCCGACGTCGTCGGCATTTTCGATATGGACAATACAACCGTCAGCCGCCACACGCGGGACTTTCTTGCGGCGGCCGAACAGGCGGGACAGGTGGTCAGCATCACTTATGAGCTGCCGCGTTCCTTTGTCGTGTGTGTCGAAAACGGGCGGCAAACGGTGTATCTGTGCCAGCTTGCGCCCGCAACATTGAAAAAACGATTACGCGCCGGGATGTTTCCCGCGCTTTGATATGAAAAAGTCAGCAGTAAACCGCCTCAACAGAAAAGGAGATAGCAACAGTGGATACGGAATTGCAAACGACGGTAAATGAAGCGTATGACGAAAGTCAGATCCAGGTGCTCGAAGGCTTGGAAGCTGTGCGCAAGCGCCCCGGTATGTACATCGGGTCGACCGGCCCGCGCGGGCTGCACCATCTCGTGTATGAGATCGTGGACAACTCGATCGACGAAGCGCTTGCGGGATACTGCACCCATATCGAGGTGGAGATCCTGCCCGGCGACGTCATCACCGTGCGCGACAACGGCCGCGGCATCCCGGTGGGACTCAACGAAAAACTCGGACTGCCCACCGTCACCGTCGTACTGACGGTGCTGCACGCGGGCGGCAAATTCGGCGGCGGCGGATATAAGGTCGCCGGCGGTCTGCACGGCGTGGGCAGCTCGGTCGTGAACGCGCTGTCGGAGTATCTCGAAGTGGAGATCTCCCGCGACGGCAAGGTGTATGCGCAGCGGTTTGAAAAAGGCGCCGCCGTCACCGAGCTCACCGTGATCGGCACCTCCGATCACGACGGCACCTTCATCCGCTTCAAACCGGATGCGACCATCTTTACCGATACCACAGAATATGATTTTGAGACGCTGCAAAAGCGGATGCGGGAGCAGGCATTTCTTAATGCGGGGCTTCGCATTTCGCTGACCGACCGCCGCGATCCCGACAAGGTGATCGAGGAGAGCTATTGCTATGAAGGCGGCATCTCGAGTTTTGTGGAATATATCAACAAAACGCGCGGCTATATGGCGCTGCACGACGAGGTGATCCATCTGTCCATCAGCGACGGCGATTCGGTCGCGGAGGTGGCGTTCCAATATAATGACAGCTACAACGAAACGATCCTCAGTTTCGCCAATAATATGCATACCATCGACGGCGGCACTCACGAGCAGTCGTTCAAGAACGGCATGCAGCGCATTTTGAACGATTACGCGCGCAAATATAAGCTGCTCAAAGACGGCGACAGCAACTTGAAGGGCGACGACGTGCGCGAGGGTTTGACGGCGATCGTCAGCGTCAAGCTGACCGACGCGCAGTTTGAAAGCCAGACCAAGGCAAAACTCGGCAACACGGCGATCGGCAAGCTGGTCACCCGGCTGCTCAGCGAAAAACTTGTGCCGTATCTTGAGGAAAACCCGCAAGCGGCCCGCGCGATTTTGGAAAAATCCATCAACGCGGCCAGAGTGCGCGAAGCGGCGCAGAAAGCGCGTGAAAACGCCCGCAAGAAAAAGGGTATCGGCTCGATGCGGATGCCCGAGAAACTCGCCGACTGCATCTGGCGCGACCCGGAACGCACCGAGCTCTATATCGTCGAGGGCGATTCCGCAGGCGGCTCCGCGATCCAGGGACGCGACCGCAATTTCCAGGCGATCCTCTCGATGTGGGGCAAGATGCTCAACGTCGAAAAAGCCCGCATCGACAAAGTGTATGGCAACGATAAACTGACGCCGATCGTGGTGGCGCTCGGCTGTGGCATCGGGGACG
Organism: Clostridia bacterium; assembly: GCA_017455295.1. GTDB lineage: Bacteria > Bacillota > Clostridia > Oscillospirales > Acutalibacteraceae > RGIG1959. Next base: position 29,522 of record JAFTBJ010000084.1, read on the forward strand.
ATTTTGATCTTTCGAAGCTGCGCTACGGCAAGGTCATCATCATGGCGGATGCCGACGTCGACGGCTCGCACATCCGCACGCTGCTTTTAACCTTCTTCTTCCGCTATATGCGGCCGCTCGTTGAGGAAGGGCATGTGTATCTCGCGCAGCCGCCGCTCTTCAAAGTGTCGAAGGGCAAGCAGGTGCGGTATGCGTTCAGCGACGACGAGCGGGACAGCTATATTGCGGAGCTCGGCGGCAGCGCCGACGTGCAGCGGTATAAAGGTCTCGGTGAAATGGATCCCGAACAGCTGTGGGAGACCACGATGGATCCGGCGTTCCGCACCATGTATCAGGTGACGCTCGAAGACGCGCTCGCCGCCGATGAAGCGATCTCCATTTTGATGGGCGACAAGGTCGAGCCCCGCCGCGATTTCATCGAGAAAAACGCACAGTATGTGGAGAATTTGGACATTTAAGAAGCGGCGAGCGAAAGCCTTCCCCTCGAGGGGAAGGTGTCGAGGCGGTCACGCCGAGACGGATGAGGTGGAAAAATATGAACGACCTGCAAAATAAAAACCTCACGCCGTATGCCAAAAAATTGCGCCGCGACATGACAAAAGAAGAACGGCATTTATGGTATGATTTTTTGAAAACACTTCCCGTAACAATCAACAGACAAAAAGTAATCGGTCCGTACATAGTGGATTTTTATTGTGCAAACGCCAAGCTGGTAATAGAGTTGGATGGCTCTCAGCACTATATGCCGGAAAAAGCGGTGCAAGATAAAAAAAGGGATCGTTACTTATCCGAACGAGGGTTGATGGTACTGCGATATTCTAACTTGGATATCAATCAACACTTTACGGCAGTATGTGAGGATATATTGGAGCATCTTTCTTGACACCTCATCAGTCACGCTGTCGCGTGACAGCTTCCCCTCAAGGGGAAGCCTTGAAAACAAACGGCGCGCGAAAGCCTTCCCCTTGAGGGGAAGGTGTCGAGGCGGTCACGCCGAGACGGATGAGGTGGAAAAGCAGCGATATGTTCGGCGCAAGCCGCAAACAAGAAAAGGACAAACCCTGTATGAAAACACTTTTAAAATGGTGCGCCGTGATCGGCGCGATGGCGCTGCTCTTTGGCGCATGGCCGATAACGGCGGCGGGCGCGGAGCAAAGCGGCGATTTTGAATATGAGATCGACGACGGCAAAGCGATCATCACGCGCTATCTGGGCAGCGACACGGTCGTCGACATCCCGGCGACCGTCGGGGGCTATCCCGTGACCGTGATCGGGAACGCGGCGTTTATCGCTTGCACGGAAATGACCGCCGTGACGATTCCCGACGGGGTGACCACCCTGGAAAATGCGGCGTTTTACGGTTGTTCCATGCTGGACGAGATCCATCTTCCCGATAGTTTGATATGGATCGGCAGCGAGGTGTTTGACTATACCTACTATTATGACAATCCCTATAACTGGGAAGAGGGGCTGCTGTATATCGGCAAGTATTTGATAAAAGCGAACAGCCGGGAGATTTCCACCTCCTGCCAGCTCAAGCCGGGCACCAGAGTGATTGCGGCGGGGGCGTTTGAACTGTGTGACGATATGCAATCGGTTATCGTGTCCGAGGGGCTGATCGGCATCGGGGAATCGGCGTTTAAAGGCTGCGAGTGCCTTGCGCTCGTCATCCTGCCGGGCAGCGTGACGGCGATCGGCGGCGGGGCGTTTGAGGGTACGGCCTATTATGAGTATCCCGGCAACTGGGAAGACGGCGCGCTCTATATCGGGCCGTATCTGATCGAGGTAAAGGGCGAGGAGATCCCCGCCCATTACAACGTGAGGCCCGGCACCAAAACGATCGCGGAAGGCGCGTTTATTTCCTGTGGGGAGATGCGATCGCTCCTGTTCCCCGCCAGCGTAACCAACATCAGCCCGTGGGTGTTTCAGCGGTGCCGAGCGTTGCGGCATGTGTATTACGGCGGTACAAAAGAGGATCGCGAACAACTTGCGATCGACATAGGCAACGACAGACTATCGGCGGCGGTGTGGCATTACGGCGCCACAGCGCCGGTGATCATGGCGGGCGATATGGATGAGAGCGGCGTGCTGAACATGGACGACGCGTTCACCCTTTATCGCGCGATGTCGGGGCAGATCACGCTGACCGAGGCGCAGACGCGCGCCGCCGATATGAACGGCGACGAGATTGTCAATATGGCGGATGCGTTCGCGCTCTACCGCGAAGTGGCGGGACAGTAAGAACCATACTATATTCGCCTGACGACAAATGCGATATATCGCGCGTTCCGCGCGATGCGATATATTGCCTGATGGCAATTCGATATGCCGCCGAGCGGCGGCGCGATATGTTTGCGGCTTGTGCCGCAAACAAGAAAAGGACAAAACCACCATGGAATTTGATGTGATACTCATCCCCACCGAGGAAGAACTACTCAACGGGCTGCAGCGGGCGCAGCTGCGCCGCGCGAGCACGCCCCGGCTGATTGTGCAGACGGTGCTGCTCGCGGCGGTGGCCGCATGGAGCGGGATCGCCTTTTTCGGGGACGGGATGAACAGCCTGCCGTCGCTCCTCATCGCGATCGTCGCCTTGGCGCTGATCCCGGTGATGTGGCTGGCGCCGGGCGCGCGGCTCAAAGCGATGGCAAAAGATGCGGCCGGGAGCGGCGAGCATCCGCATATGTGGGTATGGGACGACGGCGTCGATTTTGGGCCGGAGCGCCCGGATACCGCCTATTATATGTTCGGCGCGTTTTTTGTTGATCAAAACGAACAAAGCCTCGTGTTCCGCTTTGCGAGCGACGAGGTGATCGTCGTGCCATGTCGGCAGCTGACCGACGACCAGCGTCGATTCCTGTTTGAGAAAACGGCGGGATCGACCGCGATCAGGAGGACGCGATGGAGGTAAGAGTACCGTCTTTTGAACAAACCGTCCGCCGTGAGGAGTATATCGCGGCGCGCAAAGCGCTGGCAAAAAAGACCGGCGTCGGGCGGTACTGCATCCCGATGTTTATTCTGGCGGCGGCCGCGCTGTGCGGCGCGGCGGTAACCGTGTGGCCGCACCCGGAGTCGCCGTATTATTGGCTGACCGGCGGCGGTATGGCTTTGGCGGGCGTGGTGATCGTCCTGATCTGGACGGTGCTGCTGCCGCGGGACGCCGCCAAACGGGCGGCAGCGGACTTTCCCGCCTACGACCGGCTGCAAAACGGCGTGATCGTGTCGCTGTATGCCGATTATGCCGAATGGACGACCGAGGCGCACACCCGCCGCACGACCTATGCCGAGGCGCAGGTATGCCTGGAGACGCCTGCGCGGTTTGTCGTGCTGCAGGACAGCGGTGCGGTGCTGATTTTTGAAAAGGAGTCGTTTGCCGACCGCGACGCGACCTGCGCGTTTTTGCGCCGCACCTTTGCACGGGTACGGCGGTAAGGGGAGCAAATGAAACAAATAGAAAAACAACCGGTGCGCAAACACACGCGGCTGTCGTCCTATGATTACAGCGAAAATGGCGCGTATTTTGTCACGATTTGCACCAAAAACAGAGAAAATATTTTGGCAACGATCGACATCGAAATTGCAGACGTAACGAACCTATCAAATGATATTCGCTCTTTCAAAATTATGGTCACAAAAGAGATCGGCAGACCCATCTTCCAAACCTCGTTTTATGATCACATTATCCGCACAGAAGAAGACTATCTCGCCATCTGGCAATATATCGACGACAACCCGATCAAATGGACGCTGGACGAATATTTTCGGTGGTGATATCCGCCAACCTTTTCCATATTCAACGTTCCAGAGATTTAGAAAGGATTTTCCCCATGACCATATCGGTACGATGCACCAAAGACGAATATATGCGCTTTTGTGCTCGGCGGCGGGTACGCTGGCCGCTGACGGTATGCGGTCTGCTGCTGGGTGCGGCGGGCGGCGTCGTGCTACTTTTAGGCGCGGCCCGCATGATGACGGCGACGGTCTTTTTCCTCGGCGGCGCGATCGTGCTGCTGTGGGATACGGTGCTGCTGCCGGCGGTGCGAAAAGGCGACGCGGGGCGGCGGTATGACCGCAGCCGCAGTTTGCCGGCGGCGATCACCCTCACGTTTTCCGATACAGTGGTGACGGTGGACAGCACCGAGTGGCAGGGAACGCTGCCGCTTGATGCGGTCACAGAGGTGATCGAAACGCCCGAGATGCTCGGTCTGCGCTTTGGCGCCGAATGGACGGCGCTCATTCCCCGCCGCGTCCTGACGGACGAGCAGGCGGACGATATCGCGGCACGCTGCCGAAAGGAGGAAACGGCATGAACGACTTAAACAATCTCAGCATAGACGATCTCAGCATCACATTTCCGGTTGACCTGACAGAAGAAGAAGTCGTATCCATGCAGATGCTGATTGAAAAGCGGCTGGGGCGACTGCGGCTGCATAAGATGACGACCGTCATCCTGGGATTTTATGCGCTTTTGACGGCCGTTTTTACGACGGTGCAATGGTGGAAGACCGGGCAGATCGATTGGATATTTGTCGCCGGGCTGCTACTGATGCTTGCTTTGTTCGCGGCGATTTTGTGGTATATTCCGTACACGTTTCGAAAGCAGGCCCAAAAAGCCTATCGGCAGCGGAATTTTACGGGATATTATGGTATGGTGACGATGACCATCTTCTCGATCATGAAGACGTCGGCGAGCATCGTGGACGGCTTCTCGCTGAACCAGGATGTTTTATATGTGGAAACGCAGGACGGCATGGCGTTTGTTCCGCAGCAAGGGAAATTTATCCTGCTGCCCGCCCGGTGCTTGACCGAGGAAGACGCGGCGTTTATCCGCCGGGTGGTGTTCGCCAGCGGCAGCCGCTTGAGAACGAAGGTCTTTGCACGGATGCAGGCGAGAGCCACCGCGCATATCCCCGAACGGGACGATCCCGTTCGGGGCGAACTACCGCTGATGCGGTGCGATATTCAATATACGGAAGAAGAATGGACGCGGCGGCAAGTCCAGCATAGTCAACGGCAGATGATGACGGTGCTGCCCGTTCGAATGGGTATCGCGATCGCGATTGGGATGTCGGTGGGCATGTACACCGAGCAGTTCCTGTCCGGTTTGTTGGTTGGGCTGGCGATCTTGGTGATCGGGCTGCTGCTGCCGTGGTGGCGTGTGCGGCGCAGGCAAACCGACAGGGAACGGGAGGTCGAGTGCTTTTTCGATCTGGCTTCCGGCTACGTGCAGTACCGAGATGTGATCGGCGGGATCGACGAGGCCCGGTGGGACACGGTCGACGCGTTTATCGAGAAGAAAGACGATATTGTGATCCTGATTTCGGGCAGGCCTTTCGTCATCCCGAAACGAGCAATCGAAGATCTGGAGAAATTCAAAGAGATTGTCAATACCTATCACCCGATTAAAAAGCATTGAAAAACGGCAACGAGAAACAGGAGGGATCTCCCATGGATGAACAGCAAACCCCCATCACCGGACAGGAGGATCGCATGCTGACGGCGGATCTTGAGAAAGAGATGAAAAAGAGCTTTCTCGAGTATTCGATGTCGGTTATCGTCGCGCGCGCCCTGCCGGACGTGCGGGACGGCCTCAAACCGGTGCATCGCCGTATTTTGTACACGATGCACGAGAACAACCTGACCCCCGATAAGGCGTACCGCAAGTGCGCCGACACGGTGGGCACGGTGCTCGGGCGGTACCACCCGCACGGCGACGCGTCGGTGTATGACGCGATGGTGCGCATGGCGCAGGATTTCTCGCTGCGCTATCCGCTCGTCGACGGCCACGGCAACTTCGGTTCGATCGACGGCCACCCGGCGGCGGCTTACCGCTACACGGAAGCGCGTATGAGCAAGATGTCGCTCGACATGCTCACCGACATCGAAAAGGAAACGGTGGACTTTGTCCCCAACTACGACGACCGCCTCAAGGAACCGACGGTGCTGCCGTCCCGGTTCCCGAACCTGCTCGTCAACGGTTCGTCGGGCATCGCGGTCGGCATGGCGACCAACATCCCGCCCCACAACCTGTGTGAAGTGGTGGACGGCATCTGCGCGCTGATCGACGACCCTGATCTGGAGCTGGCGGACTTGATGGAATACATCAAAGGCCCCGATTTCCCGACCGGCGGCACCATCATGGGACACGCGGGCATCCGCGCGGCCTACGGCACCGGCCGCGGCCGCATCATCGTGCGCGCCCGCACCGAGATCGAGGAGACCTCGAACGGTCGCTTCCGCATCATCATCTCGGAGATCCCCTATCAGGTGAACAAGCTCAACCTGGTCAAATCCATCGTCGAACTGGCGGATGAAAAGCGTGTCGAGGGCATCCACGACGTGGTGGATCATTCCAGCCGTGAGGGCATGCGCATCGTCATCGACCTCGACAAAACGGCGAACCCGCAGGTGGTGCTCAACCAGCTGTTCAAGTTCACCCAGATGCAGGTCACCTTCGGCGCGATCATGCTCACCCTTGTCGGCGGCGTGCCGCGGGTGCTGACGCTTAAGGAGATGCTGCAGGAATACATCAAGTTCCAGTGCGAGGTCATCGAGCGGCGCACCGCGTTTGATCTGCGCAAAGCGAAAGAGCGCGAGCATATTTTGGAAGCGCTCAAAAAAGCGAGCGATTTCATCGACGAAGTGATTGCCATCATTCGCAACGCGCCGGATATTCCGGTCGCGAAAGAGCGGTTGATGGAGCGGTTCCAGTTTGACGACGTGCAGGCGGACGCGATCGTGAAGATGCGTCTCGGTCAGCTCGCCGGCCTCGAACGCCAGAAGATCGAAGATGAACTCGGCGCGCTGTTGCTGAAGATCCAGGAGCTCGAATCCATCCTCGCCGATCATGGCAAGGTGCTCGCCATCGTCAAAGAGGAATGCCTCAAGATGCGGGACAAGTACGGCGATGAGCGCCGCACGGATATCTCCATCGTGTCGGGCGAAGTGGACGTCGAGGACCTCATCCCCGAGGAAGATTGTGTGCTCACCCTCACCCGTTTCGGCTACATCAAGCGGCAGGCGGCCGATGTATATAAAGCGCAGCGCCGTGGCGGCAAGGGCATCCGCAGCATGACGACGCGCGAGGAAGACGTCGCCGATACGATGCTGATGTCGTCGACCCACGATTATGTGATGTTCTTCACCACCGAAGGCCGCGTCTATCGCCTGGAGTGTTATGAGATCCCCGAGGGCAGCCGCACCTCGAAGGGTATGAACGTGGTCAACCTCCTGCCGCTGCAAGGGGACGAAAAGGTGACGATGATGCTGTGCGTGCCGGATTTGCAAAGCGAAGGTCGGTATCTGTGCATGATCACAAAGCGCGGCATCATCAAGCGCACCCGGCTGGACGCGTACCAGAACACCCGCAAAAACGGTCTGATTGCCATTGACCTCGACGAAGGGGATAGCCTCGTACAGGTGCTCGAGACCGATGGGTATCAAAGCCTGCTGGTCGCGACCAAGAAGGGCATGGCGATCCGGTTTGACGAAAATGACGCCCGCGTGATCGGGCGCACGGCGCGCGGGGTGCGCGCGCTGCGGCTCGGAGAAGGCGATGAAGTGGTCGGGATGGTCAAGACGGACGGCACCGGGCTGGTGCTCACCGTCGCCGAGACCGGCTACGGCCGCCTCTCGCCGGTCAGCGATTACCGCGTGCAGTCGCGCGGCGGCAAGGGCCTTAAGAATTATCATGTCGCGCGCTACGGCGACGTCGCCGGCATCCGCCTTGTGAATACGGAGGACGATCTGATCCTCATTTCATCGGATGGCATCCTGATTCGGATGATGCTTGCGGAGATCCGCGAATGCCGCCGCCCGTCGAAGGGCGTGCGCATCATGCGGGTCGCCGAAGACGCCACGGTGGTCGCGATGGTCACCGCGCCGCATGACGATACCGCCGAGATGAGCAAGCCCACCGAAACGGAGGGCGCGGACGAAGGCGGCGATGTCGCCGACGAGCCGGACGATGAGGTCGTGGCCGCCGACGAGCCCGCGGAATAAGAACGGAAA